>DASPXI010000001.1:0-3169 GCA_035637335.1 Acidimicrobiia bacterium
CATCAAGGCCGACGTCGTCACTTCGGCGGCTCGTACGCGCTTCCACCTGCCTTCACCATCGCGCCCTGGCCTTCGTCCATGGTCATGAGGGGCGTGGTCTTGTAGCTCTTCACGCCGCCCTTCGCCGTCACCGAGATCGAATCCGCCTCCATGACCTTCGCCATACCTACGCCACACTCGGCCTCGCCGCCGGGGTCCCCACGAAGGTGATATCCGACCGTCTCGGCCACGCCACCACATCCTTCACCGAGGACATCTACATGCACGCAATACCAGCCATGCAGGAGCGAGCGGCAGCCCAGGTAGCGGACCTCATCTTCTCGGGTCCTCGGAAATGACCCGAGACAGCTGACGTCTACGCCCGCCCGGTCCGTATCCCGAAGTCAGTTACAAACCGGGGTTATAAGGGGCGCGCACCTCGAACGAGCTTGCCGCAGGTGCTGCCTATCTAGGGCTCCTCGATAGCCCAGACCTTGTCACCCCTTCGGGACACGCCGGTCCGGATCTGGATCCCGAGCTGCCGCCCCGCCTTCCTGGCCGCCCGACGCCACTCGTCGATGTTCGAGATGTGCGATGTCAGGTGGACTACCTCGTTGTCGTTGGAGCGCAGTTCACTGACGATCACATCCGCGAGCCGATCGACTCGCTCCTGCTCGAGGCTCACCACTCGCCCCATCAGAACCGCCCCGCCGAAAAGTGTTGACAAAGTGTTGACATCAGGCCCACCCGGAGCCTTGCGAGAAGGGGCCCCGGTCACCCGGGACCCCTTCTGAACTGCGTTTTCGATGGTGGCGGGGGCGGGATTTGAACCCGCGACCTTCGGGTTATGAGCCCGACGAGCTACCAGACTGCTCCACCCCGCGTCGCAGTCCCCAGAGTACCAGAGGGTCCAGATTTGCGATGATGGGCGCTGGCGTAGAGGAGGGTTTGTGGACCTCATCGATCGGTACGAAGAGGCAGCCGCTCGCTTCACCGGCCGCCTCGATGACGTCAGCGACGACCAGTGGACGAACCCCACTCCGTGCACCGATTGGGACGTGCGCCAGCTCGTCGACCACGTGATCGAAATCCAGCGGCAGATCCCGGAAGGACTCGGCACACGCGTCAACGACGGCGCCGACGCGCAGGAGAAATGGAGCGGTGTGCGGGAGGCCGCGCTCGCGGCGCTGCGCCAGCCTGGGGTGCTCGACCGGACCATGCCCGGCCGTTCGGGCGAGGTGCCCGTCGAGATGGCGCTCATCCCCCGCTTGTCCGACCTCATCGTCCACACCTGGGATCTCGCCCGCGCCACCGGCGGCGACGAGCGTCTCGACCCCGATACAGCCGCGATCGTGCTCGAGCGTCTCAAGCCGAACGACGAGATTCTCCGCAGCACGGGGACGTTCGGCCCCAAGGTCGACCCACCGCCGGGCGCCGATGCGGGCGTGGAGCTCTTGTGCTTCACGGGCCGGAGGCCCTGACATGGCGGACGTCGCCGCGCTCCTCGCCGACACCGTGTCGCCCGAGCAGGTGCTGACGGGCGACGCGATCAGCGACGACTACGGGCACGACGAGGCGCTCACCGCGGCACCGGAGACACCCGGGTTCGTCGTGCGGCCCGGCAGCACGGCCGAGGTATCGGCGGTCCTGCGCATCGCGAACGAACACAACGTCCCGGTCACAGCGCGCGGCAGCGGGACCGGCCTCTCAGGTGCTGCCGTGCCGCGCCCCGGCGGGATGATTGTCTCGTTCGAGCGCATGAACGAGATCGTCGAGATCGACGAGAGCAACCACGTCGCCGTCGTGCAACCCGGCGTCACCCTCGACCAGCTCGACGAGGTCACCGCCGCGCACAAGCTCGTCTACCCCGTGTATCCGGGCGAGTACAGCTCGAGTCTCGGTGGCAACGTCGCGACCAACGCGGGCGGGATGCGCGCCGTGAAGTACGGCGTGACCCGCCATCAGGTGCTCGGGCTCGAAGCTGTGCTCGCCAACGGCGACGCCATTCGCACCGGGGGCAAGTTCGTCAAGGCAACGACCGGCTATGACCTCACACAGCTCATCATCGGCTCCGAAGGCACGCTCGCGCTCGTCACCGAGGCGATCCTGAAGCTCTATCCACGTCCCGAGCACCAAGCAACGGTCCTCGCGCCGTTTCCCGTCCTCGAGGACGTCACTCGCGCGGTGCCGGCCATCGTCGCCAGCGGCATCGGGCCGCTGATCCTCGAATACATCGACACGCTGACGATGTCGGCCATCACCGCGCACGTCGGCCTGGACCTCGGAATCCCGTCCGACATCAAGGAGCACGCCCTCGCCTACCTCGTCGTGATGATGGAGAACACACACGCCGACCGGCTCGACGAGGACGTGCAGGCGCTCGGCGAGCAGCTCGCTGAGCTCGGCGCCCTCGACGTCTATGTGCTCCCGGCCCAAGCCGCGGCGCAGCTCATCGACGCGCGCGAGAAGGCGTTCTGGGTCGCCAAGGCGAACAACGCCGACGACATCGTGGACACGGTCGTGCCGCGGTCGGCGGTCCCAGAGTTCATGGCCAAGGTCGGCGAGCTCGGCCAGACCTATAAATCGCTGATTGCAGGCTGCGGCCATGCCGGCGACGGCAATGTCCACCTCTCCGTGTTCCAACCCGACCCCGAGCGGCGCTACAAGGTGCTGCGCGGGCTCTTCGAGACGGCTATGGCGCTCGGCGGTGCCATCTCCGGTGAGCACGGCGTCGGCAAGGAGAAGAAGCGGTACTACCTCGAGCTCGAGGACCCGACCAAGGTCGAGCTGATGCGCCGCATCAAGACCGCCTTCGATCCCAACGACATCCTCAATCCGGGCACGCTCTTCGACTGAGCAGGAGACATTCGATGAACGGTGCGCAGGCGCTGATCCGGACGCTCGTCGACGGCGGCGTCGACGTGTGCTTCACGAACCCGGGCACTTCGGAGATGCACTTCGTGGCCGCGCTCGACACCGTGCCGGAGATGCGCAGCGCGCTCGGTCTGTTCGAGGGCGTCGTCACGGGCGCCGCCGACGGATACGGCCGCATGGCCGACAAGCCGGCGGCGACACTGCTCCACCTCGGCCCGGGGCTCGGGAACGGACTCGCCAATCTGCACAACGCCCGGCGCGCCCGTACCCCGCTGGTCAACGTGGTTGGTGACCACGCCACCTATCACGAGCAGTA
>DASPXI010000002.1:0-33198 GCA_035637335.1 Acidimicrobiia bacterium
GCCGGCGGGCCGGGCTGCGGGCGCTCATCGATTTGGGTCGTGAGCTTGAGAACGTCCGGCCGAGCGACGATCTCCCGGCGATGCTCGCCCAGTACGGGCGGGCCCGGCTCGGGTTCGAGCGGGTCGTCGTGCTGACGCGCACCGGCGACCGGTGGAAAGGGGCAATCTCAACGGACGCCGGCGGGGTGTCGGCCACCGGTCCGGTTCACATCGGCCCCCTGGCCGAGCGCGTATGGAGAACCGGCGCCCCGAAGCTGGTCCGCTCACTTGGCGGAGACGCCGTGCTGGACCAGGTCCTGCCATCGGCACGGAACATCGTCGTGGCGCCTCTGGTCGCCGACGGCGAGCCGCTCGGCGTCGCGCTCGCGGAATGGGGCCGCCGTCGAGGGCGGATCCCGGCGGTCACCGTCGAGACGCTCGCCCAGTCGGCGAGTCAGACGGCCGTCGCGTTGCGCAACGCGGCGCTGCTCGCCGAGGTCGAGTACCTCGCGAGCCGCGACGGCCTCACTCGTCTCGCAAATCGGCGTCTGTTCGAGGAGACCCTCAACCGGGAGATGGCCCGCTCGTACCGGCGCAGCTCTTCGCTGTCACTGGTCGTGATCGATGTCGACCACTTCAAGGACGTGAACGACGCCGCCGGCCACCAAGCCGGTGATGCCGTGCTGCGCGAGATCGGACGAGCGCTGGTGCGCAACACGAAGGACAGCGACCTCGTAGCCCGTTACGGCGGCGACGAGTTCGTCGTGCTGCTCCCTGACTGCAGCGGCCTCGATGCGCTGCGCGTTGCCGAGCGCTGCGCGCTGCGGTTGCTCGCGACGTCACCGCGGTGCCGGTGACGGTGAGCGCCGGGGTGGGCGAGATGCCGGGAAACGCAGGCGACGGTGAGCGGCTCGTCGCGGCCGCCGACGCCGCGCTCTACGCCGCCAAACGAGATGGTCGCAACCGGTCGGTCGGATCCGACCGCGTCGCCGAGCCTGGGGAGGTGCCGCCGCACCCCTCGCTGCTACGACGACCGGTCGAGCCCGCCGCCGTGACTGCTGACGGCGTGGTGGCGTAAGCGGGACCGAGGCGACCTCGCGACTGGTTCGCAGCGACTGCACTCCGAGGTGTGAGACGCCGAGGGCCAGCGCTCCTCCACGGGGATGCTCGATCGGAGAGGTTTTCCAGCAGGCGGTTGCTAGCCGAAGCCGCCCCGGTCCTGTCCCGGCGAAGCGAGCGAGTGTGCCACCAGCTCACCGCCAGGAAGCGGCTTCTCCGTCTCTCCGTATTGCATTTCCCTGTGGAGGAGGCGCCGGCTCCCCGGCTTGGACCACGCGCCGACCAGACTCGGGGCGGAGAACATTGAGCCCATCAGCGCGCTTTGCCTCACAGGTGGTGACGATGACACGCGCGCCCCCGAGTGGGCAGGGTCCAAAGTCCCATTTCCTGGCAAAGTTGGTCGGCCCTGCCAACATGGGCGCAGCCTGGACGCGAACTTTCGTCCGTTTCAGGCAGAAAGGACGATATGGCGGTCAGCACGGGGTCGGCCCTACGGGCGAGTACACAGAGGGGTCGTGGTGCGGCTGGCGCTCGCGGGCGACACGATGCTCGGGCGGTTGGTCGGGGAACGGCTGACCGCAGACGGCCCGGCCTCGCTGTTCTCGCCCGAGTTCATCGACGCCGCCCACGAGGGCGACCTGTTCGTGCTCAACCTCGAGTGCTGCATCTCGGAGCGCGGCCGGCCATGGCCAGCGCCGGGCAAGCCGTTCTTCTTCCGAGCCCCACCTGTCGCGGTAGAGACGCTGCGGCTGCTCGGAGTCGACTGCGTCACGCTCGCCAACAACCACGCCCTCGACTACGGCGAGGAAGCGCTCGCCGACACACTCGATCACCTCGCCGCCGGGGGCATCGCGGCCGTCGGCGCGGGCAAGGATGTCGAATCGGCGCGCGCGCCTGAGGTGTTGAAGCACGACGAGCTCCAGCTCGCCGTGCTCGGTGTCACCGACCATTCGGCCGACTTTGCCGCCGGGCCCGACCGACCCGGTGTCGCGTTCGCCGACCTTTGGCGCGACGTACCCGGATGGCTCACGGCCGCGATCGACGAGGCGAGCGCGATGGCGGACGCAGTGCTGGTCACGCCGCACTGGGGCCCGAACATGGTGCCGGCGCCACTGCCCCACGTCCGCAATGCGGCCGGCGCGCTCCGTGACGCGGGGGCGACCATCGTCGCCGGACACTCGGCACACGTGTTCCACGGTGTCGACGACCACGTGCTGTACGACCTCGGTGACTTCATCGACGACTACGCGGTCGATCGTGTCCTGCGCAACGACCTCGGTCTGCTGTGGCTCGTCGACCTCGACGACGACGGCACCCCGACGCGACTCGAAGCCGTGCCGTTGCGACTCGACTTCTGCTACACGCGGCTGGCCACAGATGACGACGCGGCCTGGATCCGCGAACGTTTTCGCGTCGCGTGCGCCGAGTTCGGAACGACTGTGGTCGAACGCGACGGCCGGCTCGTCGTCCAGTGGCAGTGACCATTACTACAGCTCTTCGCGGAAGCCGTACGAGCCGACGAGACGCACGAAGCGGGCGCCGGTCAGCACACGGACGCTGACCGGCGCGCCTTCGCGCTTCTCGAACAGCACGACGTCCTCGCTCCCGCCGCGGCCGATCGGCTGCACGAGCCGGCCACGCTCGACGAGGTGCTCGGCCAACGGCGCCGGGACGTCGGGGAAGGCGGCGGCCACGACGATGGCGTCGAACGGCGCATGCTCCGGCAGCCCGAGCGTGCCGTCACCGACGAGCACGTGCGCATTCACGGCTCCGTGGGCGGCGAGGTTGGCCCGGGCGGTGTCAGCGAGGTCGGCGAAGCGCTCGACGCTCCACACTTCCGCCGCCAATCGCGCGAGCAGCGCGGTCTGCCAGCCGTAGCCGGTGCCTATCTCGAGCACGGTCTCGCTCCCCGTGAGGGAGAGCGCCTCGACCATCTGCGCGACCAGCGACGGCTGCGTGGTCACCTGGTCGTGCGGGATCGGAACGGGCGTGTCGTAATACGCCTCCCGTACATGCTCGGCGGGCACGAAGCCGGTCCGCGGAAGCTCCGCGATCGCGTCCAGCAGCCGTTCGTCGCGCACACCGGCAGCCCGGGCCGCGCGCACGAGCTCGGCCGGTCCTCGTTCCACGTCCCCGAGTGTCGCGGACCGGTGCGTTTCTGAGGGACGCCCGGCGTGCTTGAGAAACGCATCAGGGGGCCGCCGGTAGGCTCAATCTTCGTGGCTCTTGCGAGCGGCGCCGTCGAGGTCGACGGCTTGGTCAAGCGATTCGGCGACTTCACCGCCGTCGACGGCATCTCGTTCTCGGTCGAGCCCGGCGAGCTCTTCGGCTTCCTCGGCCCCAACGGCGCCGGCAAGACCACCACGATCTCGGTGCTGTGCACGCTGCTGCACCCCAGCGGCGGGAGGGCCCGGGTCGCCGGGCACGACGTCCTCCACGATCGCAACGCCGTCCGCTCCAGCATCGGGCTCGTCTTCCAGGAGACGACACTCGACGACTACCTCACCGGCGAGGAGAACCTGCGGTTCCACGCTGTCCTCTACGGGCTGCACGGTCACGACATCCGGCGCCGCATGGATCCGCTGCTCGACATGGTCGGCCTCACGGATTGGGCCGGGCAGCAGACCCGCTTCTACTCCGGCGGGATGAAGCGCCGCCTCGAGATCGCCCGGGGCCTGCTGCACACGCCGAAGATCCTCTTCCTGGACGAACCGACGCTCGGTCTCGACCCCCAGACTCGCGTCCACATCTGGGACTACGTCGACGAGCTCCGCCGGCGCGAGCGCACCACGATGTTTCTGACCACGCATTACATGGACGAAGCCGAGCGGTGCGACCGCATCGCGATCATCGATCGTGGTCGCATCGTCGCCATCGACTCGCCCGACGCGCTCAAGGCATCGGTCGGCGTCGACACGGTCACGATCGAGACGGCCGACGATGTCACCGCCCGCGACGAGATCGCGCGTGGTCTCGGAGTCGAGGGCGAAGTGCTCCCCGACGGGGAAGGGCTGCGCATGCGCGTCCCGGACGGCGAAGCGTTCGTGCCCCGCGTGTTCGAGCACCTGACGGTCGGGGTGCGCAACGTCAACGTGCGTCGACCCAGCCTCGACGACGTGTTCATCCGCTACACGGGGCGTGAGATGCGCGACGCCGAGGCGGGCGGCGTCGATCAGTTCAAGGCCAACCCGATGGTGCGGGGCTGGAGGCGCGGCTGATGGCGACGACAGACGCCAGAAGGGCCGAGCGGCTGCCCGGCGCCGGCGACACGCACGTCGAGCACGCGGCGCCGCCCGCGCCCGAGGGCGCGCTCATCAGGAACCTGCGCACGATCGGGATGGTCTGGAGGCGCGAGATCATCCGCTTCCGCCGCACCCCGGCCCGGATGGTGTCCGGCCTCGCGCAGCCGATCCTGTTCCTCTTCGTCCTCGGCGCCGGCATCAAGCCGCTGGTCGGCGAGACCAGTGCGGGCGGTGTCGACTTCCAGCAGTTCATCCTGCCCGGCGTGATCGCGATGTCGGTGCTCTTCAGCAGCCTCTTCTCCGCGATCTCGATCGTGTGGGACCGCGAGTTCGGCTTCCTCTGCGAGATGCTCGTTGCACCGGTCAGCCGCACCGGGCTCGTGCTCGGCAAGGCGGCCGGCAGCGGCACGGTGGCGGCCGCGCAGGGCCTGCTCCTGGTCGCGGCGGCCCCGATCGTCGGCGTCCATCTCGACGCGCTTCAGATCATCGAGGTCATCCCGCTGCTCATGCTGCTGGCGTTCGCGTTGACGGCATTCGGGATCGTGATCGCGAGCCGGATGCAGCGCATGGAGAGCTTCCAGATGGTGATGGGCCTGGTCGTGAACCCGATGCTCTTCCTATCGGGAGCGATCTTCCCGCTGGCCGGGCTCGCGACGTGGCTCGCGGTCGTGACGCGTCTCAATCCAGCCACGTACGGCATCGACCCGATCCGGCGCGTGATGCTCGGCGAGAGCGACGCCGCCCCGCTCACGATCAACGGTTGGGTCGTCCCGATCTGGACCGAGGTCCTTATCGTCCTCTCCCTCGGCATCGCGATGCTCGCTCTCGCGGTGCGCAGCTTCCAAAAGACCGAATAGCACCTTCGCGATCCCGCGCGAGTCTTGTGACATTTGACCGTTCGCCAGGACCTCGCGGCTTCGGGCTTACGGGTGCCCGATAGCCTGCGCCGCAGTGAAGCGCATGGTTGCCATCCTCGCGGTCTTTGGTGCGCTGGCGGCGTGGGTGTCCTTCAACTCGGCATCGTCGTCCGTGTCGGCGCCGACGAAACGTCCGGGCCCGGTGCTCATGTACGGCGACAGTCTCCTCGAGGAGGCCTCGTCTTACGTTCGGAGCACCGACCAAGTGAGCGCGTTCGGCGGCACCGCGCTCTGCGACTGGGTCGACAACATTGCAAGAGCGTCGGTGCTCGAGCAGCCCAGCGTGATGGTGATCGAGTTCGTCGGCAACAACCTGACGCAGTGCATGAACGGCTACACGACCCCTGAGCAGATCCGCGCGAAATACGAGGCCGACATGGCCGAGCTGAAACAGCGGGTGGACGCGCCGATCCTGTGGGTCGGTCCGCCGCGGTTCCGCGACCGTGCTCCTGCCGCCGAGGGCTTGTACGACTCCGAGCGGCGATTCGTCGACGCGGGGCAAGCGGTGCTCGCCAAGGGCGCGTACACGGACACGCTTCCATGCCTTCCGGACGAGGGCCCCGGCAACGGATGCGTGGGCGGACGAATCAGGGTGCGCGCGCCCGACGGCGCCCACTTCGCGACCTCGACGACCGGCTACTCGTCGGGCGCCCGCCGCTTCGCCGAGGCGATCGACAAGGCCGTCAGGGACCACGGGTAGCGCGAGCCGGGCTGGTCCCGAGCACGGCCGCCCGGCGGACTACGCGTTCCGAGACGTGATCGTGGCGTACATGCCCTTCTTCCAGTGGGGCGTGCCGCCGTGCTCGTGGCTCTTCCTCTCCGCTTCCTGCGCGCTGGTCGAGCCGACGGGGAGGAAGCACGCCACCCCGTAACGTCCCGGCTTGCTCATGTCCACGATGACGTAGGTCGTGTCCCCCGGCAGGACGATGGTGCCGCCGGCTCTCTCGACCTTCTTGTTTTGCTCTTTGTTCGGAAGCCCGAGCACCTTCTTGACGGAGTCCTTCGTCTTGAGCCGGAATGACGCCAGTTCGTGCAGCTCGGCGCCGGTATCTGTGAGCTTAATCGCGACCGGGCCAGGGTTGACCGTCTTCGGGAGCCCCACGAACTCGTACTCGGTGGCCGTCACGTCCGCGGTCTGGTAGCCGCACGAGTTGTACCGGTACTCGTTGATCGCGTTCAGGTTCCTCTGGAACGCGGCGTCCTCGCCCGGGTCCTTGCCGGCCTGGGCGGCGTTACGCGAGGCGTCGACGGCCTCCTGGACGGTTGCGGCCAGCTCGGGCGGGGCGGCGCTCTGGACCTGTGTGAGCGCGGCGTCGAGCGCCTGCACGTCCTTCTGTTTGGGCTTCGCGGCACCGAATACCTTGTTCGAAGCCTTGTCCGCGTTGAGCGCGGCATCGCAGAACGCCGTGACGTTCGGCGCGGGTTGCGCCATCGCAGGAGTCACCCCCATGAGCGCCCCGACGATCGGGATCGCGACGAAAAACCCGAGCTTTCGCATGAGACTCCTTCGTGTTGATTCACACGCGGGGGAGAAACTCTACGATCGGAGCCTTTGCACGGCCAACCGACGTAAAGCTTGATAATTCGCCTTGCCGGCCGCGTTGCGGTCGAGCGAATCGACGAACAGGAAGCGTCGGGGCTTCTTGTATCCAGCGAGCCGGCGGCGGCACCACGCGTCGAGCTCGGCCTCGTCGAAATAATGGCCGTCGATCACCTGCACGAGGGCGACGACGATCTCGCCGAAGCGCTCGTCGGGGACACCGACGATCACGCAGTCGAACACGCTCGGGTGCTCCCGCAGCGTGAGCTCGACCTCTTCGGGATACACCTTCTCGCCGCCGGTGTTGATGGATGCCGAGCCCCGTCCCAACAGCCGGATCGTGCCGTCCGCGTCGACCTGGGCGTAGTCGCCGGCCAGCGCGTAACGGCGTCCACCGATGACCCGGAACGTCTGCGCGGTCTTCTCGGGGTCACGCCAGTAGCCGAGCGGGATCCGCCCTCCGACTGCGAGCAGCCCGATCTCGTCACTGCCCGGGGTCACTTCTTCTCCGGTGTCCTCGCGGAAGACCTTGACCCGCTCGTTGACGGCAAAGCGCGCCGGCTTGATCTCGGGATCGTCGGCCCTGGCGGCCTGCCGGCTCGCCATGCCTTCGGACGCGCCGAGCGAGTCGAGCAAGGTGATCTGGGGGGCGTGCCGGAGCAGTCCGGCCTTCGTCTCCGGGCTCCACGTCACCCCCGAGCTGGTGATCGCGCGCAACGATGACAGGTCCCACCGTTCCGGCTCGGCGTCGAGCGCGTCGAGCAGAGGACGCGCGAACACGTCGCCCACGATCGTCAGCACCTCCACCGCGTTCCGCTCGACCTCGCTCCACACGTGCGCCGGATCGAGGCCCGGCCGGTCGATGAGCACGCCCGTGCCTCCGCCGCTGAGCGTCGTCAGCGCGATGAACAGGCCGGTGCCGTGCATGAGGGGGCAGGCGGGCAGGCACGTGCCGGCGCGCTTGCCCGCGAGTACCGCCGCGATCGGGTCGGGCGGTTCCGTGCCCGGCCGGCCCATCCGCCACAGCGCGACGTAGAGGTCGTCGTTGCGCCACATGACGCCCTTGGGCATTCCCGTGGTGCCACCCGTGTAGAGGAAGATCAGGTCGTCGCCGGTGGGACGGTGGGCAGGCTCCCATTCGGCCGTGGGAGGGGCGGCGGCGAGCGCGGCTTCGTACGGCTCGCCGACCTGCAGTGTGAACGGGCGCCATGGCTTCTGGATCCGCTTGAGCGCTGTCTTCACCGTGTCGGCGACCGCGGACGCGCACACGACTGCCTTGGCCTCCGAGTTGTCGATGACGTAGTGCACTTCGTCGGGGACGTACCGGTAGTTGACGTTGACCGGTACGCAGCCGAGCTTCAATGTGGCGAAGAACGTCTCGAGGTACTCGGGGCAGTTGACGAGGTCGATAGCGACCTTGTCACCCGGTTTGACCCCAGCCTCCTGCGTGAGGTGCCAAGCGAGACGCCGCGAGCGGTCGTCGAATTGCCCGAAGCTCAGCCGGCGCTCGCCGCAGACGATCGCCTCGCGGTCCGGTGTCGCTTCCGCGATGCCCCGCCACACGGCGGCGAAGCTCCAGTCCGACACGCGTGGAAGGGTACCGGCGCTGCCTGACGAGGAGCCGTTGCGTCAGAATGCGAGACGAAGAAGCAGCCTCAGTCGTGGAGCGCGCCGTGGCGACGGACCTCACCCTCTACCTCGACGATCAGCCGGGCGAGCTCGCAAACCTGGGTCAGGCGCTCGGTCGCGCCGACGTCAATGTCGAGGGCTTCTGCGCGACGACGAGCGGCGGCGGCCAGGCCGAGGTCCACGTGCTCGTCGAAGATGCCGCACCCGCGTTCGCAGCGCTCGCCGCCGCGGGTATCGAAGTCGTCGGGGAGCAGGAGGTGGCTGTCGTCGACGTCGAAGACCGGCCCGGTGTCCTCGGTGAGGTCAGCCGAAAGCTGGGCGACGCCGGCGTCAACATCACAGTCGCCTACCTCGCGACCAGCACCCGGCTGGTCTTCGGCGCCGACAACCTCGCCCTGGCGAAGGCCGCTCTGGACTAGCGCCCCGATGCCGCCCCGGCGCTACAGCCTCGGGAGTCCGGCGACGAGCACGACCGCGTACACGAGGCTGATGCTCGCGAACACGAGCACGGTGATGCGCATGAGTTGCCATGCGAACCGAATGGAGATGCCGGCGAAGAAGAGCACCGCGGCGAAGAACACGGTGCTGAGCACATACGAATCGGTGTTCTCGGTCGCGTCCTTCGCGAGGTCGAAGCGTTCGGTGCCCACTCGTTCCAGGCGGCCTGACTTCTCGAGCTCAGCCACGTGGTATTGCGGCAAACGCAACGGGCTTGGTTCCGCGGCCGGATTGTTCAGCGGGTCCTGCGCCAGCCACGCCTCGAACGCGGGCCGGAACTCAGGCCGGAAGCGCCGCTCGTAGAGAGCAGCCAGGGTCTGGTTGTTCTCCGTCGTGACCTCGAGCCACCGATTGAAGTTCAGCTGGTCTTGCGTGCGTAGCTGGTCGCCGTTGGTCGCGGCGCGATTCGCAAGGCTCCGGGCCGTGTTCGCGGCGGCGTATCGCTCCGCCTGCCTTCCATTCCAGCGCGCCGCCTCGTACCCGCTCCATGCGATGCCCAGAGTTGCGAAAGCGAGGAGGAACGTGGCGATCAGCTCGATGACGCGCTCGGCTCTCGCTGTCGAAGCGCCCTCTGACTCGGTGAGCTCGTGGTGCGCATGGAGGTGCACGTGCTCGGACATCTGGCAGTGGAGCCTACGTACCGGTGCTCACTGAATCATCACAGTGGTGTGCGACTCGTCTCACGAACCGGCGTTACCGTCTCGACCGTGCGAGGGTTTGCGATTGTGACGGCCGGGGCCGTCTCACTCGGCGTGGTCGTCGCGCCGGCCGCGCGGGTGCCGGTGATGCCGATCAGCTGCCGCCGGGCGACCAGCAGTTCACGGTCCAGTTCGACGGCGGGGCGCGGGAATACATCGCCCACGTGCCCACCGGTGCCGAGCCCGGTCGGCGTCTGCCTGTCGTGTTCAACTTCCACGGCGGCGGCAGCGATGCGGTCGCCCAGAAGGCCTACTCGCAGATGGATCCCACCGCCGACCGCCACGGCTTCATCGTCGTCTACCCGCAGGGCACGCCACCGGCGCCGGGCCAGCAGAGCCTTCGAACCTGGAACGCCGGCAAGTGCTGCGGACCCGCCGCGAGGACCAACGCCGACGACGTCGGCTTCACGGTCGCGATCCTCGACGACCTCGCACGGCGCACGCCCGTCGACCGGAGGCGGGTCTACGCGACCGGCATCTCCAACGGCGGGATGATGGCGTACCGCGTGGCCGTCGACGCGTCGAAGCGCGTGGCCGCGGTCGCGTCGGTGGCGGGCCAGGTCGAGGTGAGGAAGTTCGCGCCGAGCCGGCCGGTCGCGGTGATGGAGTTCCACAGCGTCGACGACCCCCGCGCCCTCTACAGCGGTGGCCTCGGCCCGCCGTTGCCGGGCACGGCGATCCAGAACCGGTTCGACTCCGTGCAAGAGGGCATCGACCGGTGGGTCGACTACGACGGCTGCCGGCGCGAACCGAAGACGGGACCGACCGAGCAGGGGCAGCCCGGCACCGCCGATGCCGGCGAGACCGCGACGCGCATCAGCTACACGCGCTGCAAGCAGGGCACCGAGGTCGTGCTGTGGAAGCTGACGGGCAGCGGCCACGTCTGGCCCGGCACGTCGATCGACCTGAGCGGCACTCCCCGCGGCGCCGTGCTCGGCGAGCCCACGAACCTCGTCGACGCCAACGAGGTGATGTGGGAGTTCTTCTCGAAGCACCGACTCCCGAAGCGATAGTCGCGGGGCGAGTTCATCGCGCGAATCGCGACGCCGGACCGACGGTGAGCGCTCCGGTCTCGTCCAGTGCCAGCGGTGGGAGGTACTCGGCGACGGGACTGCGGGACCACCACGCTCCCGTCTCGCGACGCTCGGCGCGCGTCGTGAAGCGGTAACGGAACAGGCGGGCACGCACGAGCGCCGGCGGCCGGTCCCGGAACGGGTTCCGGCGCAGCAGCTTCAGCGTTGCCCGATCACCCTGGAGCAGACGGGCTACGAGATCGACGATCCACGGATACCGCTCGGGCGGCCCCATCGCCGCGAACCACATGAGCCAGTCGAGGCGCAGGTGGTACGGCGCGACCTGAGGCGGGATCCGCTTGGGATCGCCGGGTTTCCCCTTGAACTCGTATGCCTTCCAAGCCTCCGAGGGCCCGGCGTTGTCGGTGCCTTCGAGAATGATCTCGTAGCGCGTCTTCGTGATGTGCCCGAACGCGCCGTAGGTACCGACGAAGTGCAGGCGGTTGAAGCTGAAGTTCATGAGCTGGCGGCGAGAGAGCAGGTTGCGCACGGGCCAGTAGCTGAGCGCGGCGACAAGCACGGTCAGCGCGATCACGAGGCCTTCGAACCAGTGGGGCGTGGCCGCGAGCTCGGGCCGGTCGAAGGGGAACACGTGGCCGAGCGTGCTGTCGCTGAACGCGAAGATCGCCAACACGATCGTGATGAAGTTCAGCCACGAGAAGTTGCCCGAAAGGATCAGCCACGTCTGCGTGAGGACGATGATTCCGCCCGCCACGCTCGCGACGGGCTGTGGCGTGAACAAGAAGAAGGGCACGACGAGCTGGGCGAAGTGGTTGGCGAGCACCTCGACCTTGTGTGCCCGGCCCGGCAGGTGGTGGAAGAACCAGCTCAGCGGGTTCGGCATCGGCTGGGTCTCGTGGTGGTAGTGGAGGCAGGTGAGGTCGCGCCAGCACCGGTCGCCGCGCAGCTTGATGAGACCGGCGCCGAACTCGAGCCGGAACAGCAGCCACCGCATCAGGAACACCACGAGCACGGGCGGCGCCGTGCGGGCGTCGCCGAGGAAGACCGCCAGCGCGCCCACTTCGCACAGCAGCGATTCCCAACCGAACGAGTAGAACGTCTGGCCCACGTTGACGATCGACAGGTACAGCGCCCACAGCGCCAGCCACACGAGCATCGACGCCCACAGCGGGCCGGCCTGCGGCAGTCCCACGATCACGCTCAGCGCCAGCAGCACGCCCGTCCACGCCACCGCGGCGAGGAGTCGGTCCGAGTAGCGCAGGTGGAACAGGCTCGGCGCGTCGCGGAACCGGACCATCCGCACGAAGCGCGGCACCGGCAGCAGGCCCCGCTCGCCGAGAAGCGGGCGGAACTGGTTGACGGCGACCAGGAACGCCACCAGGTAGATGACCCCGAGGGCGCGCTCGAAGACGAACCTGCTCAGCCAGTACTCGGGCGCCTCGAACCAGTCCATGGGCGGACTCCGGCGGGAGCTCCGACGACCCCGTTTTCGGGCCGCAGCGTAGGTCTTGGCGAAATCCAAGGCGACGTTCAGGTGCCCTTCAGACCGGTCCCCGAAGCTGCGGGACAAGTCGACCCCCAAGCAAGGGACCTGCCATGCGATCGAAACTGCTCGCCTCGGCCGTCGCCGCGTCGGCCCTCGCCGGTGGTGCCACGTTCGGTGTCACCGGTATCGCCGGTGCCCAGAGCGGCGACGACCGACCACCGGCCGAAGCCGGCCGGCCCGGCGGACACCGCCCCAAGCTCGACGCCGCCGCGCAGGCGCTGAACCTGAGCGTCGGCGATCTCCGGTCGAAGCTGCGTGATGGCAAGACGCTGGCGCAGGTGGCAGCGGACCAGAACGTCGACAAGCAGAAGGTGATCGACGCGATGGTCGCCGACGCCACCGCACACATCGACTAAGCCGTCCAGGACGGCAAGATCACCGCCGACCAGGCGAACGAGCGCAAGTCGAACCTGCAGGACCGCATTACTCGCCTCGTCAACGAAGGCCCGCCCGAGCGCGGCGGCGAGCGCAACAACTGACACGGCTGGCAAGTAGGGCCCGGGAACCGGCTTCAGATGCCCTTCAGGTTCCCGGCCAGACTTGCGAGTCAGGTCGCCGACCAGCACGGCACCGAGGTGAGAATCGAGTCCCCACCCGGCGGCGGCACGCTCGTGCGGCTGCGCTTTCCGCTACTGCGCGCGTAGGGCCAGGTCGGCTTCGGCGGCGTCGTCGACGAACGGCTGGCCGTCGACGTCGACGATCACGCGGTGCAGCCGGCCCGTGAACCGGAACGGCGAGCGGTAGTCGTCGACGACCGGCATTCCGAGGTGGTAGCCGCAGCACAGGCCGGCGTCAGTGATCGAGAAGCGCGTCGGAGTGAAGCGCGGGATGTCGCCGGCGGCGACGGTCTCGCCGTCGACGAGGAGGCCGCCGCGCCCTTGGTGCTCGTCGGTCTTGTCGAAGCGGAACTCGAGCGTGTGCCGCCCCGGTGCGACCTCGACCGACGACATCAGCCGGTGCTCTTCGAGACCGACGAAGTTGTGCACGTAGTGAAGCCGCCCGTCGAGCACGTAGAAGGCGTACCCGCCGAGGATCGACCCTTGCGCGAGCAGGATGCCCTCGGCGCCACCATCGGGGACCTCGACGTCGGCGGTGATCCGGTGGGATCGGTTGCGCACGTTGACGGCGGCTTCCTCGGTCACCGGTCCCGCGAACGGGTAGTAGACGTACCGCCGTCGCCCGTCGTGGCCGGGGCGGTCCTCCCCGAAGATGCGGTCGAACGGCATGTTGTCGAGCGGTAGCACGCGGTTCTTCTCGGCCTCGCTCCACCAGAGCTCGACGAGGTCCCGCAGCTTGTCCGGGTGCTTGGCCGCGAGGTCATGGCACTCCGACGCGTCCGCGTCCACGTGGTACAGCTCCCACGGATCGTCGTCGAATCGCAGTTTCTGGTCGAAGAGAGGGTGGTACACGACCGCCTTCCAGCCCTCGTGGTAGAGCGCGCGGCAACCGAACATCTCGTAGTACTGCGTGGTGCGCGGGTTCGGCGCGTCGGGATCGTCGAAGGTCGCGGCGACTGACACGCCGTCGAGTGACGTCTGCGTCACGCCGCCGATCTCGGCGGGCGCGTCGATGCCGAGCAGGTCGAGGACGGTCGGCGCGAGGTCGATCGCGTGCACGTACTGACGGCGCACCTCGCCCCGGGCGCGGATGCCGGCCGGCCACGACACGACGAGCGGGTCGGCCACGCCACCCTCGTGCACTTCGCGCTTCCAGCGCCGGAACGGCGTGTTGCCCGCCACCGTCCATCCCCATGGGTAGTTGTTGTGCACCCGTGGCCCGCCGAGCTCGTCGATGCGGGCTACCGCCTCCGAAACCGGACGGCCGAGGAGGTTCCATGGCCGCGCGTCGTTGATCGAGCCGTGCTTGCCGCCCTCCGACGAAGCCCCGTTGTCGGAAAGCGCGAACACGAGCGTGTCGTCGAGGCGGCCGATCTCGTCGAGGAAGTCGAGCACGCGGCCGACGTGATGATCGGCGTGGCTGAGAAATGCGGCGAAACACTCCTGGTAGCGCGCCGCGACGCGTTGCTCGTCGGCCGGCAGCGAGTCCCACGCCGGCACCCACTCCGGGCGCGGTGACAGCTCGGTCCCGGGCGGGAGAACACCAAGGGCCTGCTGCCGGGCGAAAGTCTCCTCCCGCCACGCGTCCCAGCCGGCGTCGAACCGGCCCCGGTACCGCTCGATCCAGTCGGGCGGCGCGTGATGAGGCGAGTGGCACGCGGCGGGGCAGAGATAGAGGAAGAACGGCTTGTCGGGCTCGGTGGCATGGAGGTCGGCGAGGAACTCCAGCGCCCGGTCAGCGAGGTCCTCGCTCAAGTGGTACCCGTCCTCCCACGATCGCGGCGGCGTGACCCGGTGGTTGTCGGCGACGAGCGCGGGCGCGAACTGATGGGTCTCGCCGCCGAAGAACCCGTAGAAACGCTCGAAGCCGCGACTCAGCGGCCACCGGACGCGTGACGCGCCGAGGTGACACTCGTCGTCCGGTGTGAGGTGCCACTTGCCGACGGCGTACGCGCCGTAGCCGAGCGGCACGAGCATCTCGGAGAGGAACCCGTGCTCCTTGCCGATGCGGGAGTGATAACCGGGGAACCCGGTGGCGAGATCCGTGATGCGCCCCATGCCGACGCGGTGATGATTCCGACCGGTGAGCACACACGCACGCGTCGGCGAGCACAGTGCGGTGGTGTGGAAGTTGGTGTAACGCAAGCCGTTCGCCGCCAAGCGATCGAACGTGGGCGTGTCGATGTCGGAGCCGAAGCACCCGAGTTGCGCGAAGCCGACGTCGTCGAGCAGGACGACCAGAATGTTCGGGGCTCCGTCCGGCGGTCGCAGCGGTTCGGGCCACCACGGTGTCGATTCGTTGCGGTATCGGCCGATCACCCCGCCGAACTCCGACCATTGGCTCAAGGGATCGTGACCTCCTCGCCGCGACTCTCGATCCCGAGACCCGGCGTACGCTGGAAGGTGTGGAAGACGACCATCGGGACGAGCCCGAAGACGAGACTGAAGAAGAAGCCGGCTCGATCGAGCGACCAGTCGATCGCTTTCGACGTACGGCGACCGGCGCCGTCGTCGCGGCCGGGATGCTCGGCCTTCGTGACGCGCTCGAAGGACGCCCGGAGAAGGAAGAGGTCGCGATCGTGAACGAGGCGCCCGATGCGCCGCCGCCGCGCGACTTCGAGGTCGTTCTCGACTTCGACCACCCCGAGAGGTCGGTGGCCGTCGTCCGCCGTCGGGACGACGACGCTGCTGAGGGCGGCGGCTAGGCCGGGCGCGGTCGCCATCGGGCGTCAGGCTCTCACAATCCGTGTTGCGAGCGAGCGGCGGCGAGCTCCCATCGTGCCCACGATGGCGAATGCGACCAGGAGCGCGACAGGCGCGGCATAGAGAAGCAGACCGCGTACCACGGTCTCGAGCGCGCCGCCTTCGACCGGGGACGGCAGCTTCCACGCCGCCAGCAACACCGCGGCTTGTAACCACACGACCCACGCAACTGCCGACGGCGTGCGGTCGGCCAGCGCGGGCAGGGACCACGCCGCGTACCACGGAAGCGTGTATTCCGCCGCCACCGTGTACGACGCGGTGGCCGTCCCGACCGCAGGCTCCGCGCGTTCGGCCCGCGCCGCGACCCAGCTCACACCGATCGCGAGAAGCACCACGAGCACGAGCGACAGGTAGAAGAGAGTTGTGAGCGTGGTGTTCGACTCCAGCGGGGAAAGGTCGCGCCCGGCGTCGTGACCGACGAGCCATTGCGCGGGCGCGCTCCAGAACGACCCTGGTGTCACCGTGTGGTCGGCGCCCTCCAGCACACCGAAGGCGCCTCGGATGAACGGGAGATAGACGAGGACAACGAGCGCGCTCGTCGCTGCCACCGCGCTGACCGCGACACGCTGCTCCCGCCGGCGCCAGCCCCAGAGCACCAGGCCGACCAACGCGAGGAGGGCGGTCAGCTTGGTGAGCGCGGCGGCCGCGATCGAAACACCGGCCGCGATGCCGCGCCTCTGTGTCGCGAGCAGCGCGCCCGCAAGGATGGCCAGCCCGACGAAGGCGTCGACCTGGCCGCTGTTAACCACGGTCGCGCCGAAGAGTGGGTGCAGACCGAGCCAGGCGACCGCAGCCGGGCTGCGGGTTCGACGCCACACCAAAGCCAGCACCGCTGTCACCACGATCGCGGCCGCCAGCTGGAAGAGCACCCGAGTCGTCGTCGGCGAGTCGCCGGCCGCGTAGGTGACACCGGCTGCGAACGCGACGAACGCCGGGCCGTACACCGAGCCCCGGTGCCGCCAGACCGGGCTCACCTCGTCGAACAGAGGGTCGGACCGGAAGTCGGCGGGCACGTGCTCGTAGGGGCTGGCGTGATGGACACTCACCATCCGTCCGTAGATCGCGTACGACCAGATGTCATTCGAGGCGCGCGGCGGCGCGATCAACGCCACCACGAACACGACGCCCACCGCTGCCGCAATCGGCCGCAGGCCGAGCCGGGGCCGACGACGCTCGAACACCACGAGCACGGCGCACGCCGCGGTCGACACCGCGACCAGCAGCACGGCCAGGAGTGAGTGTCGTGGCGCGACCGCGACGAGCAACGTGGTCGACGCCACCGCCACCGCCAGTGATCCAACCTGCATGCGACGCAGCCGTGCCGTGCGCCGCGGCGCTCAGCCGCCGAGCTCGACGGGAAGCCGGCGGGGACCGATCTCGAAGAAGGTCGGCACGTTCTCGAACTCGTAGCCGGGCACGAGCCGGGCCGATCCGGGCGGGAACCGGTCGAGGAACGCCGTGATGCCGATGCGGGCCAAGATCCGGGCGAGCGCGGCGCCCGGGCACACGTGCGGCCCGTACCCGAACGTGAGGTGCTGGTCGGCGTTGGGTCGGTCGTGCCGGAACGTCCCACCGTCGTCGAAGATGCGCTCGTCGCGATTGGCCGACCCCGTCCCCACGATCACCCGTTCTCCCGCGTGCACCGGCGTCTCACCAATCGACGTGTCGTGCACGCAACCGCGGGCGACGAACAGCACGGGCGGTGAGAGCCGCAGGCTCTCCTCGACGGCGCCGGCGAGGGCGGCCTCGTCGGCCCGCACGGCCTTGTCGAGCTCAGGCTCGGTGAGCAGCTGGTAGAGGAGGTTGCCGAGCAGCTGGCTCGTGGTCGTGAGCCCACCGGTGATGAGGTTGCGCACGAGCGCCCGCAGCTGCCGGCGCGTGAGGCGCACACCGTCGACTTCGAGCTGTACCAGCCGAGTCAGCACGTCGTCGGGCGTATCTTCGCCGCGGTCGAGCTCGCCGACGCGCCGCTCGATCTTCTCGTCGATGTAGCCGGCGAACTCAGGGAACGCGCCCGAAAACCCGTCACCGCGCGCGGTTCTGTTCGTGCGCGGGAACTCGCTCACCATGAGCTCGCCCGCCCACGCGGCGATCGTGTCCGCATCCTGAGGTGGGAACCCGAGGAGGTGGACGGTGACGCGGTTCGGCAGCGGAACCGTGAATGCAGGGACGAGATCAGCATCACCGGACGCGGGCACGGCTTCGAGCAGCGCGGCGGCCGTGTCGCGGATGAACGGCTCGGCGGCGTGTACGACCTTGGGCGTGAGCGCGGTCACCATGACGCGCCGGACTGCCGTGTGCTGCGACGAATCGAGCTCGCCGAGGATACGGTCCTCGAACGGCACGTCGACGCCCGGCGCCTTCATGCCTGACGCGTTCGAGAACGATTCGGACTCACGCAGCACCGCCCGGCACTCGGCGTGGCGAGTCACGTAGTGCATGCCGCCCGAGATCGGCGCCACCACGCCCTCACGCCGCAGCTTCTCGAGCAACGACCATGCGCGCTGCGCCTGCCCGGGATCGAACGGATCGAACTCCGCCATTCGCCGGAGCGTAGCTGTGCCCCGATGATGCGTATCTGAAGGACGCTCAGCGTCGCTCATGTACGCATCGTCGATCACTCGTAGCATGGCGCCGTAAATACCGGGGCAGGTGAGGCAAGCCGCCCGGAGACGGCCACGGTGCTGTTCACGGACCTCGTCGGGTCCACCGCGCTGCGCCAGGCCGTCGGCGACGACGCGGCCGACGAGCTTCGCCACTCCCACGACCGCGTGTTGCGCGACGCCGTCGGAGCCCACGGCGGGCACGAGGTCAAGGGCACCGGCGACGGGCTCATGGTCGTCTTCGACTCCGCGGTCGAGGCCGTGGCCGCAGCCGAAGCGATGCAACGCGGCATCGACCGGCTCAGCCGCCGCGCTCCGGCACGGATCGCGATCCGCGTCGGGCTCAGCGCCGGCGATGTGGTGTGGGAGGGCTACGACTGCTTCGGCACTCCGGTGGTCGAGGCCCGGCGACTCTGCGACCACGCCAACAGCGGCCAGATCCTCGTCGGCGACGTCGTCCGCCTGCTTGCGGGAACCCGCGGCGGCCACGAGTTCCGGCCCGTCGGCGCGCTCGAGTTGAAGGGCCTCGCCACGCCGCTCGCCGCCGCTGAAGTCGTGTGGCACGTTGCCGAGCACGCTCCACCGCTCCCCGGACCACTCGCCGGCCCCGAGACGATCGGGTTCGTCGGCCGCGTCGACGAGCTGGAGCGGCTGTGGACCGCGTGGAAGCACACTCGAGCCGGCGACAAGCGGCTCGTCTTCGTGTCCGGCGAGCCCGGCGTCGGCAAGACCCGCCTCGCCGCCGAGCTCGCGCGGCGCGCCCACGCCGAGGGCACGACCGTGCTGTTCGGGCGGTGCGACGAGGAGCTCGCGGTCCCGTACCAGCCGTTCGTCGAGGCGCTGCGCGCCTACGCGCACGTCTGCACGCCCGCTGACGTCGAAACCCAGATCGGGCCGTTCGGGGGCGACGTCGCCCGTCTCGTCCCCGAGGTCGCGCAGATGGTGCCGGGCCTGGCTGAGCCCCTTCGCGCCGACGCCCAAACCGAGCGGTACCGCTTGTTCGAGGCGATCGCGGCGTTCCTCGACGGTGTTGCCGGGACAGCGCCCGTCGTCCTCCTGCTCGACGACCTGCACTGGGCGGCGAAGCCGACGCTGTTGATGCTCCGCCACCTGGCGCGAAGCGCGAACGACACACCGCTCCTCATCGTGGGCACATACCGCGACACCGAGCTCGACCGCCGCCACCCGCTGGCCGAGATGCTCGCCGACTTGCGTCGCGACCAGGCTGTCGAGCGCATCGCTCTGCGCGGACTGGACGAAGGGGAGGTGACCGAGCTCGTCGAGACCGCTGCGGACCATCCCCTCTCGCCCGAAGTCGCCGAGCTCGCCCACGCCGTCCACGCCGAGACCGAGGGCAACCCGTTCTTCGTCGGACAGGTGCTGCGCCACCTCGTCGAGTCGGGCGCAGTGGTCCAGGAAGACGGGCGCTGGGTGCGCGCCGCGACAGCTGATCGAATCGGCATCCCCGAGGGCGCCCGCGAGGTGATCAGCCGCCGCCTGGCAAGGCTCGACGACGAGTCGAACGCGGTCCTCGCGGTTGCGGCGGTCATCGGTCGCGAGTTCGACGCCGAGCTACTCACCGAGGCCACTGACGTGGATGGCGAACGCGTCCTCGATGTACTGGAGATCGCCGAGGCCGACCGGCTGGTCGAGGCGACCCCCGGACGCGCCGAGTTCACGTTCGTCCACGCGCTCGTCCAATCCACCCTGTACGAGGAGATCCCGACCACGCGTCGCCTGCGGTTGCACCGCCGCGTTGCCCAGATGCTCGAGCCGCGCGCCACCGCCGGCGACGACACCCTCCTCCCGAGCCTGGCCCGCCATTACTGCGAAGCCGCCGCGCTCGGTGAAACCGAGCAGGCCATTCGATACGCCACCGAAGCGGCACGCGAGGCGCGGGCGCGCCTCGCGTACGAGGAAGCAGCAGACCTGTACGAACGCGCCCTCGCCGTGCTCGAGCCGCACAGCGACGCCGAACGCCAGCATCGAGGCGACCTGCTGATCGCGTTGTCGAGGGAACGTTGGTCGGCGGGGGACCGCGGGGGAGCCCGCGAAGCCGCGCACGACGCAGCCCAACACGGTCGCGACATCGGCCGGCCGGAGCTCATCGCCGATGCCGCGATGGCGATCGGCGGCCCTCGCGGCTGGAGTGAAGCGGGCGTCGTCGACGAAGAGCTCATCGCGTTGTGTGAGGACGCCCTGGCGCGGCTACCGCCAGGCGACTCTCGAGACCGGGCGACGGTGACGGCCCGGCTCGCCGCTGAGCTGTACTTCCGGCCCGGATCCAGTAAACGCAGGCGCGCCGTGACGAACGAGGCCGTGCTGATGGCGCGCCGGCTCGGTGATCCGACGACGCTCGCGTACGTCCTCGGCAGCGCGCACTGGGGCGTCTGGGTCCCCGGCGGTGTCCACGAGCGGCTCCCCATCGCGGAGGAGATCCTCCGTTCCGGGCGAGAGGCGGGAAACCGGGAGCTCGAGTTCAGCGGCGCGTCCTGGGCCTTCTCGGACCTGATGGAGTTGGGCGAGACCGCACGCGCGGACGCGATGCTGTCGATCGAGCTCACCATCGCCGAGGAGCTGCGTCAGCGCGACTAGACGGCCACTACGACGAGGCCGAACAACTGGCCAACAACGCGCTGGCGTACGGCCAAGCCGCGCAGAGTGCGACGGCGATCCAGATGTACGGCTGCTGGCAGTTCGAAGAGGGCCGCGCTCGCGGAGGGCTCGAAGCGCTCGAGCCTTTTGTCGCAGGCATGGTGGAGCAGTACCCCCTCCTACCTGCGTGGCGGTCGGCCATCGTCTATCTCTACGCCATGCTCGACCGCCCCGACGAGATCATCCCCCACCTCGGCATCCTCGCCGCTGACGATTTCGCCACGCTTCCGTTCGACTCCAACTGGCTCATCGGAATGGCCGTGCTCATTCATGCATGCGTGGCGATCGGCGATCGCAACCGTTGCGCGCGGCTGTACGAGCTGTTCCTGCCGTACCGGCAGTACCAGGTGACCGTCGGGATGCCGGCCGCGTCGGTCGGATCAGCTGAGCTTCCGCTCGCACTGGCCGCCGGCACCGTCGAGCGCTGGGACGTGGCGGACGATCACTTCACTCGGGCGATTGCGGCTAACGAACACGCCGGGAATCGGACCTGGACCGTGCACGGCAAGTACGAGTACGGACGGCTGCTTGCCCGCCGGGCCGACCCGAAGGACCAGCCTCGCATTCGGGAGCTGCTGCGCGACTGCATGGCCGGCTCCACCGACATGGGAATGACCCGCGTGGTCGAGCAGGTGAGGACGCTCGCGGATGCGGCGGGGGTCGAGCTCTAAGTCACCGCCTGCGGCTCGCGGCCTCGACACGCCAGACCGGCACGCGGCTAGAACCGCGCCCATGGCGTTCACTCTGATCGAGAAGCCCCGACCGCACGTCTCGCTGATCACGCTCAACCGCCCGGAGCGCATGAACGCGATGGCATTCGACGTGATGATCCCGTTTCGCGCCGCCCTCGAAGAGGTCAGCGCCGACAACGACACGCGCGTCGTCGTGGTCACCGGCGCCGGCGACGGGTTCTGCTCGGGGGCCGACCTGGAGGAGTCGGGCACGATCCCGAACATCGCCGGGCTCACCCGGTCCTCGATCGCCCGGCGCTCGATGGAGCTCCTCGACGACGTCATCCTCGCTCTCCGCCGCATGCACCAGCCCGTGATCGCCGCCGTCAACGGGGCCGCCATCGGCGGCGGTCTGTGCCTCGCCACGGCGTGCGACATCAGGATCGCGTCCGAGCGCGCCTACTTCCGCGCCGCCGGGATCAACAACGGGCTCACCTCGACCGAGTTGGGGCTCAGCTACCTGCTGCCACGCGCGATCGGGTCGTCGCGCGCGTTCGAGATCATGTTGTCGGGCCGCGATGTCGACGCCCTGGAGGCCGAGCGCATTGGCCTGGTCTCGCGTGCCGTGACCCACGACGAGCTGCTCCCCGCGTGCCACGAGCTCGCTGATCGGATCATCGGCTTCAGTCGCGTCGGCGTCGAGGTCACCAAGCGCCTCCTCTGGTCGAGCCTCGACGCCAGCAGCTTGCATTCGCACATCGACCACGAGGGTCACGCCCAGCTCTACGTTCGGCTGACTACAGAGAACTTCGAGGAGGCTGTGCGTGCCCGGCGGGAACAGCGCGCGCCCGTGTACCGCGACTGAGCGGCGACCGCCGGATTCTGACCCGGCGTTCAGCTTCCTCTCAGTTTGGTTTCGTACGTTCGGCGCGTGGGGAAGCCGTCTCGCCGCGTGAGTCGACGAGACCTATTGAAGGCCGGCGGCGCGAGCGCGGCGTTCGGCGCGCTTGTGCCGTCGTGGTTGCACCTCGACGACCCGTCGCGTGATGAGGGCTCGGGCTCGAACGAGGGCTCCGAGGAAGAGCGCGACCCGCAGATCAACCTGGCCAACGTGCAGGGCAACGTGCTGGCGGGCTTCAACAAGGACCACCAGCGTCTGCTCTTCTTCCAGTTCGGCGACGGTGCGAGTGCGCGGCGATGGTTGGCGACGGTCATCGACGAGACGGCGACGTCCGAAGAGGTGCTCGACTTCAATGACCTCTTCCGCCGCACGCGATCGCGGCGCGGCACCGAATTGTCCGCGCCCGGGGCGGCCTGGATGAACATCGCTCTCACGCATCCCGGGCTGGCAGCGCTCGGCGTCGGCGAAGCCGAGCTGGACCTGTTCCCCGAGGCATTCACGCAGGGCATGGCGGCCCGGTCCCAACTGCTCGGCGACGTCGATGACAGCGCCCCGGCGAACTGGGTTGGTCCCTTCGCCTCGCGCGACGGGGTCCACGGGCTGCTGATCCTCGCCGCCGATGCGACTGGCGCGCTCGACCGCCTCGCTCGCAGTCACACACAGCGCATGGCCGCGAGCGGGGTGGAGGTCGTGTTCGACGACGGCGGCCGCGTGCGCGAGGACCAACCCGGCCACGAGCACTTCGGTTTCAAGGACGGCGTCTCGCAACCGGGGATCCGCGGCGTCACGCGCCGGCAGAACCCGAAGGACAGCGACCAAGGCCTGCCCGGCCAGGACCTTTTGTGGCCGGGCGAGTTCGTCATCGGCTACCCGACGCAGATCGCACGGCCCGATCCCAATGGCGAAGAGAAGGGCGCAAACCGCAAACCGGGCCCGCGATCCAGGTCAGGCCCGGCGTGGACCGTCGACGGGTCGTACCTCGTGTTCCGCCGGCTGCGTCAAGACGTTCCCGGCTTCCACCGCATGCTCGCCCAGGGTGCCGCCGCACAGGGCGTCAGCGTCGAGCAGTTCGGCGCCAAGTTCGTCGGCCGTTACAAGAGCGGGGCACCGCTCGAACGGACCAAGGACCAGCCCATACGGTTCGACCCCTCGAAGGCCGACCCCTCGATCAAGAACCCCGCCATCCTCGATGCGCAGCGCGTCAACAACTTCGAGTTCGCCGACGACGCCGACGGCAAGCTCGTGCCCCGCGCCGCGCACATCCGCAAGGCATACCCGCGGAACGAGCGGACGCCCCAGGGCGGCGAGGCCGATACACAGACTCACCGCATCCTCCGCCGCGGCATCCCGTACGGCGTCTCGTTTCGGCCGGGCGCGCCGAACGGCTCACCAGAGGGCCCCGACGCCGACCGCGGCTTGCTGTTCCTGGGCTACCAGGCCTCGCTCGAGCGCCAGTTCGAGTTCGTGATGTCGGAGTGGTTCAACAAGACCGACCATCCCGAATCCGGTGACGGCCACGATCCGCTGATCTCGCAGGTGAGCCAGAAGCGTTTCAATCTGCCCGGCGGGCATCCCGCCCACCTGACCATGCAGCCATTCATCTTCACCACCGGCGGCGCGTACTTCTTCCAGCCGTCGATCTCGGCGCTCCGGATGTTGTCGTCGCCGGTCGGAGCGAACGCGCCGTCCTCGCCGGTGCCGTCACCGCAGCGGCCGCAGCCGCCCCCGCCACCGGGGCGGCCGCCCGGGCCCGGACGCCCTCGCCCGGTCGCCGGGCCCTGAGAGAGCTGGTCAGGCGGGCGGGCCGGACGCCAGCGTGACGTCGGCGGTGTGCTGCCGGCCCGAACTGTCGGTCCAGCTCACCGCGACCTTGTCACGCGGGTGGTAGGGGGCCAGCGCCGAAGTGAGGTCGTCGAGCGAACGGACCTTCTTGCCGCCGATCGAGCCGATCACGGCGCCTTGCCGGATCCCGGCCTTTTCCGCCGGTGAACCCGACTGTACGTCCGCGATCTCGGTGCCGGCGCCGCTACGGATCGACACGCCCAGGAAGGCGCGCTCACCGACGTGCGTGTCGCCGCTGCCCTGCCCGGACTCGATCTGGTTCGCAACCGAGAACGCCGTCTTGATCGGGATGGCGAAACCGGTACGCGAGCCCGAGCCGAACCGGAACCCTCCGGTGCTGGCGGCGGTGTTCACGCCGATCACTTCGGCGTCGGCGTCGATCAACGGACCGCCGGAATCGCCGGGCTGCAGCGACGCGTTCGTGCGGATCAGGTTCGTCAACCGGTGCGCGCTCCCGCCCAAGTCGCCCACGGTGATCGCCTCGCCGACCGCCGTCACAGAACCGGTCGTGGGCTCCGCCGTGTCACCGCGCCCGCCTCCGTTGCCGAGGGCGACGACCAATTCCCCGACTGAGGGGGACGTGTCGGTCGTCACCGTCTTCAGGTCGGAGACGCCGTCGACCTTCAGGAGCGCGATGTCCTCGCGGACGTTGTAACCCAGCACCTCGGCCGAGTGGCTTCGGCCTGTGCCACCGATCCGGACGCGAATGCTGCCCGCGTTCTGGATGACGTGATTGTTCGTGATGACTTCACCGGACGGGGTGATGACCATGCCGGTTCCGGCCGCTTGGCCCTGGCCACCGGCGAGGGTGTTGGTGATGCTGACCACCGCGGGATTCACCTTTGCTGCGATCGCCTGGGCGTCGGCGCCGCCCGAGCTCTGTGCACCGGCTTGCGTCGTGGTGAAGCCGACGAATCCTGCCCCGACGACCAACGCTGCGATCGCCGCCAGGCGGCGCAACGATCGGGCGGGACGGCGTGGGCGGGACGCTTCCGGGCTGGTCATGAGTGGCACTCTCGCAAGTGAACCTTTGAGCCTCCTGTGCAACCGCTGAATGCCTCGCCAAAATCCCGTCCCTGACCGCCGGTGATCCCCGGGGCCCCAGCGATCCGAAATAGCGTCAGGCGCCGCAGAGCAGGGAGGTCCCCTATGGCCGATGTCCGCACGATGGAGTTCGAGCTCCCCGGTTTCGGCGGGGAGCTGTTGCGCCCGGGCGATCCCGGCTACGACGACGCGCGCACCGTCTTCAACGGCATGATCGACCGCCGCCCGGCGGTGATCGCCCGCTGCACGAGCGCCGACGACGTCGCCGCCGCGGTCAACGTCGCCCGCGAGCAGGACATCGCCCTCTCCATCTATGGCGGGGGCCACGGCGTGAACGGATCGGCGGTGGTCGACGCCGGCATCTGCGCCGACCTGCGCACGATGAACCGCGTCGACGTCGACCCCGACCAGCGCATCGCGCGCGTCGAGGGCGGGGCGAAGTGGGGAGCGATCGACGCCTCGACCCAGGAGCACGGCCTCGCCGTCACCGGCGGGCGCATGTCGGACACCGGCATCGGCGGACTCGCCCTCGGGAGCGGCAGCGGCTGGCTCGAGCGCAAGTTCGGGTTCGCGTGCGACAACCTCGTCAAGGCCGAGGTCGTCACGGCCGACGGCCGGCAGGTGATTGCGTCCGAGGACGAGAACGCCGATCTCTACTGGGGCCTACGTGGCGGCGGTGGCAACTTCGGCGTCGTCACCGCGTTCCACCTTCGCCTGCATCCGGTCGGCCCGATCCTGCTCGCCGGTCAGCTGATGTACCCGGCGCCGATGGCGGGCGACCTGCTGCGCTTCTACCGCGACTTCATCGTGTCCGCGCCTGACGAAGTCTGCGGCGGGATCGCGTTCATCACGCCGAGCTGCCCGACGAGGCGATCGACGTGTTCGTCGGGTACGCCACCAAGCCCGTCTCACCCTTCAGCCAGATGCTCGTGCTCCCCGGAGGCGGCGCGATCGGCCGCGTCCCCGAGGACGCCACGGCCTTCGGGCAGCGGGACGCTCAGTGGAACCTGCACTATCTCTCGTTGTGGGACGACCCGGCCGAAACCGACCGCAACATCGCGTATACGCGCGAGTTCTCGGGCTCGATGAAGCCGTGGGCAACGGGACGCGCCTACCTCAACTTCCTCGGCGACGAGGGCCTCCAGCGCGTGGAGGCCGCCTACGGTCCCGAGAAGTTCGCCCGCCTCCGGGCGCTCAAGGACAAGTGGGACCCGACGAACCTGTTCCGCCACAACCAGAACATCCCACCTTCGAGCTGAGGCCGACATGTTTTTGGCGTCGCCTACATGCCAAATAGGTATGTAAACGACGCCAAAACGAGCGCTACTTCGACCTACGGGCGTAGCCGCGAGACGCTGCCGTCGGTCTGGTTGGCCACCCACACCGCCCCGTCGCCCACTGTGATCGCGGCGGGATTGGCGCCGACGTCGATCGTGTCGGTGACCGCGTTGGTTCCCGGATCGATGCGAGAGACGGTGTTGTCCTTCACGTTCGCTACCCACACCGCGCCGGCGCCGACGGCGACGGCGACCGGCCGGTCGCCCACGTGGATGGTGCCAATCACGGCGTCAGTCGTTGGATCGACGCGTGCCACCGTGTCGTGCTTGGCGTTCGCGACCCAGAGGGCGCCGTCGCCCACTGCGATGGCCGCGGGGCCCGCGCCGACGGGTATCTCCGCGGTGACGGTATTGGTGCTCGGATCGATGCGCGACACCGTGTCGTCCTTCGCGTTCGTGACCCAGACAGCGCCTTCGCCCACGGCGATGCCCCCTGGGCTCGAGCCGACGGCGATCGCTGCCGCGACCGTGCTCGTCAAGGGATCGATGCGCGACACCGTGTCGTCCTTGGCGCTGCCGACCCAGATCGCTCCCTCGCCGGACGCGACCGCGACGGGTCGGCGGCCGTACCGGCCCAGCGCGATCGTCCGCCCCGCCGTCCGCGTCCGGGCCTCGAAGCGCGACACCGTGTTGCTCCTCGCGTTCGCGACCCACACCGCGCCGTCACCGACGGTGACGCCGAACGGCGCCTTGCCGACCTTGATCGTCGCCGTCACCTTCTGGGCGTGTTCGTCGATGCGCGACAACGTGTTCGAGTCGGCGTTCGCAATCCACGCCGCGCCGTCGGCCGCAGCCGCGCCGCGTGGTCCGACCCCAACGCCGATCGCTGACCGGTCACCTCCACCCCGCGTGACGACCAGAAACAGAACGCCGCCGAGCGCGAGGGCCATCAGGACGGCGAGCCCGAGCGTGCGCGCGCCCACGAACCTGCGCATCGATGGCGGGGTTTACGAGCGCCGGCGGGTTGGCTTCAACACGACGAGGCTCGCGCCGCGGCTCCCGCGGGCCGTGTGCACCGGGGCGGGCTCGGGCGCCGGCTCCGCATCCGGATCGATCACGACGTCCCATGCCAATGGCGCCCCGCCCGTCGGCGTGGCCGGATGGCAACGGGCGCGAGGGTTGCCTACGCGTGCGATGGCGTCGAGCGCCGGATGGGGGCTCTGACCGAGTTGCGCGAACCACGAGTAAGGGTCGGCTTCCTCGAGCGCCGGGCATTCGCCGAATGCCAGCACCGCGTGCCGGTCGTCGACGACGGCCACTCGCAGGTCGACGTAGGTACGGGGGTGGAAGCACGGGTGCAGTTGGAAGAGCTTCGCGATCGCGGCGGCGTCGTCGCCTTCGACGCGCATGGCGGAACGGAGCCGGTCCGCTGTGAGGCCGGCGATGCCGGTCCATTGAATGTCGGCGATCTCGCATGCAGCTTCGTCGTCCAGCCGCTGCGCCACCGTGAGAAGGAACGACCGGCACAGCAGCTGTGACTGGGCGGCGAACTCCTGCAGCGCGAGCACGAGCGCCCGGTGCGAGAGGTGCTCGAGCGTGAAGTCGGGGTCGAAGTTGCCCGAGTAGTCGGGCATCCCGCCCGGCTCGGCGTCCACGCCGGGGTCAACGACCCCGACCGACGCGAGCCGGGACTGCCGCAGCAACTCGAGGTTGGGGTGCATCTCGAACGGCCGCGCGCCGGGAGTGTCGTCGAAGAAGACCCGCCAGCGGCAGTGCGGCTCGCGTCCGGCCGGCTCGCGGGGCGGCCGGTGCACCGGACGGATACGTATCAGTGGATTCGTGGCGGCGGCCGTGGCATCGAACGTCGGATCCTCGATGTCATGGCACATGTCGCGCACCATGCCCTCACCGAACGGCTCGACGTCCTGGAGCGCGCCGCAGCACGCCAGCCAGAACTCGCCCGACCGCTCGTCGTGGAGCTCGTAGCGCACGTCCATGTACTGGTGCGAGAACCCGATGTCGAGCTGCAGGTTCTTGAACAGCGTGCGCACGTCGTCGCCCGTGAACCGAAGTGCCCGCTGCATCCGCTTCGAGTAGATCGGGCTGGCGCTCATCCACTCGTCGATCGCCACGCCGACCCACGCGTCGGCACCGGCGCGGGTCATCACGTGGGGGAGCGCGGCACGGTCTTGGAGCTGCCCGTGCAACATGTACTCGCGTCCGAGCACGGCAAGCGGGGCGCGCCCGAGATCGGTGAGCGAGAACTCGGCGTCGAACGGGCCCGAGGCGTCGGCGAGCACCACGCCTGTCTACTCCTATTGCGCGGTTCCGTGGGCCGCGCCGGGACCCATGGCAACCAACCTCGACCCGGCTACTGTCCGGGAACATGGTCGTCGCCGGCGCCGTCCGATACGACCCGTACGACTACGCCGTCCACGAAGACCCGTACCCGACCTACGCCCGCCTCCGTGAAGAGGCGCCGCTGTATCGCAACGACGAGCTCGACTTCTGGGCGCTGTCGCGCCACGCCGACGTCGTCGCCGCGTTCCGCGACGCCCAGCGGTTCTCCAGCTCGTACGGCGTGACCCTCGACCCCCACGTCTGGGGACCGCAGGCGGAACGCACGACCTCGTTCCTCGCCATGGACCCGCCGCGTCATACCCGGATGCGGGCGCTCGTCTCCCGAGGGTTCACGCCGCGGCGCGTGGCCGAGCTCGAACCGCACATTCGTGAGCTGACCGTGCGCCAACTCAGCGCGGCCGCCGCCCACGGGACCTTCGACTTCATACGAGATCTCGCCGGCCGCGTCCCGATGGACGTGATCTCAGAGCTCGTGGGCGTGCCCCCGGCCGACCGGGACGAGCTCCGGCGCCTCGCCGATCTCGTGCTGCACCGGGAGGAGGGCGTGACCGACATGCCTCTGGCGGGCATGGAGGCCGCCCTCGAGCTGTCGGCGTACTACGCGGAGCTGATCGCGGCGCGCCGCAAGAGTCCGATGGGGGATCTCACGTCCGCGCTGCTCGAGGCGGAGATCGACGGTGACCGGCTCACCGACGACGAGATTGCCGGCTTCCTCTTCCTTCTGATCGTCGCCGGGAACGAGACGACGACGAAGCTGCTCGGCAACGCCTGGTACTGGGCGTGGCGCAACCCTGACCAGCGCCGCGTCCCGTTCGCGGATCCGCAGCGCATCCCCGACTGGGTGGAAGAGACGCTGCGCTACGACACGTCGACGCAGATGCTGGCTCGGCTCGCGCAGGCCGACGTCTCCCTCCACGGGAGCGTCATCCCGGCCGGCGCGCGCGTGCTCTTGCTCGTCGGCTCGGCGAACCGCGACCGGCGCGTCTTCCCCGAGGCCGACGCGTACCGGGTCGGCCGCGACACGAACGAGATCGCCAGCTTCGGTTTCGGCCGTCACTTCTGCCTCGGCGCGTCGCTGGCGCGCCTGGAGGCGAGAGTCGTGCTCGAAGAGCTGGTCGCCCGGGTCGCCGACTACTACGTGGACGCCGACAACGCCACCCGCGTCCACTCGGTGAACGTGCGCGGATTCGCCGGCCTACCGACGACCGTGCAGCTCCGGTAGCGAAAACCCGCTACGCCGGTGCTTGCGCTTCGCTCACGCGGGCCACGACGGCCTGGACGACGCCGGGGCCCTCGGGGATGCGCTCGCCGAGGTTGGTGAAGTTGAAGCCGATGAACGCTCGCCCCACCCGGACCCCGATGAAGTCGATGTAGGCCGGGGTCAGTTGACCCTGGACCGGGAGCTGGATCGTCAGCTCGTGGCCGACGGCCTCGTCGCCGACACCTTGGAGGTCCGTGACCGGCGAGATCGTGGGAGATCCTTCGGTGGTCTTCCCGACCGGCGATTTCTCGAGGCTCTTCTGTAGACACGTTGCCGCTGCGTCACCCTGGAAGTTCGCGAGGAACTTGCCGGCCGCCGTCGCGTCCTTGAAGGCGTACACGGTGCTCTGGGCCGACGTTGCGCCGTCTGTGATCGCGTCCGAGAAGGCGCGCGAGTCGGCCCGCGGCTGGTTCTTCTTCGCCTTCTCGATCGCGGCTCTGATCTTCTTGCACTCGCTGATGCCGCGCAGCGCCTCTGAGCTGCTCGACGCCTTCTTCGAGGTCCAACCGGCCGGGACGTCGTTCTTCGTGATGACGCCGGCCTTGAGGATGGCCTTGTCACTCTTGGAGTCGGCCGCTGCCGGCCCGGCGCAGGCGACGAGCACCGCAAGCGGGACGGCGACGAGAGGAGCGAGAATTCGTATCCGGCGCATGATCATCCCGGGGACGCTAGCGCGCGTGCATCGCTAATCGTGCGCGCCGAACTCTCTCAAGATCTCTCTGATGAAGCTGATGACCTCGATTCGACGACCGGTGCCGTGTTCCCGGATGATGTCGCAGGCGCGTTGGGTGGTGCGTTCCGCCAACGACCGGCGGACACACACTTGACGTCGAGCTGGAGCGGCAGATCCGGCGGAATCAGCCCGAGGACCTCTCGCAGGCGCAACGGATGCTCGTCGCTGAGGTCACCTCTCAGGTCCCGGATGCGCGCGCCCCGCGATCTCGTCCGCGCGATGGTCCTCGGCCCATCCGACGCGGTCCGTGGAGGTCGGGATCGTGCAGACAGAAGACCTCCTCGTCGGCGCTCAAGGTGACGTCGCACTCGAGTTCGTCGACCAGATCGGGCCCGATCGGGACGGCTTCCTCCGCTTCTACGCCGAAGAGGTCCTGCCCAAGGTCTGAGAAGCGTCCCGCACCGTCGCGTCCGCGCGCATTGCTTGACGCGCGATTTCGTCGCGCTAGTGTCCGAAGCGCAGGGGGGGTTTCGCGCCGACCAGGGCAGGTGTGAACGTGAGCGAGCAGGTCAAGCTTCAAAAGCAGCTCGAGACCGCGGCTGTCAGCTTGTCGCAAGAGTTCGCCGGCAAGGTTTCGTCCGAGGACGTCGACCGGTATCTGGCCGAGGAACTCCAGCCGTTCACGGACGCCCGTGTCCAGGACTTCGTCCCCGTCCTGGCCGAGCGCCGGACCCGGTCACGGCTCCGCGCCATCGCTCAGCGTCCCTGACCAGCACCAACGTTCGTCCACAGGAAGCTGTGGAAAGACGGGACGCCGCCCCGGGAGGAAGAGATGGTGGCTCGCGGCGGCCACCGGGCCCCACTCGCCCCCGCCTGACGACCTCGAGAGGGGGCAGCAGCCCCCAGCCACTCTCGGGCAGGGAAAGAGCGACCCGAGAACCGCTGCCCCGCCTCAACATACCGGATCGGCGGCGGGTCGTCATTACTGGAGCAGGGACGCGACGACGTTGATCATCATCGCCAGGATCACCGCCCCGAACAGGAAGGCGAGCAGGGCGTGGGCCAGGACGGTCCGCCGGATCCGCCGGATCTGGATGTCGGTGTCCGAGACCTGGAAGGTCATCCCGACGGTGAACGCCACGTAGGCGAAGTCGCGATAGTCCGGCGCGTAGTCTGTCCTGGACTTGAAGTCGATGCCGCCGATCGGGGGCATGTAGTACTCGTGCGCGTACCGCAGCGCGAAGGTCGTGTGCACGACCATCCACGACGCGATCACGGTGAATACCGCCATGCCGGTCAGGAACCCCTTGCCGGGCCCGGATACCTGGCTCGCCTTCAAAAGGGCGAAGGCGACGCCCAGCAGGCTGGCGACGCATGCCCCCAACAACAGGAACTGCGCGGACACGCGGCTGTCGTCTTCCCGGGTGGCGAATTCCCGCGTCTCGTCCGCGGTGAATCGGCCTGCGGTCAATCCCACCCACGCGACGTTCGACACCGCCGCGACGTCCCACCCGATGAGCGGCGACACTTGCCACGGCGTGAAGAACGCCGCGACGGTTCCCGCGATGAGCCCCGCGCCCGCCGCCATCAGCACCCTCGTCCGCGCGGAGACTGCCCAGAGCAGCCCGATGTGCGGTGGATGACGGACGCGAGTCACGATCCCACGGCTACCGGCTGCGCGCCGTCCGGCTCGGCCTCGAGCCGCGGGCGACGGAGCGCCGACGCGATCGGCTCCGCCGCCAGACCGGCGACGGCCCAGTACGGCGCGTAGTCGAGGCGAGCGAGACCGTCCACGTTGATTCCTCGGCTGCCATAGTCCCACGGACATTCGCCGGTCGCGCGTCGCAGCAACCAACCGGCGACGTACTCGATCGCCAGGCACGACGCCGCGTACGCGATCGCACGCACCCACCACGGGCTACGACGCGTTCCCCGATGCACGACTTCCATGGCGAGGCCGCCCGCGCCGTAGATCGGATGCATCCAGAGATATGACTCGCCCCGGAGCCGCCGGTCACCGCGGCCGCTCACGGCCCGGCGCGTCGCGGTGAACACGATCTCCATGCACCAGCCCAGCAGTCCGTACACCGCAAAACGGCGAGCGGCGTTCATCGGCAGCGACGCTAGCGGGGGCGTCGGTCGCGCGGCACCGTGATGACCTCGAACCGCGGGCCGTAGCCGGCGACGACAGGGTCCGACAAGCCGTCGAGACTCGCGTCGCGAGTGTTGACGTTCCAGCTCACCAGCAGCCGCGCACGCGGCAGCCTGACCGCCGCGTGCGGCACGGCGAGGTACGTGAACTCACCCGGACGCCCCGACGTCGGCGCGGCGACCAACGGTCCGGTCGCGCGCCACGGGCCCTGCGGCCGGCGTGCGGTCCAGCCGACGACGGCGGCGCCGTCGAACTCGCGCTCCTTGGCGATCGCGACCCAGCGGCCGTCGCGCAGG
>DASPXI010000003.1:0-6587 GCA_035637335.1 Acidimicrobiia bacterium
CGCCGCGCTGAGCTTCGCCGTCGATGCTGCCGACGGTCGATGGCGCGCGGCCGACGGCGACTGGCCCGACGCCCTTTCCTTCCTGGAGGCCGAGCGCGACAGCGGCGGGTTCCGGGTCCTGTGGGTGGGAGACCCGGCGGCTTTGCCGCTCGATCCCTTCGTCGCCCGCGACGGGACGGGCTACGTCCTGACGCGAAACGGGCCTGGCGACGCGACCGAGCTGTGGCATGCACCCGCCGGCGAAGCCGAAGACCTCGTCGCGGAGGCGATCGTCCTTGCCTCGGACCGGCGCACGGAGCGGCTCGGCCACCTGCTGGCGCCCATGAGCGTCCGGTACGTCGCCGTGCCGGACAGTTCGGGCCCGGGCGCTTCCGAAACGGTGGCGGCGCCGGGTCTGGCGCGCGCCCTCGACGACCAGCTCGACCTCTCCCGGCTCGAATCGCCGCCGGGTCTCGTCCTCTATCAGAACACGGCATGGATCTCGAGCCCGGGCACGGTGGGACCCGCCGACGCGAGGAAGGTCCCGCTGCGCTCCAAGGACCCGACCCAGGCGGCGTTACGCGGCGACCTCGGTGGCGTCAGAGCCGTCCGCGGGGCCCCGTCCGACTCGGCGCCGACCGGACCCGGCCGGGTGCTGTGGAGCGAGGCGTTCGACACCGACTGGAGCGCGTCCGCTTCCGGTCGTGAGCTCCGGCACGTCGAACCGTTCGGTTGGGAGAACGGTTTCGACACGTCGCGGCGCTCGTCGGTGTCGATCCGGTACGGCGGCCAGCTGCGCCGCTACGGCTTGATCCTCGTCCAGGTCGCGTTGTCGATCGGTTTCTTCGCCCTGGCGTGGCGCGGGCGGGCCGGGCGGCGGCCGCGCCGTCGGCGCGTGCGAAGGCCGAGCCCGTGACCGCACGCCGATGGGTGCCGAACCGCGCGACTGGCCATCGCCTGCTTGCGCGGGCGCGTCACCCGACGCGGCGCGCTGCGGTGCTTGCGCTGATCGCCGGCGCCATCGTGGTCGCGGTGGCGTTGGACCTCGCCGGGAGCGCCGCCGCGCCGCGAGCCACCGTTCCACCGGACGCGGGCCCGACCGTGCCCGCCTCCAGCGCCGTCTCCGCCGCCTGGTACTGCGCAGAGGGGACCGGGTCCACGGATGGCCGTGCCGACGAGACGATCTGGATCGCCAACGTAGGCGACGCTGACGCCCGGGTCGACATCACCGTGATGCCCGGCGGTGATGTCGAGCCGACGTCGCGGCGCGTCACGGTGCCGCGACGAGGACAGCTGCGCGTGCCCGTGTCGAGCGTGCTCGAAACGGCTGAGCAACCCGATCCGGGGGGAACGATCATCGGACCCGGCGTCGTGGTCGAGGTGTTCGGGAGCCGTGCGATCGTGGAGCACGAGGTCGACGGTCAAGCCGACGGCCAGCGCGACGTCGGGGTGGGCGCGTGCGCGCGAGAGCCCGCACGCGACTGGTACTTCGCCGCCGGCACGACGGAGCGCGGCGCCGAGCAGCGCCTCGCCCTCTTCAATCCATTCGCCGACGACGCGATCCTCGATCTGTCGTTCGCGACCGACGTGGGGTTCGTTGCACCCGCCGACCTCCAGTCACTGGTCGTCCCGCGCCGCAGCCGCGTGACCGTGCCCGTCGCGAGCTTCGTGCGCCGGCAACCCCAGATCGGCGCGCACGTAAACGTTCGCGTCGGTCGGATCGTCGCCGAACAGTCGCTCGTGTTCAATTCAGAGAACGAGAACCGCCGCGGGCTCACGCTGTCGCTCGGGGCAACCGCTCCGGCCCGATCGTGGACGCTGCCCGGCGTGGTGGCCGGTGACGGCGTTGCCAACGGGGTGTTCGTCGCCAACTTCGATCCGACCGCGACCGAGGTCGAGATCACGCCGCGGTTCGAGGACGAGAACGGCGTGGCTCCGTCGAGGGTCGCCGTCCCCGGCCGCTCGGCCGTCCTGGTCGACCTGGGACCCCTTGCCGGCCCCGGGGTGGCGTTCGACGTTCAGGTGCGCACTACGGGGAATGTCCCCGTGGTCGCTGAAGGGCTCGCCGTATGGGGCCCGGCTGCGGGGACGATTGGTGCTGCCACCGCGGTGGGGAGCCCGCAACCGGCGCGTGATTGGGTGTTCGCGTTGGGCCGCCTGGCGGCGGAGGACGCGGCCGCGGTGAGCGTTTTCAACGCGGGACCGCGAGAAGCGAACGTCAAACTCATCGCGTACCCGTCGGGGAGCGACCAACCAGCAGGCGAGTGCGAGCTCACGCTGACGGCCAGGAAGCAGGCGACCTTCGACCTGGGTGAGCTGGGCATCGCACCTGATCAAGTGATCGTGGTGCACGCCGACGAGCCGGTCGTCGCCGCCCGCCGCATCCTTGGGCCAAGCGGCGCGTCATTGGCGCCGGGCATCCCCGATCCGCACGCCCCCTAAGGCGAGGCGCGGTCCTGCTCCTGCTGCATCGCGCGCACCACAGCGATCGGCGATCCGACCGCCGAGCAGGAGCCCCGGAATCCCACCTGCGAGGACGATCAGGCCCACCGCGCTGGTGGCTTGCTCCTGGGTCAACCCGGAGAAGCGCCGGTGGAACTCGGGGAGCCAGGCGCCGATGCCTGTGACCGTGAACATGAACGCGCCTACTCCCACGAGCGCGAACTTGAGCGTCGGGATCGAGATGATCACCCGAAGGTCGTCGCGCAAGCCGGTCACCATGTCGACGACGAACCGGCAGACCCCGTGCTCGAAGAGCCGTTGATGCTCGTCTGCCGCCCCGTCTTCGGTGATGCCGAGGTGCAGCCGATCGCCGTGCCCACGCCGCGGCTCGCGGAGCCGGTAGGCGATCGCGGCGATGAGGAAGCCGGGCGGGCCGACGACGATGAACGCCCAGTGCCAGCCGAACTGCGAGCCGATCGCGCCGCCGAGCGCGATGCCCAACCCGAAGCCGATGATGCCCATGATCTGCTGGACCGAGAACGCGGTGCCGCGCTGCTCGGTAGGGTAGTAGTCCGAGATGAGGCTGTTGGCCGACGGCTCTGTGACGGCTTGACCGAAGCCGAGCAATGCGCGGCCCGCGAGCAACTGCCCAAAGTTTTGCGACGCGGCTGTGAGCATCGTGATGCCGCTCCACGCCACGACCGTGTGTCCGATCGTCCGGGTGCGGTGCCACCGATCGGCGAGGTAGCCGGCCGGCACCGTCACAATGCCGTTGACGAGCACGAACGCCGAGATGAGCACGCCGATGCCGAAGGTCGTCGATCCCGAAGTCACTCTTCAGCTGGGGCACGACGCCGCGCACCAGGTTCTGGTCGACCTGGTCGATGAGGACCACGAAGCCGAGCACCCACATCGGCCACGGACCGACCCGAACCGGCGCCGCGCTCACGTCCAGTGTCGCGGCTGCAGTCTCATCGGCCGGTTGGGCCACGGCGGGAGTCTTGCAGGCCACGCGCTGCCGGGGGCGTGGCTTGCGTCACTAGATTCCCGCGCGGCGACGGCGGCTTCGCCGACCGCGACGGGAAAGCCAGAGCCGGAGCTGCGACGGCGACAAAGGAGGGAGTGTGTTCCTGCGACTCGCGATCGCCGTCGCGTTGCTGGTCGCGGCAGGAATGGTCGCCTGGATCCTTCAACGGCGCCGGCCGGCGGCGCCGCCGCGGGACGTGTACCCGGTGCCGCGACAACTCGATCGGTCCGACTTCCCGCGGCCGGAGGCGCCTTGGCTCGTGGCGTTGTTCTCGTCGACGACGTGCGAGTCGTGCCTGACGTTGCCGCCGAAGCTCGCCGTCCTCGAGTCAACCGATGTGGCCACCTGCGAGGTCGAGTACCACGACCAGCCCGGCCTCCATCACCGCTACGAGATCTCGGGTATCCCGACGACGCTCGTTGCCGACGCCGGTGGTGTCGTACGGGCCGCCTTCGTGGGCGCGTTCACAGCCACCGATCTCTGGGCCGCAGTCGCCGAAGCCCGCGCGCCGGGTACGACGCCCGAACCCGAGCTCGGGAAGCTGCAGTAGCCGGCTAGTCGCGTACCGGTGTCGGTTCGGTGGCTTGCCCGCCGGAGGGATCGGCGACGTCGCTCAGAGAGTCGCCCTCCTCCTCGTCGACCTCCGCCTCGGTCCCGTCGGCCTTGGTGACCTTGCGGGGGCCGCCGGCCTTGTAGCCGACAGCCTCGTCGACCAGGCGCTCGACCTCGCTGCCGTCGAGGGTCTCGCGCTCCAGCAGGGCGTGGGCGACGGCCTCGAGGCCGGCTCGGTGCTCGGAGAGCACCTTGCGGGCGCGCTCCTCCTCCTCCCGGAGGATGCGCTCGACCTCTTCGTCGATCACGCGGGCGGTGTCATCCGAGTAGTCGCGGGTGTGCACGAGGTCCTCGCCGAGGAACACGGCCCCCTGCGAGCCCCACGCCATCGGGCCGATGCGGTCGGACATGCCCCACTCGCGCACCATCTTGCGCGCCAGCTCGGTGATGCCGACGAGGTCGTTCTGTGCACCCGTCGACAGGTGCCCGTAGACGATGTCCTCGGCGACACGGCCGCCGAGACGAACGACGAGGGAGTCGGCGATGTATTCCCGCTTGTAGATGTGCTTCTCCTCCAGGGGCAGCTGCTGGGTCGCGCCGAGCGCCATGCCGGTCGGCAGGATCGTCACCCTGTGCACCGGGTCGGCGTGCTCGAGCACATAGGCGAGCACCGCGTGGCCGCCTTCGTGGAAGGCCACGACCTCCTTCTCCTCCTCGGTGAGCGCCATCGACTCGCGTTTGAGCCCCATGAGCACGCGGTCGCGCGCGGCCTCGAAGTCCTCGGCGTGGATCTCGGACTCGCCGCGCCGGACGGCGAACAACGCCGCCTCGTTCACGAGGTTCGCGAGGTCGGCGCCGCTCATGCCGGGGGTGCCGCGGGCGATGATCGACGCGTCGACGTCCAGTGCAAGCTTCTTGTCGCGGAAGTGCACCTTCAGGATCTCGAGGCGCTCGTCCTGGGTCGGAAGCGGCACGATGATCTGGCGGTCGAAGCGACCGGGGCGCAGGAGCGCGGCGTCGAGGATGTCGGGACGGTTCGTCGCCGCCATCATCACGATCCCCTCGGTGGCTTCGAAGCCGTCCATCTCGGCGAGCATCTGATTGAGTGTCTGCTCGCGCTCGTCGTGCCCGCCGCCGAGGCCCGCGCCGCGCTTGCGACCGATGGAGTCGAGCTCGTCCACGAAGATGATGGCGGGCGCCTGCTTGCGTGCGGTCTGGAACAGGTCGCGCACGCGGGCCGCGCCCACGCCGACGAACATCTCCATGAAGTCCGAGCCGGTCACCGACACGAAGGGGACGCCGGCCTCGCCCGCCACCGCCCGGGCGATGAGCGTCTTGCCGGTCCCGGGCGGGCCCACGAGCAGCACGCCCTTGGGGATGCGGGCGCCGATCTGCTTGAACTTGCCCGGGTTCTTCAGGAAGTCGACGACCTCGGCGATCTCCTGCTTGACCGGCCCGTACCCGGCGACGTCGGTGAACTTCGTCTGGGGTTTTTCGGTGGAGTACACCTTCGCCCGGCTGCGGCCGATGTTCATGACCGCGCCCATCTGGCCCTGCGCCCGCCGGCTGAACCAGATGAACACCCCGACGATGAGGGCGACGGGCAGGAGCCAGATCAGGATCTCCCCGAGGATGTTCGACGAATCGCGGACGTACTTGAAATTGACGCCCTTTTGCTGGAGCTGCTGGATCTGGGCCTCTTGGAAGTCGTTGTTGGGCCCGGAGCTGGTGAACTCCGATTTGCCGTTCTGCGGGGTCTTGAACTCGCCGTTGATGCTGCCGCTCTCGGGATTGAACTCGATGCTCTTCACGTCGCCGTTGTCGACGGCCCGCTGGAACTGGGTGTAGCTGAGCTCGGCCTTCGCGGTGTCGGTCCGGCCGAAGTTGAAGAAGAACAGGCCGCCGACCAGGAGCGCGCCGATGATCAGCCACGGCACCCACCGGGTGGGTGTCGGCGGCTGCGGGGTCGGTGGGGTCGAGCGGGGGCTCCGACCGGGGGGGAGGTCGGATGGGCGGCGGCTCATGCGAAAGGCCTTCGCTTGGTTCGAGGCGGGCGCCAGCCGCGCCCGCAGTTGGGTCCATGGTACGGCCAGTCGGCAGACGGCACCGGCCGCCGAGCGGCATTCATCACCAGAACACCGCCACCGCCTCGGCGAATTCCGGGCACGAGTCATTGCGCTGCAGGAGCCGAGCCTGCGAGGGCGACCGGAGAACCCCTTGACCGGCCTGGGACCCCGGTGTACGTTGCATGTGCCCTTCGCAGGGGCAAGCCGAAAGGCTGGTCACTGCGGAGGGCATTTTCGCGGGACGTGTCGCCGGGTGGTGTCTTCGGGCCCGCGCTGTCCCCAGGAGCTCGGTTATGTTGACGCGCTCCATGGTCACACCGCTCTCCGACCGTTGCTGCGCACGTCCCGAATGCTGGGGGAGTGTGCGCGTGTCGCTCGGCGACCACGACTGATGGAGAGCGGCGACACCGCGGTAGACGTCCCGGCGCCCGCCGCCGGCTGACCCTCGCTGACCGTGGCCGGCGTCCCCGGCACGCCGCCTCCGAGCCCGGCCCGGCCGCGCATTCGTTGGGGACTGCCCG
>DASPXI010000004.1:0-9526 GCA_035637335.1 Acidimicrobiia bacterium
CGAGGCATGGGTCGACCTGGACCTCGTCTGCGATCGAGGCGATGGCGGACCGCTGGACCCGAGCGCCTTCACGCACGGCTGGGCCCGAATAGCGGCCAGCGTGGGACTCGACGGAGTGCGCCTCCACGACATCCGCCACGCAGTTGCCACCGCCTACGCCCGCTCAGGGGCACGCCCTTCGGTGACTGCAGCGATACTCGGACACGCGAACCCCGGATTCACGAGCAAGGTCTACGAGCACCCCGACGAGGCGATGCTGCGTGAGGCCGCCGAGGCCGCCGCCAAGCTCGACGCGCTCGACCAATGAGGCCGATCCCCGGCGTTTGCATTTCGTTTGCAGGCCGGACCCGACCGGCCGCTAACTGATTGCTGGCGGTCGTGTTTGTCCAGGTCAACCGGTGGGCGCTGCAGGGCTCGAACCTGCGACCTCCGCCTTGTAAGGGCGGCGCTCTGCGCATCTGAGCTAAGCGCCCGGCCGCGTCACGTTACCGGTCACCTTGCGACGCAGCGCGAAGAGCAACGCGCGTCCACCGCGGGCAGGCCGGGGCTCGACCGAGCGTCCGGGGGGACGGCGCTCCTCGTCACCCCGGCCCACCATGTGCGGCGATCAGCGCGGGCCGCCGCCGGCCCGGTGCGTGGGGGGCCCGCACCGGGCCGGCGCCTCCGCGGTCAGGTCGTCACGTCGTCAGCGCGTCAGGCCGACTGGGGAACGAGCTGGCCCCACTCGTCGTAGACGGGCTCGGGCGGTCGCACCTTCGGCGGCCGGCCCCGCTTGCGCTTCTGGGCCAGCACCTTGCCGTTGGCGAACAGCTCGCCACCCCAGACACCCCACGGCTCACGCCGCGCCTGGGCCGCCTCGAGGCAGGCCTCGCGCACCGGGCACGCCCGGCAGAAGGCCTTGGCCCGCGCGATGTCATCGAGCTGCTCCGAGAAGAACAGCTCGGTGAGCGACGCCGAACCGTCGCGACACCGGGCTTCGAGCCGCCAGGTCTCGTCTTCTATGGTCTGGATGGCGAACATCGCCGTGCTTCCCCTGTCCTCGTGTCTTGTCTGGGTCGGTTGCTTCTCTGTTGCTCTCTCCGTTGGGTTGATGGGCCGGAAACGCAGAAAGGCCGCCGGGGTGCCCCGGCGGCCTGGTGGTGGTCTTGCGGTAGCGGATCGCTACGGCGAGGTCACTCTCAGCCGCCGGGGCCGACCGGTCTTGTGGTCGATGGTGGTCACGCCAAGGCTCGGCATGGTCGACCACGAGCCGTTCGTCGGCATGGCGCAGGCAAAGGCCGCCCGGGCGCGCGCGACGCCGACGACGGCTGCCTGCTGCGTCGTCGGGTAGCTGGCCACGGAGTCGGTCCTTCCAGTCATGTCCTGCAAGTCAGGTCATTTGTCCGGTTGTGCCTGTGCTCGCGGCTGCGAGACGTTCGCCCAGGCTACACGCCGACACCCGGCCGTCAAACAATTTGCGGGCCCTAGGCTCCGGGGCGGATGGCGGTCACCAGTGCGACCAAGTCCGACCTCGCCCGGGTCGTCGAGGTCCTCGAACGGCAGCGCGCCGAGCGCTGGCACGACGGGGCGCAGTGCTACGTCTCGGTGCGGGGCGAGGTCCTGCTCGACACGACGGTGGGCGAATCTCGGCCCGGCCGGGCGCTCGAGCCCGACGACCTCATGCTGCTCTATTCGGCGGGCAAGCCCGCGACGGTGGTGGCGGTGCTCCAGCTCCGGGAGCGGGGCAACCTCGGCCTCGACGATCGGGTCGGCGACTACATCGACGGCTGGGGCAACGGCAAGGAGCGCTGCACGATCCGCCACGTGCTCACCCACACGGGCGGCTTCCCGAACGCGGACGCCACGCTCTTCGACCACGACGTGCCCTACGGCGAGGTGGTCGCGCACATCGCGGCATCCCGGGCGCGATGGGAGCCGGGCACCGACGCCGCGTACCACCCCTCGAGTGGCTGGAAGATCCTCGGCGCCATCGTGGAACGCGTCGACGGTCGCCCGATCGATCGATATCTGCGCGACGAGCTCTTCAAGCCGCTCGGCGTCGAGAACATGCGCCTCGGGATCCCGGTCGACGAGCAGGCTGCGTTCAGGGAACGGATCACGCCGGTGTACTGGCGGGGCCACGTCATGCCCGTCGTCGACGAGGACGGCGGGTGGCGGATGCTCCCGTACCAGGTCGACGAGTACCACAACGAGCCGTACTTCATCGCCAAGGTCGAGCCCGGCGGAGGGATGCGCGCCCCGGCCCGGGAGCTCGGTCGCTTCTACGAGTCGCTGCTCGGCTTCGGCCCGTCCGTGCTCGAGCCGCGCACCGTCGAGCTGATGAGCGCGGTGCACCGCCATGGGATGAAGGACGGCCTGTTGCGGCGCAGCATCCCCTGGGGACTTGGCGTGCAGGTGGCCTTCACCGGCGGGACGGGCCGGCGCGCGTTCGGCCACGGCGGGATGGCGTCGTCCCGCGCGCTTGCCGATCCCGAGTTCGGTCTGGTGATGGTGATCGTGAGCAACGGGCTGCCGTCCTTCCTGCCCGCCGAGCAGCGACTGTTCCAGGTGACCGACGCGGTGTACTCGGCGCTGGGCGAGGACGTGGCACGCACCCGGCAGCCGGCGGTCCCGGTCGAGGAGCTTTTCGGTCAGAGCTCCGCCCTCAGTACCTGACGCGCGCGAGCTCGACCAACGCGGCGTGGATGGCGGGCGGGCCGGCGAGGATGTCCCCCGAATCGAGCCACGCGTGGTCGTCGCCGGACCAGTCGGTCACGATTCCGCCCGCCTCGCGCACCAGCAACGCGCCGGCGGCCACGTCCCACGGCCCGAGCGCTTGCTCGAAGTAGCCATCGAAGACGCCCGCCGCCGTCCAGGCGAGGTCGAGGCTGGCCGAGCCGGCGCGGCGCAGGTCCTCGAACCGTCGCAGCGCAGCCTCGAACACCGGGAGATACTCATCGAGCCGCTCCGCCTTGGCCCGGAACGGGAACCCGGTGGCGCAGATCGCGAGGGACTGGTCACGCGCGCTCACGGCGATCGGTTCGCCGTTGCGGAACGCGCCTTCACCTTTGCACGCGGCGTAGGTGTCGCCGAGCAGCGGCGAGTGCACGACGCCCACGACGGGCGAGCCGTTCGCGACGAGAGCGACCGACACCCCGACGGCCGGGAAGCCGTGCAGGAAGTTCGCCGTGCCGTCGAGCGGGTCGACGAGCCAGCCGATGTCGCCGCGGGAGCCGCCGCCTTCCTCGCCGAAGACCGGCAGGCCGGGTGCGTCGCGCTCCAACACTCCGCGTACTGCCGCCTCGCTGTTGGTGTCGACCTCACTGACCCAGTCACCGGGGGCCTTCAAACGCGCTTCGCCGGTTGGCCCCAAGCGCTCGGCGACGATCGCGCCGCCGGCGCGCGCGGCGGTGTCGGCGGCGCGGAGTAACGAGGGCAGATCGAGCGCAAGCGTCATGACGGGGCGGCGACGCGCACCGCCTCGAGCAACTCGGCCGTCGACGCGGCGATGAGCTGCCGGCGCTCGTCGGGGCCGGTCACGACCAACTCGCCGCCGTGGACGTCGACGACGGTCGCGCCCGCCTCCCGGCACACGAGCAGCCCACCGAGGTAGTCCCACGGAGCCTGCCAGCTCGTCAGGTAGGCATCGAGCGCGCCCGAGGCCACGTCGCAGAGCTCGAGCGCGGCCGAACCGAGCGAGCGGAACTGCTGCCAGGGCAGCAGCTTCGCGGGGATGCCGGAGAGCGACACCACCGCGTCCTCGACTCGACGCACCGCTGACGGCGCCAGTAGCTCGCCGTCGCGCCACGCGCCTTTCCCGCGTATCGCGGTCGTGCGCACCCCCGTTGCCTGGTTGGTCACAAGGGAGCACAAAGGACCGTCGGCGTCGATTGCGCACAGTGAGATCGACCAGTATGGGATGTCCCGCGAGCAGTTGGTCGAGCCGTCGACGGGATCGACGACGACAGTGACCGCGGCGTCCTCGGGCCCGGTGCGGCCCGACTCCTCGCTCACGACCGCGACGCCGGCATCGTGCAGGATCGGGAGGATCGCGGCGTCCGCCACCAAGTCGAGCGCATACTGGCCCGGCCGCTCCGTTCGTTTCCGCCGTGCCGCGCCGGTCAACGGCGTCAGCGAGGCTCTCGCGGTGTCGGCTGCGCGGGCGAACACGGCGAGGAGCTCGTCTGCAGTCATTGGCGGCGACGCTACTGCCGGTCTTCGACGCCGTGACGGGCGAGATCCTCCGGCGTGTCGAGGTCCGCGAGCGCGTCGGCCGGCGCGACCGTGCGCCACTCGGACTCGGTGATCTCGACGACGGGCACGGCGGACAGCAGCGTGTGGAGCGCGCGCTCACCCCGTGCTACGAGCTCGATGGCGGTGTCGAGCGCGGCGGGCGCATAGCGCGCGCAGCACGACTGCCGCATGCTGCCGGCGATCGGCGCGACGGTCTCGACTGCGGGATGGTCGACGACCAGCTGGAGCAATGGCACGTCGACGAAGGGGAGGTCGACGCCGAGGAGCAGGACGGCGCCGTCGTACCCGCGGGCGCGCAACACGCCCGCGCCCATCACCAGCGCCGCGAGGGGCCCAGCTCGCGGTTCAGGGTCGCCGACCGCGTCGAGTGAGCTGCGCCCCGGCCCGACTTCGAGCACCGGGTCGCACACCTGGCTGAGCACGCGCGCCGCTCGGTCCGCGAGCCGCTCCCCCGCCACCACGAGGTCGGCTTTGTCGAGGCCCATGCGCCGGCTCGAACCGCCCGTGAGCAGGAGTCCTGCAACCACGCAGCGAAGGTATCGTCCGCGCGGCGACGGCGACTCTGCCGACCGTCGCCGCAAAGCCGGAGCTTGCGACGGCGATAGGGGGGTTCGTGACAGAAGCCGAGATGCGCGAGCGGTTTGGGCGCGCTCGCATCGCCCGGCTCGCGACGGTCGACGTCGACGGCCAGCCCCACCTTGTGCCGATCTGCTTCGCGCTGATTGGAGATCGGATCGTGTCGGTTGTCGACGCCAAGCCGAAACGCACGCCGAAGCTGCGCCGGTTGGCCAACATCCGGGCGCAGCCGCGGGTGAGCGTGCTCGTGGACGAGTACGACGAGGACTGGAGCCGCCTGTGGTGGGTGCGGGCCGACGGTGCCGCCCGAGTCGTCGATCAGGGCCCTGAGCGTGAGGACGCGGTGGCGACGCTCAGCGCGAAGTACCCGCAGTACCAGGAGCTGCCGCCGGCCGGTCCCGTGGTCGAGATCACGGTCGACCGCTGGCGTGGTTGGTCAGCGAGCTAACGGTCGAGGTCCTGCGCGAGCTCGACGAGGTGGCCGTCAGGATCGCGCACGTAGGCGGTGCGCTGACCCCAGGCCCGATCGGTTGGCGGAACGGCCGGTCTGGCGCCCGCCGCCACCAATTCGGTGTAGGCGGCGTCGCAGTCGTCGACCTTGAAGCCGAGCTCGAAGGCGGGCGCCTCCGGCGACGGCGCGTCGAGGTCGCGTCCAAGTGTCGCCGCCATCGCCTGCCGCTCGAACAGCGAGAGGCGAGTCACGCCCGTGTCGAGCTGGGCGTAGGGACCCGATCGGTGCCCGAGCGGCAGGCCGAGTACGTCGCAGTAGAAGTCGAGGGCGCGGTCCAGCTCCTCGACGACGAGGACGACATAGTCCGGCGGCTCGAACCGCACCGGTCCCCCCCGGTCAGCCCGTGCGCTGCTCGGCGGGCGCATCGGGCTCGAGGTGATAGCCGATCACCTTCCAAGTGCCCTCGCGTAGCGCCAGCTGCACTTGGTTGCGCACAGCGGTGCCATCGCGAAGCAAGACCCGGGTGCGGACGGCGGCGAGCTCCGACCCCACCATCACCTCGTCGAGCTTCACCTCAGCCGCGAGCCCGGCAAGTGCTCGCTGACCCTCATAGGCCTCGTGCTTGTCGGCGATGAACTCGGCGCGTGACCGGCCGTCGCGCAGCTCGACGCCCGAAAGGGCCCAGAGGGCTGCGAAGTCGAGACGATCCCAGGCGAGCTCGTAGGCGATCGCGACATCGCCCGGATCCGGACCGGGCTCGAGCCCGACGGCAACGACCAGCGCGAGGACGAGCGCAATGACGAGGAACGCGACGACAGCCGCGATCACGAAGAGGAGCCGCCGGCAACGGCCTCGATCTCGCCGGCGAGCGCGAAGTCCTTCTCGGTGATGCCGCCCTCACTGTGCGTCGACAACGCGACGCGCACCTTTCGCCAGCGGATGTCGAGATCCGGATGATGGTTGGCTTTCTCGGCCAGGAACCCGATCCGGGTCACGAAGGCGATGGCGTCCGGGAACGAGGGAAGCTCGAAGACCTTCTCGATCTCGTCGTCGCGCCGCTCCCACCCCGGGAGCTTCGCCAACCCGATGCGGACCCCGTCGTCGGAGAGCGGCGGCATACCCGCATTTTCGCGCCACTTGCGCGGTCGAACACGCGTTCGATAGGTTTGACGACGTGGCGGCACGGGAGTTGCGGTGGCAAACCGTCGAGGATGCGGCACAGCCGACGCTGTTCGACGTGCCCGAGCGCGAGATCGGCACCGGCGAGTTTCGCGGCCTCGAGTTCCTCCACGTGCACGCGCGCACGATCATCAACAAGGTGGGGCCGAAGTCCCCCGTCCCCTTCCGCTACACGATCAACGCGTACAGGGGATGCAGCATGTCGTGCCGGTACTGCTTTGCCCGTCCGACGCACGAGTACCTGAACCTCGATCCGTCGACCGACTTCGACCGCGTTATCGTCGCGAAGGTCAATGCCGTCGAAAAGCTGCGCGCCGAGCTCGCGCCCCGTCGTTGGCAGGGCGACCACATCGCCATGGGTACCAACACCGACCCGTACCAGCGTGCCGAAGGCAAGTACCGGCTCACCCAAGGCATCATCGAAGTGCTCGGCGAGGCGCGAAACCCGTTCTCGATCCTCACCAAGGGCACGCTGGTCCTGCGTGACCTCGACCGTCTCGTCGAAGCGTCGCGCACGACCAACGTCGAGCTGTGCTTCTCGATCGGCACGCTCGACGAAGACGTCTGGCGCGCGACCGAGCCCGGGACGCCCCATCCCCGTAAGCGTGTCGAAGCCGTCGCGCGTCTCAACGACGTCGGCATTCCGTGCGGCGTGCTGGTCGCGCCCATCCTCCCCGGGTTATCCGACCGCCGTGAGCAGCTCGAGGAGGTGGTGCGCGCGTGCGTCGATGCCGGCGCACCCTCGATCTCCCCGGTGCTCCTGCACCTTCGGCCCGGCGTCAAGGAGCACTATCTCGCCTGGCTGGCGGACGCCCGTCCCGATCTGCTCGACCAGCACCAGCGCTTGTACCGCGGCTCCTACGCGCCGGCTCATGAACGCGATCGCGTCACGCAGCTCGTGCGTTACCTGGTACACGAACATCGCAAGGCATCAACCGGAGCAAAGGCGCCCCGCCTCTCGAGTCGCTTCGATCCCGGCTGAGACATCACACTCATGTCGTATGCCCGACTCCCCCACCGAACCTGTCGACGAGACCACGCCGCCACCGACGTCGATCGACGTCGACCGGGCCGTCGGCCTCACCGCCACCTGGCCCGACGGCGAGACCACGAGCTACTCGCTCGAGGAGCTGCGAGTGAACTGCCCCTGCGCCGAGTGCCGTGGGTTGCGGGAGCGAGGGATGCCGGTGTGGCCGAAGCCAGCATCCCCGCTCCCCCTGCGGACCGAGAACGCGGAGCTCGTGGGCGCATGGGGCATCTCGTTCATCTGGAACGACGGCCACACCACCGGCATTTACTCGTGGGCGCTCCTGAGGCAATGGCGTGGCCTCGAAGCCGACGCGAACGGCTGACGAACAGCCGTAGATCGCTGCAAGATCAGCCCCAACCTCCATCTATCCTGGCCTCATGACGTGCGGGTCATGTGGCGCGAACGCGCCCGACGAGGCCCGGTTCTGCCCGACTTGCGGGCATGCGCTGATCGCCCGGCCCGACGAACGCCGCATCGCTACCGTGCTGTTCGCAGACCTCGTCGGGTTCACGACCTTCTCCGAGACTGCGGACCCTGAGCACGTCAAGAACCTCCTCGACCGCGGCTTCGAGCGCCTGGTCGCTGACGTCACGGCCTTCGGCGGTCAGGTCGACAAGATCGTCGGCGACGCCATCGTGGCTCTCTTCGGCGCGCCGGTCGCCCATGAGGACGACGCCGAGCGGGCCGTGCGGGCGGCGCTCCAGATGCAGCAGACGCTCGCCGCCCTCCGCCAGGAGCTGCGCGTGGGCGCGGAGATGCGAGTCGGGGTGAACACGGGCGAGGTACTCGTCGGCGCGGTGCGGGGCGCGGGTGAGTACACCGCGATGGGCGACGTCGTGAACACGGCCAGCCGGCTCCAGGCTGCGGCCCGTCCGGGTCAAGTGATCGTCGGGCCGCTCACGTACGAAGCGACGCGCCGTGTTGTGCGGTACGAAACGCTCGGTGCGCTGGTTGTCAAGGGCCGGGAGGAGCCGGTCGAGGCGTGGAGCGCCGAGGAGGTCGTCGCGCTGCCCGGACAGCGCGCCAAGCACGGGCGCGCACCCCTCATTGGACGGGAACCGGAGATGGCACTGCTGCGCCGAATGTTCGACGCGGCGGTGAACCGCCGGCGCGCGCAGCTCGTCCTGCTGTTCGGCGAAGCCGGCGTGGGCAAGAGCCGCCTGGCAATCGAGCTCGCGTCGATGGCGTACGAGGAACTCGGCGCGACGGTGATGAAAGGCCCGTGCCTGCCATACGGCGAGGCGAACGTGTGGTGGCCGTGCGCCGAGGCCGTCCGGCACACGTGCGGCGTCGAGCTCGACGACTCGACGACGGACGCCCGCCGCAAGGTCGAGTCGACAGTCGCCCGTGTCACCGGACGCGACGTGAACGACGCCCATGTCGAGCGCATCTCGGACGGGCTGCTCTACCTGCTCGGCCGGTTCGGAGAGCGGGCCGACGTCGATCCGGTACGGGCGCGCAACGAAGCGTTGTGGGCGATCCAGACGTACCTCGAGGCGCTGGCGCGTGAACGCCCGCTGGTCTTCGTGCTCTCTGATCTCCACTGGGGCGACGACGTCGTGCTCGAGCTCGTCGACCGGCTGCTCGCCGAGCTGCGCGCCCTACCGTTCGTGCTGATCGCGACGGCGCGCCCCGATCTCGAGGAACGATGGACGCCCGCGCCCGGCCGTCACAATGTGGCGGTCCTTCATCTCGATCCCCTCGATGTCGATGCTGCCGGCGCGCTGGTCCGCGAGCACCTCGGCGAGCATGCGACACCCGAGCTCGTCGCCGAGCTGCGCGATCGCAGCGGCGGCAATCCCCTCTTCGTCGAAGAGCTTGCGGCACTCATTCGGGACGCTGACGGCGCGATCGCCATCGACGGCGCACGAGCGCTCGCAGCTGCCGATCTCCCGGTCACCCTGCGCGGGCTCGTCGCGGCACGCCTCGACGCGCTCGCGGCGGTGGAGCGCGCCGTGCTCGAGGACTGCGCCGTCGTCGGGTCCAGCGGTCCCATCGAGGCGGTCGTCGGTCTCGGCGACGCCCAGTCGATCGCAGGCGCGGAACGGGCGCTGTCC
>DASPXI010000005.1:0-6750 GCA_035637335.1 Acidimicrobiia bacterium
CTCGAATGGCGAGCGCGTCACGAAGTGCACCACGCCGCGGTGTGCATCTGGACCGTAGAGCGCGGCTCCGGGACCCCGGACGACTTCGATCCGCTCGAGATCTTCGTTCGTAAACGGAAGCAGATACGAGACGTTACTGCCAAGCGATGGAAGCGCCGCGTTGCGGTAGTCGGCCATCATCAGCAGGAAGCCCTGGTTCGGGCCATTCCGGCCGCGCACGGCGAAGCCGCGCTGGATCAGCCCCGTCGAGACGAAATCCATACCGGGTACGTCGGGAACGTGGTCCAACGGCGTGAACGCCGTGGCCTCCTCGATTTCACGCCGGCTCACGACTGACACGGACACCGGGGCGTCGAGCGAGGTTTCCGGCGCCCGGGAAGCTGTGACCTGGACCGGATCGAGCACCACTTTTCGTGGGGCGAGCGCGACCTCGAGCAGCGCGCCGGGCTCGGCGGACACGAGCGCTTCGATGCTCCGCGTGGTGTAGGCCAGGCGCGTCAATACCAACGTGAGCCGGGTCTGGGCGAGCCCGGTCAGCCGAAAACGGCCCCGGCCGCCGGTCACACTGCGCGCCACGACGGCCGTCGCCTCGTCGAACGCAGTGACCTGGACCCCGGAGAGCGGAGCGCCGGTGGCGGAGTCGACTACCGCGCCGTTGATCGCACCTGTCTGCCCGGCGGTCGGGGGTGGCATGGCAAGCCACGCGACGACCACCAGCAAGGCGTGACAAAGTTGCGTTACCACTCGCATGAGTTGCCTGCCTGGCCGAGGCTCGAGATGATTGTGCGGGCTGAGCTGCGAGCCCGCCAGGGTGCTTGCGGCGGCGCTACGGGCTCATGGGGACCCGCGCGGCCCCCACGCCGGCGTCCAGTCTCGCGCCGGGTCGTTGGTCACCCTCGTGACGGCGGACCCGTCCACGTTCATGAAGTAGATCTCGAAGTTGCCGTCGCGGTCGCTGTGGAAGGCGATTCTCGCGCCGTCGGGCGACCACGCAGGCCGACCGTCGAACCCTGGCGTATCGGTCAGGCGCGTGACTCCTGAGCCATCCGCCTTCATGACGTAGATGTCGCCATTGAGCTCGAACGCGATCTTCGTGCCGTCGGGCGACCAGACGGGGCTGAACTCGATCCCCGGGGTGTCGGTCAGCCGCGTAACGCCGGTCCCGTCGGCGTGCATGACGAAGAGATCGAAGTTGCCGTCGCGGTTGCTGCGAAACGCGACCTTCGCGCCGTCGGGCGACCAGGTGGGCTCGACATCGGCCGCCGCGTGGTCGGTCAGCCGCGTGACGCCGGACCCGTCGGCGTTCATGACGTAGATGTCGAGATTGCTGCCGTCGCCGTCACTGCTGAAGGCCAGTCTCGTGCCGTCGGGCGACCAGGAGAGGGGCCCGGCGTCGTAATGCTCGCCGTCGCTCAGCCGCGTCACGCCGGAGCCGTCCGCGTTCATCACATAGATCTCCCAGTGGTCGAAATCGGATAGGCCGACCTCCTTAGAGAAGGCGATCTTCGCGCCGTCGGGCGACCAGGCCGGGCCCACGTCACGCGCCCAGTGGTCGGTCAGTTTCATCACGCCGGACCCGTCGGTGTTCGTCACGTAGATCTCGAAGTTGCCGCTGCGCTCGCTCGAGAACGCGATCGTGCCCACGAGGGCGGCGACGCAGGACACCGTGAAATCGACGAGGCTTACCGAACCCGATACAATCGCCGCGGGGCGGGGGTTTTCGCCGACGACCGTGCAGTTCGGGGCCACGTCCTGAAGTGACACGCCAGCACCCACAGGGACATCCGCGATCAGCACGGAGGCGTTCACGCCGACGCTCTCGGTCCGCTCGTACTCGCAGACGTACCCGAATCCGCCATCTCCGTCCGACTGAAAGTGGCACAAGCCCTGCACGAGCACCGTGTAGCCGTCGGGATCGAGGTCGGCCCCCGTGGTCGCGGTCGTGACCCGCAGGTTCCCGCCTGGGGAGGGAAGGGCGGTGCATGTCACGGCGAATGTGACTTCAGCGGTGGCACCTGCGGCGACACTCGCGGTCCGAGGGTTCGTCCCCACGACCACGCAGTTGGACGCCACGCCGCCCAACGCGACTGTGTGGTCGCCCGCCGGGAGATTGGCCACGATGGTGGCCCCGTTCACCGGCACCGGCCAATCAGGGCCGGCGTCTACCGTAACGGTGTAGCCGTCGGGATCGAGATCCGCCCCGGTTGTCGCCGTCGTCACGCGCATGCTCCCGGTCGTCGGTGAGCACTCGATCGTGAACGCGGCGAGCGCGGTTGAACCGGCCGTGATGGTTACCGTCTCGGGCGAGCGGCGTACCGCGCAATTCGCCGCCACGCCGTCCAGCGCAATCGAGTAGTCACCTGGCACCAATGCCGCGACGAGCGCGGTGTCGTTCGCGCCGAGCGCTGTCCTGATGAGCTCATATCCCCCATTTTCTCGGTCGCACGAGAAGGACAGACAGGAATCCAAGACGACGACGTAGCCGTTCGGGTCAGGGTCCGCACCGGTGGTCGTGGCTGTCACCTGGAGGCTCCCGGTCGTCGCCACGCACGTGACCGCGAACGGGAGCTCGACGATGGCGTCGGGCCGCATCGTCACCGTGCGAGGATTGGCCCCATCCACCGTACAGTTCGAGGCGACATCTTCCAGCGCAACCGTGTGGCCGCCGGCGGTCAGACCTGTGATCGTGACGGCGCCATTCACGCCCACGACCTGGCCCGGTCCGCCATCCACGATCACCAGGTATCCACCGGGATCGACGTCGACGCCGGTGGTTGTCGTCGTCACCCGCAAGTCGCCCCTCAGTGCGAAGCACGTGACCGTGAACGTGACGTCGGCGGTGGTGCCGAACACGACAGGCACCGTCTTGGGGCTGGGCTCACCGATCACGCAGTTTGCGGCCATGCCGTCCAGTCGCACGACGTGCTCGCCGCTCGGCAGGTCGGAGACGATGATCAGGCCATTTACGCCGACCGCCTGACCCGGTGCGTCGTCCACGCGCACGGTGTAGCCGTCCCCATCTAGATCCAAGCCGGTACTCGCGGTCGTCACCCGCAGGCTCCCGACGTCTGCGACGCACGCGACGGCGAACGCGACCTCGGCCGTGGCGCCGAACGCGACCGTGACCGGGCGGGGACTGGCGTCGCTGACCGCGCAATTCGGAGCCAGCCCGTCCAGCCGCACCAGGTGCTCGCCGCTCCGCAGGTCGGAGAGGGTGAGCGCGGCACTCCCACCCACCGCCTGCTCCGCACCCCCGTCCACGCTCACCGCGTAACCGTCGGGGTCGAGATCGACACCCGTGGTCGCCGTCGTTACGTGCACGCTCCCGACGTCCGGGACGCACGCGACCGCGAACGCGATCTCGGCGGTCGAGCCCGCCGCGACGCTGACCGTGCGGGGGTTCTCCCCGCCGATCACGCAGTTCACGGCCACGCCGCCCAGGGCCACGGTGTGGGCGCCGGTCGGGATCTCGCGGAGGGTGATGGCATCGACCGGTGCTACCGCCCGGCCCGGTTCGCCGTCCACGGTCACGATGTAGCCGTCGGCATCGAGGTCGATGCCCGTGGTCGTCACTGTGACGCGAGCGGCTCCGGTCGTCGGCCCGGCGGCATCCCGGCAGCCCGTCGTCACCGCGAGGCCAAGGAGCGCGGCGGCGAGGACGCCGCGCGACACTCGGTCGAATGGAGCGAAGCGCCGTTTCACTGGGCCGGTTTCACGCCGTGCTCGGCCCACGCGACCAGGTCCTCCAGTGCCCGCACCCGCTCGTCGACCGTGAACCCACAGTGACCGAAGCGGTCGAACGTGCGCTGGACAAGGAGGTCCGACTTTCCCTGCGCCGCGACGATGCCCGCGTAGACCGCCTCGTGCGCGAACGGGATGAGCGGGTCGCGCCTGGTGTGGAGCGTCAGCACCGGGATCGTGAGCTTCCCGTCAGGTTGGTAGTAATGGGCTTCGAAATTCGTCGCGTCCGGCGTCGCACTGAAGCGGCCGACGCCCGCGTTCAACGCGGCGTCGTCCTGCGAGCCCGTGTAAGCCGTCGCCGTATTGTCGAACATCGAATGGTTGTGGGTACGGCCGAGCACGTCCTCGAGGAAAGTCGCGTGGAAGCCGAGCGCGCTGACGATGGAGGTCACCAGCTCCTGGAAGCTCGCATACTGGATCTCGACCTGATCCACGCCGGCTAGCTCCGTCGCTCGTCCCGGGTTCGAGATGAGGGCGTTGACAACCGCGGGCGCCACGTCGCGGTTGAAATCGACGCCGTCCGGGACGTGCATCGCGTCGCCGGGCACGACGCCCGGGAAGTAGAAGTCGAACAAGACGCGGACATTCAAGAAATAGTCGATCGCCATCTGCATGCCGCCGAGAGGCGCGCACATGGGTACGGCCCCGTCAAACAGGCCGGGGTTCGTCTCGGCCAGCATGAGCGCGATCCCCCCGCCCATCGACTGCCCGATGAGGTACGTGTGCTCCGGCGGGCCGAACTCTGACCTAAACAGCCCGACGAGTTGGCGGGTGCGCAGCACGCCGCTCTTGAAGGCGACGCCGAACTCGTCGTAGCTCGAGTAGGCGACGGCATAGCCGCGGGTCAAGAGCGCGTCGCGCAGCGGTCCGACCTCACGACTGGGCAGCTGGACGGGTAATGTGGGAGGCGGGGCGCCGTGAGCGAAGAGCACGAGCCGCCCGTTCCACAGGTCTGGGCGATACAGCGCGTAGAGGGAGTTGGGCCCCGTCTCGCCGGTGACGACTTGGGTCCCGCCGACGGCAGATTGAACGGAGGCCGTCGGCCCGCCGAGGGACGATGGCTGAGTGGGGTTGTCGCACGCCATCACAGCGGCGCTGGCCGCCAGCACGAGTGCGGTGATCTTGGTCTTTTCCATAGAGCCGTCTTCCAGAGTGGGATGTGCTCCACTAACTGGAGGCGCAGGCGGCGCCGGAAACCGGACAGGCGGTCGGAAAAGGACGACTTGGGCCGCGCCCGTGAGAGCGCCGGGGTGGCAGGCGCTAGCGGGGCGGAGGCCGCAGGCCCCAGCTCGGCCAGCCGCTGAAAGCCACGGGCGACAGCTCGGTCAGCCGGGTAACGTTGCTGCCGTCGGCGTTCATGACGAAGACCTGCGCATGCCCGAGCACGCGGCGATGGAACGCGATCCGCCGGCCATCGGGTGACCACGAGGGCTCCCCGTCCTCACCCGGGTTGAACGTCAGCCTGACCAACCCCGTCCCGTCCGCGTTCATGACATAGATCTCCACGTCGCCGTCCCGATCGCTCGCGAAGGCGATCTTGGTGCCGTCCGGAGACCAAGCGGGACTCGGATTCCAACGCGGCGTGCCCTCCGACGACTGTGCATTGACGGTGAGGCGGACCGGCCCCGTGCCGTCGGCATTCATCACGTAGACCTCGGGGCGGCCGTCGCGGTTGCTTAGGAACGCGATGCGGCTGCCGTCCGGCGACCATGCAGGTTGGAGGTCGCGGGCCGGGTGGTTCGTGAGGTTCCTGAGCCCCGTGCCGTCCACGTTGATCACGTAGATGTCCGGCTGCACGTAACTCTGGAACGCAATTCGCGTCCCGTCCGGAGACCAAGTGGGGCCCAAGCCTCCCCCCAGGTCGGTATCGGTCAGATGCGTCACACGCTTCTGCTCGCTGCCGTCCGCGTTCATGACGAAGACGTCGACGCCGGTGACGAGCCCCCGGCTGAAGGCGATTCGTTTCCCGTCCGGGGACCAGGCCGGCTGATTGTCGATGCCATCGTGCACCGTCAGGCGCCGCTGGTCGCTGCCGTCCGGGTTCATGACGTAAATCTCGGAGTTGCCGAGGTGGCCGATCGGGTCGGGACCGTCCCGGTCGGTGACGAAGACGATCTTCGAGTCGAACTGGCGGAGAGGGGCGGCGCCCGTCGCGGGGGGGAGGACGCGGGCCCCTTCGGGCGCGAGGGGGATCGTGACGGTCGTCGCGGGCGCTACGCGTCGATAGAGCGCCAAACCATGGCGCAGGAGAGAGTCGGCGGCGGCGGTCTTGCCTTGCCCCCTCAAGGCTCCCGCGAGGTCGAGCATGGACCCCGCGACTTCGGTGCTATCCCCCGGTCGCTCGCGCAGAAGGGAGAGGGCTTCGTTGTAAAGCGATTCCGCCGCCGGGTAATGGGCCTGGTCGAGGAGAACATGGCCCAGTCCCCTGAGGCTTTGCGCGACATCGGCGTAGGCGTCTGATCGCGCGCGATCGATCTCCAGCGCCTCGCGCGACGCCGCTTCCGCCTCGCGTAGCCGACCCTGGGCGCGCCGCACGGCCGCGAGGCCGACGAGCGTCCGCGCGACATCACCATGCCGGCGGCCGAGGAGGCGGCGGCGTAGTGCGAGCGCTTCGTCGTACGCACGCGCCGCGCTGTCGAGTTGGCCCCGCTCGAACAGAACCCCGCCGAGCGCGTCGAGCGTCTGGGCCAGCTCGCGCTGCCCCGTGGGGAGGAGGCGCCGGCGGAGCACGACCGACGCTTCCAGCAGGTTCTGCGCGCGGTCGTAGATCGCCAGGTCGCGGTAGGTGTTGCCCATCTCGAACATCACACGCGCGCGCACGTCGGGCTGGACCGAGAGATCTCGCTCCACGCGGGCGGCGCTGGTGTCGAGCACCTCGCGGGACGTCGCGCCGCGACCCTGGCCCGGCGACGGGACCGCGTTCGCCGTGACGCTCGCCAGGTACCGGATGAACTCTTCGGCCCGGTCGCGTTGGAGAGCGATCCGCGCCGCCTGCACCGCGGTCACCAC
>DASPXI010000006.1:0-16661 GCA_035637335.1 Acidimicrobiia bacterium
GTCCTCCGAGAGCGGCTCGGAGAGCGACACGGGCCGGGCGGCCCGGTGCATCAGCGTGGCGAGCTCGTCTTCGGGAACCTCGAGCTCGTCGGCGATCTCGGCCCGCGTGGGGCTGCGCGCGAGCTTGGCCTCGAGGCGAGCCCGGGCTTGGCCGATCCGCGTGACGCGGTCGGCCGCGTGGACCGGCAGCCGGATGGTGCGCGCGCTGTTGGCGATGCCGCGCTGGATGGCCTGGCGGATCCACCACGTCGCGTACGTCGAGAACTTGAAGCCCTTGCGCCACTCGAACTTGTCGACGGCGGTCATTAACCCGAGGTTCCCCTCCTGCACGAGGTCGAGGAAGTTCACGCCGGAGCGCCGGTACAGCTTGGCGATCGAGACCACCAGGCGCAGGTTCGCCTCCACGAAGCAGCGACGCGCCGCGTCACCCTCCCGGACCCGGCGCCGCAGTTCCCGGCGGCCCTCGCCGTTCCGAGGAGCCTTCCCGTCGAGCCGTGCGCGTGCATGGATGCCGGCTTCGATGCGCTGGGCGAGGCTGACTTCGTCGTTTTTGTCGAGGAGCGGGCGGCGTCCGATGTCGGAGAGGTACAGATGGACGAGGTCTTCGTCGTCGCGTGTGGCTTGGCGCGCGAACGCCATGAACAATTCCTGTCCCAGCCGCCCCAGAGACAGCTGCGTTGACGAACTCGAACTACGAGCCTCGCCTGCCTTCGAGGCCCGGACCGCCTTTTCGAACTCGACCCCCCGACGCCTCGTCTCGAGTCGCGGGGACGCTTAGCCGTTCCGGGCCATGATGCACCTCAGGGCGGGGGCCGTAAAGGGCGGAAATCGCTGGAAAGCCGGGAACGCCAAACCGGAACGAGCTCGCCCTTTGGTCCGCTCGGGTTCCGGCGCCTGACCGAAAACTGCGAGTTGCGCGCCCGACGGCACTGCAACGCCGCAGCAGCGATCACTGCCCCGCAGGCGACACGGTGCGCCTGGGCTATTGGCGCTCGGCGCGGAGGTCGTCGACGTGGAAGGTCGTCGGTAGGGCGGTCTGGTCGGAGCGCCGCCGAAGTGTGCAGGAGTCCTCGATGTTGTCGGCGACGTTGAATCCGCCGACCCACGAGTGACTGAAGGGGCTGAACACCTCGACGGACGTACCGGCAGGTAGGTGCTGATTGGAATGAACTTCCATGATTCGACCTTCCGTTGTCGGTGAGCTGGTAACGCGCTCTTACGCGGCCGTGCCGCGTATCGGGATGGGCATGGCCGCCTCGAGCTCGACGTGACACAGATCGCCGAGGCGCGTCGGTTCGAGCAATTGCAGGACGAGCGGTGACGGCGCGGACAGCACGAGCTTCACGTGCGCCGCTGTCGAGGCGCGACAGGCGTAGACGAGAACGGCGAGCCCCGCCGCGTCGACAGAGCTCACTCCCGAGAGGTCGATGACGAGTGTCGCCGGTCCGTGCGAGAGCGTCCGGCTGATCGCCTCACGAAGCTCTGGAGATGCCGCGTGATCCAGCGCACTCGAGGGACGAAGGACGTGCCGAGCGTCTTGCCCCGAAGCGCCGAGCGCATTCCGGGAAGTCGGGCCCATCAACGCTCCCATCCGCCGTGTCTGAGCGACCGGTCCGACGGATGGGATCGGAGGAGGAGGCTCGGTCGAGCCGCACCTGATGATCAGTATCGCCGCCGACTCCACATCACGCAAAAGGAAAGAAATTCGTCACCCCGCGCTGAGTTGCCACCTGAGCCTGGTAGGCTTTCTTTTGTCAGCTTCGGTCGCGATGTCGCGGCACGTACGGGACGGCACCGGTACGGCCCCTTCTCTTGCCGCTCCCGCCTTGCGGGCAGTGTCCCGGGGATTCGGTTCGCCCCAGTGAGACCTGTCTCGTCGTTCCCAACACCCCACCGAATTTCGACACTGCAATATGTCCCGCTGCGGGTGCTGACACCGGTCCGGCGGGACGACAACTGGTAAGGGAATCACCATGGCAACTCAAGGCACTGTGAAATGGTTCAACTCGGAGAAGGGCTACGGCTTCATCGAGCGCCCGGGCGGTGACGACGTCTTCGTCCACTTCTCGGCGATCCAGGGCGACGGCTACCGCTCGCTCGAAGACGGGCAGCGCGTCGAGTTCGACGTAGCTCCCGGACGCAAGGGCGAGGAAGCCCAGAACGTCCGAGTCATCTGACGATGCTCACATGAGGCGCTGGGCACCGGCTCATCGGCTGCCCGGCGCCTCCGAGCTGACAAGGAGCACAAATGGCGGGTCGACAACGCACGTCGTTCGGCAAGCGAGAGCGCGAACGCAAGCGCCAGGAGAAGCAGGCTGCGAAGCGCGCCCGTCGCCACCACGACGCCACGCCCCCGCCCGAAGAATCGACCGACCAGGACCAAGCGACAGGGCAAGAGCGCGTCGAGGGCGCCGAAGACGGAAGCGCGTAGATCCACGCGCCGTTCCGAGTTTCGCCGGCTTTCGCGCGCGTACTGGGCGCGAATCGTGTACCGAACACGCGCGGCAGGCGTTGCGCGCGCGATCCGTGTAATCGACAGCCGGTTGGTATCGAGGGACGAACGGGTGTACGGTCATCGGTGGACGGTCGCTGACTAGCCGACCCAGCCGGTGACGACTTCGCCGACCGATTGGCCTCCGCCAAGTGGTTCCCCAAACGGGGATTCGCGTCCATCGGGCACGCGCCCGGAGGAACGCTTCGAGTAGGAGGCCAACAATGCAGTCCGTCAACGACCGGTCCGGTGCGAGTCCTCCGGTGCTGATCCGAGATCCTCTGGCCGAAGACCTCATCGGCGCCTTCAGTCGTCATGGAAGAGCCCGGGTGTCGCCCCAGCCGGCGCGGGACGTCGGCGGCAAGTCGTTGGTTCCGTTCTGGCGGCGGTGGTGGCGCTCGCTGTGACGTTCAACGAGCACATCAAGACCGACGCCCGCATTTGCGGCTCATGCGGCAGCGTCATCGAATCTCGCGACACGGGGACGCAACCCGCGACGGCATTGGAATCGGCGCGCGTCGAATATCCGATTCGGCAGTCATGGACATTCACGATCCCTCGCACGTCCGCCGAACGACCAACCGCGCCCAAGGAGAGGTGAGAACGATGGCAGGACCAGGCTTCGTGATCGTGGTGGTGCTGATGCTGGTCAGCGTGCCGGTGTGGGCGCTGATCTGGGGCCGGAAGGACACGCCCCAGACCGTGACCGTCGATGACGACCGAGGGCCACAGCGGCTCGAGGTCGAACGTCGGGCCGGGCCGTAAGGCCGACGAAGCTCGTGAGATTCGAGGTCTCGAGGGCCGGTGTGCTCGGCGGCTAGTACGGGAAGTGCAATGGCCGCGTCGCGCCAAGCGACGTACGACGACGAAGACCTGATTCGTCTGTACCTCGTCGATATCGGCCGTCATCCGCTCCTGACGAAACGCGACGAGATCCGACTGGCTCAGCGCATCGAATCCGGCATCGAGGCGAGCCAACGGCTCGACGGGGACGTTGCTTCAAATGGCGTGAGCCGCCGTGAGCTGCGCCGCCGGGCCCGGGACGGCGATGCGGCACGGCTCGCCTTCATCGAGGCGAACCTGCGCCTCGTCGTTTCGATCGCCAACCGCTACCGGACGTCAGGGCTCAATTTCCTCGACCTCGTCCAGGAGGGGAACCTCGGGTTGATGCACGCCGTCGACAAGTTCGACTGGCGCAAGGGCTTCAAGTTCTCGACCTATTCGACCTGGTGGATCCGCCAGGCCATCCAGCGGGGGATCTCGAACACGTCTCGCACCATCCGGCTTCCCGTGCACGCCGGCGACCAGCTCGTGCGGTTCCGCCAGGCTCGATCCCGTCTCGAATCCCGGCTCCAACGCACCCCAACCCGGGCCGAGATCGCCGCCGAGCTCGATGTCCCTCAACACGAGCTCGCTGCGCTCATGAACCGAGGCGCCTGGCCCGTGTCCCTGTCCGAACCCCTCTCCGACGACGGCGACGCCGAGCTCGCCGACATCGTCCCCGACCCGCTGGCCACGTCTCCGTTCGACGCCGCGGCCACCGCCCTGTTGCCCGGCGAGATCGCCAAACTCCTCGCACCGCTCACGCCCCGCGAGCGCGAGATCCTGACGTTGCGCTTCGGTCTTGACTGCGGGGAGTCCCGTTCCCTCGAAGAGGTGGGTGTGCACTTCGAGCTCACCCGCGAACGGATCCGCCAGATCGAGGCCAAAGCCATGGCGAAGCTGCGTCACCCCGCGGTCAACGCCGCCGTGCGCGACCGGCTGCTGGACTGAGCGCAAGGCAACGAAGGAGGTCGAACGATGGCGACATTCGGAATCGTGAATCGCTTCCCCGGGGGTACACGCGAGCAGTACCAGAACGTGGTGGCGGCTGTTCACCCCGACGGCGGTAAGGCACTGCCACCGGGTCAGATGCTGCACCTCGCCGGGGAGAGCCAGGACGGCTGGCTCGTGATGGCGGTACACGACTCACAGGAGTCGTGGGAGCGCTTTCGGGACGAGACCTTGATGCCCGGTCTCGCCAGCGTCGACAACGGCCTACCCGGTCCGCCTCAGGAGATGACGTTCGAGGTCCAGGTGTTCCAGACCCGCGAACGGAAGGGCTGACCCGCAACCTGGGGGGAGCGTCCACGCGCGCGCTCCAAGGTCCGCCGAATACCTTGAGTTCGAGGGACGACCCGAAGCCGGCGAAAGGTAGGGGAGCGATGGCCGAGCATCCGAACGTGGCGCGTGTGCGCGACGCCTACGCAGCCTTCGACAAAGCCGACCTCGACGGGGCGCTTGCTGATCTCGCTGACGACGCGGTGTTCCACTTCAACGGCGAGGGGCCGAACAGCGGCGAGCACAAGGGTCGCGAGGCGATCGTGGCCGCGCTCATCCACAACTACCAGCTGACCGGCGGCACGCAGAAGCTCGACATCCACGACATCTTCGCCGACGACACGCACGCCGTCGTCGTGCTGCGCGAGACAGCGACGCGCACCGACGGCGCCACGCTCGACGTGGAGGAGTCCCACGTGTTGACGTTCGACGCCGACGGCAAGGTCAGCAACCTGTGGGACCTGCCGACCGATCCCGAGACGCACGACCGCTTCTTCGACGTTCGCTGACCGAGCAGTTACGCGCGGGCGGCGCGGCTGGCGGGGGTGAAGGTCACCGGCAGGTGCTTGGGGCCGGAGATGAAGTTCGACGCCAGCCATTCGGCCGGGCCGGCAGGCGCGACGTCGGGCAGGCGTGTGAGCACCTCGCGGAGCATCGCCTGGATCTCGACCCGGGCGATGTGCGATCCGAGGCAGAAGTGCGGTCCGCCCCCGCCGAAGGCGATGTGCTCGTTCGGGTCGCGCCCGATGTCGAAGCGGTCGGGCTCGGTGAAGGCGCGCTCGTCCCGGTTGGCTGAGCCGTAGTACATGACGACCTTGTCGCCTTCGGCGATCTGCGTCCCGCCGAGCTCGCAACTCTGCGTCGCAGTGCGGCGCATGTAGATCACCGGGCTGACCCAGCGCAGCATCTCGTTCACTGCGGTCGGGACCATGCGGTCGAGGTCGTCCTGGAGCCGGCGGCGCTCAACGGGATGCTCGAACAGGGCGAGGAGCCCGCCGCCGACGAGGTTGCGGGTGGTGTCGCCGCCGGCGTCGATGAGCAGCAGGAAGAAGAGGTTGAAGTCGATGTCGTCGAGCCGCTCGCCGTCGACCTCGGCGTGGAGGATCTGCGTCGCCAGGTCGTCGCCGGGTCGTCTGCGCTTGTCCTCGGCGACCTGGTGGGCGTAGTTGAACATCTCGACCACGGCCGCCATCCCCGCGCCCGGCGGCACGGACTCGGGCGCGGCGTGGATGGTCTCGGTGAGGTGATAGAGCCGGCGCCCGTCGTCGAGCGGGATGCCCAGCAGGTCGGCGATCACGAACGACGGCATCTCGCCGGCGATGTCAGTGCCGGCGTCGCACTCGCCCCGCTCGATCACGGCGTCGATGATCTGAGCGGCCAGCTCCTCGATGCGTACGCGCAGCCGCTCGGCCGCGCGCGGCGTGAACTGGCTGTTGATGATGCGCCGCAGCCGCGTGTGACGCGGCGGGTCCGACGTGATCATCATCTGGTGGTCACCGAAGTCGCCGGCCGCCAGGTCGGGGATCAGGATCGTCGGCATCGACGAGAAGTGCTCCGGGTCGCGCCCCACCGTCCGCACGTCGTCGTAGCGCGTGACGGCCCAGAAGCCCGGACCGTCCGGCTCGGGATGCCGGTAGACCGGGGCGTGGTCGCGTAGCCAGCGGAACTGCTCGTGCGGCTGGCCGTTCGCGAACGACGCCGGGCTCAGCAGGTCGATGTTCAAGCCGACGGTCGATCCGATGCGACACCGAACAGCTCGGCGATCCTGTCGATCGTCGCCTGCTCGGCGGGCGTCACCGTCTTGGCGGCGGCAGCCACCGCCTTGGCGATGTCGACGAACCAGTTTCCGATCTGCGCGGCCTCGTCGGGGGGTAGCTTGCGCAGGGCGGTCGCGGCCGCGCCCAGGTCGGCCATGGCGCCCTCGACGACCTCGTCGAGGCTCTTCCCCCGGTGCTGTCGAACGTCGTGGCGGGCTTCACGGCTCTCGGCTTCCCGGGCGATCTCGGTGATCAGCTCGTCGGCGGGACCACATGCCGGGGGATGGGTGACGGTGCGCGCGCTCGCGGCCGCTTCTTTGACCATCGAGATCGGTCCGTGCTCACCCACGGCGACCATCGCCAGGCTCACCAAGAGCGGCGCCTCCGTGAGCGCCTTCCACTCGTCGTCACTGAACACCGACCTGTCTGTCATCGTCCGCTCCTACGTGGTCGCACCTGAGCATCATGACCCAGCGACGTGCGCTTCGGTCTCCACGGCGTCGGTCGACAGGACGCAACAGCGTGACCTGCCCCCTCGTCAGCAGCCGTCCTACCGCGCCCAGCGGGCTCGGGCGAGCTTCGCCGCCATGGCCCGGGCCTTGTCCTGGTAGGGCTGGACGATGGCCGACGTCGGCTGCTCGATGGCCTGTCCGCAATCGAGGTACGTCTGGACAGCACGACCCTTCCGCATCACCACGCCTCGGAACTGGCCCGGAACGCGGGTGTCGCCACGGAACTGCGCGCCACCGACGAACAGCGCGTCATCGCCGATGGGCAAGGTCTCGGAGGCCCAAACCGTCGTCTCGCCGTCGGTGAACTGATGCCGCTCGCAGCGCCGCAGCGCGCTCCGGATCTCGCGGACGGCTGCCTTCGCTGCTTTCACGTCGCGGTAGACGACGAGTCGCCCTCCTTTCCACCCGCTCGCCCCGACGAGCACCAGCTGGCGGCCGTCGACTCGCGCCTTGTCACTCTTGAGTGATCCGCCGCACGGGCTCAGCATCGGCGGGAGGTTGGGCCCGTCGTTGCGAACCCAATGCACATCCGGCTGGCTCAGCGGGATGGTCGCCTGTTGCTCCTCGGGCAGGAACCCCTCGGGGATCACGCGGTGTCGCGGTACTGCGGCGGTGGGTTGGTCTGCGGGGAGGGTCGGCGGCGGCACCACCGGCTCTTCGGCGTTGCTGCGCCCACCGGCAACGACCAGCACGGCGAGCGACAGCACCAGCACGCTCAGAGAACGCCCGATCGCCGTCATACAGGCCCCTGTACACCGCGCGCCGGGCGGAGGTTCCCGGCTGTTGGAGTGAGCGCAGGACGCCAGACCCTGACGAGGTCTGGTCCAGCTTGATCGTGGCGCGTCCTCACCGTCGGCTGAGGGCCGACCCGGTTCGTGTTGTGAGCCCGGGCCCCGTGTCCGCGCGGCGGCGGCGCGCGATGTAGCCAGCGTATGCGGCGGCGTTTACTACGACGACGAACACCGGCACCACGACGGTCCGAACTCCGTCGGGGAGCATTGGCAGCAGATAGTGGGCGATGAAGCCGTCCCGGTATGCCCGCTCACCCGCCTGGCGTCGGAAGTACTTCTCGAGATCGGTCAACGGACAGTCGGCGCCGAACGCGAACACGATGGCCGTGAGAACCACGGCGGGAAGGTGTGCCCACACGAGCCGCGGCCAGCGCCACGCCAGGAACCCGCCGGCGAGAAGGACGGCGATGAACGCGGCATGCGTGATGGCGACAAGGTCGGCGGCGCGTACGTACAGCATTGGCCGCTCCACGCCCGGAGGTCCGTACGGGCACAGGGTAACGACGGCGCTCCCGAAGTCTCCTTCGGGCAGCGGCGGCTCTCGCGCATCGTGGTCAGTCGCGGCCATTGGTTCAGCTGCCTGAGCATCTCCCTCTTTCCGGCCGCGGTTCCGAGGCGTACGCTCCGGCGGCAGTCTCGAAGGAGGGCAGCATCATGAGCCGGAAGGACATCGAAGCGCTCGAGGGACAGTGGATCGAGGCCTTCAACGCCGGTGACGCGGCGGGCGTCGCCCGCTTCTATACAGAGAATGGACGCCTGCTGCCGCCCAACAACGACGTCGTGCAGGGCCGCTCGGCGATCGAGGGCTTCGTCAAGGAGTTCCTCCAGATGAAGCCGACCATGTCGTTCAGTCTCTTCACGGTGCACGAGTCTCCGGACATGTGCGCCTCCGTCGGGCGCTACGACATGGAGCTCCAGCCGCCGGGCGCGGGAACGCAGAAGGATTCGGGGAAGTTCATCGAGATCTGGACCCGTCAGCCTGACGGCTCCTGGCTCATCGAGGACGACATCTTCAACTCGAATCTCCCCGCGCCACCCGCATAGGTGATCGCCTGCCGCGATCGACCGGCGGTCCTCGCGGCGGGGTCGAGCACCGAGTCGGTACCGTGACGTCGTGGCGAGCTCTGCCGGTGCGCCGAAGAGCCTTCCCCTGATCCTCGCTCGGGAGCTGGGCGCCAACCTCGCGACGCCGATGTTCCTGATCGACGCGGAGGGAATGCTCGTCTTCTGCAACGAAGCGGCGGAGCTGCTGATCGGGCGCCCGTTCGCGGAGCTCGGAGAGATCCCCTCCCTCGAGTTCGGCGAGATGCTCCAGCTCACCGATGCCGACGGCACCCCGCTGCGGCGGCGTGACTCGCCGGCCGGCGTCGCCTTCTTCGAGCGGCGGCCGTCACATCAGATGGTCGTCTTCACTACCCATGACGGTGCGCGTCGCACGGTCGAGGCGACGGCGTACCCGCTCTTCGGCGCCGCGCAGGACATGCACGGCGTGCTCACCGTCTTCTGGGAGGTGGGCGCGACGAGGGAGAAGCGCTGATGCAGGCTCGGGTGTGGGGCAGCCGCGGGTCGCTGGCGGCCCCGGGGCCAGACACCATGCGGTACGGCGGAAACACGTCCTGCGTCGAAGTGCGCCTCGACAGCGGGCCGACACTCGTGCTCGACGCCGGTACCGGCATGCGCCCGCTCGGCGTCGCGATCGATCACGATCCTGTCGACGAGTTGCACATCCTCTTGACGCACCTGCACATGGACCATCTCCAGGGGCTGGGCTTCTTCCGTCCGCTGTTCCGACCCAGGGTCGACGTGCACGTGTGGGGACCAGCGTCGCCGGTGCAGAGCCTCGCCGACCGCATCGCGCTCTACCTGTCGCCGCCGCTGTTCCCGGTGCGGCTGAAGGACATTCCGGCCCGCGTCACGTTCCACGACGCGCCGGAGGAAGCGGTGACGATCGGCTCGGCGACCATTCGAGCTGGAAAGGTCACGCACCAAGGACCCACGGTTGGGTACCGCATCGAGGAGAACGGGCGGACGCTCGTCTACCTCCCGGATCACGAGCCCACGCCTGGAGGCCACCTCGCCGACGAGCCGTCGGAGTGGATCAGCGGCCACGACGTCGCCCACGACGCCGACGTGCTGTTCCATGACGCCCAATACCGCGACGACGAATACCCGGAGCACATCGGGTGGGGTCACTCCTGTACCGAGCACGTCATGGGCTTCGCCGACAAGGCCGCGGCTCGAGCGGTCGTGCTCTTCCACCACGACCCGTACCACACCGACGACGAGCTCGAGGCGCTGCTCGCCGAGGCGCGCCGGCGCTGGGTCGGCGCCCACGAACAGGTCTGCCTCGCCCACGAAGGCATGACGATCAACCTCGACGGCGACGGCGTCCGGTTCTCGCCGTGAGCCAACGCGGCCCGCAGCGGAGCTGGGCCAGACTCATTAAATCCCGACCAAATGGGTAGGGTTTTAGCCCGCGAGCTTGGAGGTGCCCCATGGGCGTGATCCAGCGTTTCATCGACCGCAACAAGGCGTTCGTCGAGAAGGTTCCGCCACGGCGACAAGGCGATGCCACCGGCTCAGCACCTCGCCGTGCTCACCTGCATGGATGCGCGTATCCACCCGGAGCAAGCGCTCGGCCTCGAGATCGGCGACGCCCACATGATCCGCAACGCCGGCGGCCGGGCGTCCGACGACGCCATCCGCTCGCTGGTGATCTCCACAACTCTGCTCGGCACGGAGGAGTTCGCCGTCATCCACCACACCGACTGCGGCATGCTGACGTTCACCAACGACGACCTGCGCAAGAAGCTGGCCGACGAGCGTGGCGTCGACGCGTCCGGCGTTGATTTCCTCCCCTTCCCGGACCTCGAGCAGAGCGTGCGCGACGACGTCGCCACGATCAAGGCGTCACAGCTCCTGCCCGACGGTATCGAAGTGACCGGCTGGGTCTACGACGTGAAGAGCGGGAAGATCTCGTCTGTGAGGTAGTGCTAATACCCGCTGGGCGGGATCGCGGGATGGCGAGCAACCAGCCGCGAAGAAGAAGCGGCCCACGAAGTCAAGCGTCATGAAGAAGCTCCCGCCCGGAACTCGAGTCCGCGCGCGAGAGATCATGCGGCAGCGGGCGTGAGCCGTGGGCGATGTTCTCCTGGGCGGGCGGGCCTTGGCGGCTCGGCCGACGGGATCTGCGAGGATCGCGGGGCGAGTGAGGGGGGAGCATGAAGGAGCTCGTCTACCACCGACACCTCCTGCCGGCGGCTGAGCGATACGCCGACAAGGTCGCGTTCTACGACGACCCGTTCCGGGCGACCTACGCCGAGCACGTCGAACGGGTCCAGCGCCTGGGCGACGCGCTGCGCCGCGAGCTCGGGGTCGGCCGCGGGGACCGGTTCGCGGTCATGGCGCTGAACAGCCACGAGTTCCTCGAGCTGTACCACGCCGCCTTCCTCGGCGTGGGAGTCGTGAACCCGCTGAACCTCCGCCTGGCGCCCAAGGAGCTCGAGTTCATCCTGGGTGACTCCGAGACGAAGGTGTGCTTCACGGACGCCCCGTTCGCGCCGCTCATCGAGGCGGTCCGCAAGGAAGCCGGAATCGAACGGGTCGTCCTGATCGGCGAGGGCGACGCCCCGCACGACCTCCGGTACGAGGACCTCATCGACGCCGGGAACGCGGTCGTCCCCGACGAGCCTGACGAGGACGATCCCGTGATCCTCATGTACACGGGCGGCACGACCGGTCTGCCCAAGGGCGTGCTGCTCGACCAGCGGGCCGAGATGCTGAACATGTACCACGTCGCGCTCCGATGGGGCCTCGACGAGCGCTTCGTGTACCTGCATCAGACGCCGATGTTCCACGCCGCGTCGATGGGCGGGATCATCGGGATCCCGGCCGCCGGCGGCTCCTCGACGTTCGTGCCCATGTTCGAGCCGAAGGCGGTGCTCGACACCATCGAGGCGCACGACGTGACGATGACCGTGATGGTGCCGACCATGATCGCCATGCTGCTCGCGCACCCCGACTTCGAGGCCGAGCGGATGCGCTCGCTCGAGGTGCTGACGTACGGCGCGTCACCGATGCCGGGCGCGCTGCTCCACCGACTCCTCGGGCTGTTCCCCGACCTCGACGTGTACCAGGGCTACGGCATGACCGAGTCATCGGCCGTGCTCACTTCGTTGGGGCCCGAGGAACACCGTGCCGGCGGTGACGTCTTGCGCTCCGCAGGCCTACCGGTCCCCGGGGTCGTGCTGAGCATCCAGGACGGCGAGGGCAACGCGCTGCCGCCGGGGGAGACGGGCGAGGTGTGCGCCCGCGCCGGCAACTTCATGCGCGAGTACTGGAAGCGGCCCAAGGAGACCGCCGAGGCGTTCCGCGGCGGCTGGTACCACACGGGCGACGCCGGTTATTTGGACGAGCGCGGGTACCTCTTCCTCGTCGACCGGGTGAAGGACATGATCGTCACCGGCGGCGAGAACGTGTACTCGGCCGAGGTCGAGAACGCGCTCGCGTCACACCCCGAAGTGGCCGAGGTCGCGGTCATCGGGATCCCGCACGAGGTCTGGGGCGAGGCGGTCCACGCCGTCGTCGTGCTCAAACCCGACGCGACCGCGACCGAAGACGAGCTCGTCGCGCACGTCCGCGAACGGATCGCGGGCTACAAGGTGCCGAAGTCGATCGAGTTCCGCACCGAGCCGCTCCCGCTGTCGGGCGCGTTGAAGGTGCTCAAGCGCGAGCTTCGCGCCCCCTACTGGGAGGGCAAGGAGCGCAGCGTCTGACTGCAACCGGGCCCGCTCGGCACGTCCTCACTTGAAGGCGGGCTTCGACTGCAGCGTGTCCGGCAGCGGGTTGGCCTGGAGGCAGCGGAAGGGCTTGCCCGGCTCGCCGAACGTGGGGACGAACCGGCCGTTCTTGATCTTCGATACGACGCTGCATCCCTGTGGCGGATCTTGCTTGTGCGCAGTGGTCCAGTCGATGCCGGCCAGGAGTCCGTCCGCCGTGTAATTGGTCATGCTGTTGATCGCGTCGACGACCTTCTGGCGGGTGAAGTCCGGCCCCGCCGCTTTCAGGCCCCGGTAGAAGAGGTCGGCGTTGATCCAGCCCGTCAGCGAGTTCTCGTTCGGCTCGAAGCCGTCCCGCTTCATCCATCGCTGGAATTGCTTCAAGCCAATCGGCTTCTGCTTCACCTCCAACGGCGCGAAGACCGTCGCGGTATAGGACCCCTCGAAGAACGGGGCGTTCTCCTTGATGAACTCGTGGTTGTAGACGTTCGGCAGGTACTGAATGGCGTCCAGGCCCTGCTTCTTCATCTCCTTGGCGAGCGTCAGCGTCCCGTTGTTGTCCATACAGGTCATCACCATGTCGACGCCTTGGTCCTTCATTCGGGACACGTCGGTGCTCAGGTCGTTGACGCCGAAGGACAGGCTGGTGTCGAGGAAGTCGATCTTTGCCGACGGGTACTTGTCGAACGACGCCTGGATGCCCTTGGAGCAGTCGGCCGACTGCGGCGACTGGTACGACAGCAGCCCGACCTTCTTGGCCTTCACCTGCTTGGCGAGCCACGGGAAGGGCTGGCCCGGGCACGTGAAGCACAGGTACGAGCCCTTCTCGCCGAAGAGGTTGGGTGGGCCCGGCGCCTGGTCGGAGCCCCACTCGGCGTTGATGTTCCATCCGAACGTCGGCACGCCCGCCTGGCCGAGCAGATCCGCTCCTGTGAACAGCAACGCCGCGACAGGCAGCACCGCGAACACGTCGTCCTCCGACACGAGGGCCTGGACCTCCTGACGATTCATGCCGACCTGGTCGTCACGCTCGGAGGTCAGCCGCAGCTTGCGCCCGTAGATGCCCTTCGCCTTCGAGGAGTTGACCATGTTGAAGTAGGCCTTCACGCCCTCGAACGCGGACGCGTAGTCGCCGCCGAGTGGATTGGTCTTCGAGGCCACGCCGCCGACGCGGATCTCGCTGTCGGTCACTCCGGGCTGGTCGACTCGAGGGAAGGGTTGACGCGGTGCAGTTGCGTCCGCACCGCCCGGCACCGCGGCTGCCGCCGCTGCGCCCGCCGTCACGCCCACGCTCACGAGGACCGAAATCAAACGACTGCAACGCATCCGGAACCCCCGCGCACTCTAAGTCATGACGCCCGTGCTGCATGTTTGGCTAGCCGCGCCCACGCCGTGCACGCAGCGTTTCCACAAGGACCGCAGCGTGCAGTGAGCGCGGGATCTCCAGCTAGCCCACGTCGCGCCACGACACGCGGTACACGGCCGTGGGTTCGGGCAACCCCTTGAGCTGCACCGGCCCGCGATCTTCGAAGCGGATCTGCTTGCCGAGACATAGTTCCCGCACCGCAAGCGACGCCAGGATCTCGTCTGCCGACGCGGCGGCGCAGAGACGGGCGGCGAGTTGCACCGACGCGCCGAACAGGTCGTCGTCGCCGTCGGTGATCGGCTCGCCGGCACTGATGCCGATCTTCACCTCGAGCGGAACCGAATTGTGCTCGTTGTACTCGTGGAATCCCCGCTGCGCCGCGATCGCGAAGGACACCGCCGAAGCGACCGAGTTGAATGAGGCCATGATCCCGTCTCCGGTGTGCTTGACCTCGCGTCCGCCGTATGACTCGAGCTCCCGGCGGACGATCTCGTTGTGCGCGCGCAGCAGCTCCAGGTGTCCGTCGTCTCCGAGCCGCGACGTCTGCTCGACCGACCCGGAGATGTCGGTGAACACGATTGTCCGAATCGCGGGCGCTTCGTACGGCGTTCCCGTCTGATACTCAGGCATCGCGCCGAAGAACGCGTTCAGCGGGACGTTCGGGTTCAGCTCGACGATCGTTCCCGTGAGCTGGGCGTGTGCTTCCCGGTGGACGTCTTCCAGCGCCTGCTTGCTCGGCCCTTCCGCGAGGCAGAAGACGGAGCCATTACTGGGGTCGAACCAGTACGTGTGGTACCGCACTCCATATTTCTCCTGCACCTCGACATCCCGCGTGTGCGCGTCCGCGAGCTCCTCCGGAGTGATGCCGGGGAGGTCGTGGCGGTCCATGTACATCGGCATCGCGAAAGCATACGAAAACCGAGATGCGTTGCCTGCTCGGGACACCAGCCTTACGCTTGAGAGCGGTGAAGCGGATCAGCTGCGTGTGCGGTTTGGTCGTCGAGGGCGAAGACGACGACGAGCTTTGGGAGAACGCCCAGCAGCACATGAGTGCCGATCATCCCGATCTCGCAGGCAAAGTCTCGCGCGACGACATCGTGGCGCAGGCCGAGGAGACAGGCTCTACGCCATCGTCGTAGTCGTCTCGCCGAGCAGTCGCCGGTAGACGCGTTGCACCTGGCTGCTCGGCTCGACCCCGAGCTCTTCGCGGAGCAGCACGCGCAGACGTTCATACGCGAGCAGAGCCTCGGCGACGTTCCCCCGCTGCTCGAGTGTCTCCATCAGGATGCGGTGGCCCGTCTCGCGGTACGGGGCGAGCTCGATGAGCTGGCGCGCGCAGGCTTCGGCTTGCGTCAACGTCGGTTCACCCAAACCGAGGCGCGCGGCCGCAAGGCATTCGAGCCCGCGCAGCCGGACGTCGCCGAGACGCCTCCGCCACTCGTCGAGCCATCGAAGGTCATGACCCTGGAGCAGGGGCCGGCTCGCGACGTGATACGCGACTCCCGCGGGGCCCCAGGTCTCGGCCCACTCACCGCGGGCCGCATGGGATTCCGCCCGGTGGATGCCCTCCATGGCAGCCTCGACATCCACGAAAGTGTCGGGAGCCAAGACGAGCTCGATCTCCGATCGTCCGGTCAGCACCGCGGAGCCCACAACGGCGCGCAGCTTCGAGAGCAGCACACTCAGTGACGAGCTTTGTTCGGGCGACGCGTCGTCGCCGTACACGGCGATCAGCAGCTCGTCCCGACTCAGGCGCCGGGCGCGATTGAGGACGAGGTACGCGAAGAGCAGCCGACCCTTCCCGCCAGGCAGGGAGTCCTCGACGCGCTCGCCGTCGAGCTGCACCATCAGCCGGCCGCAGAGCTGGATCCTCGTCCCGCCGGTCTGCGCCATCGGCACCACGTCCGAAAGGTCTGCGAAAGGTCGGGGAAACGGCGCTTTGCGACCCTAGCGCGACCCACCAAGAACGCCCGAAGGCCGAACGCTGGAGAAGGAGGGACCGACATGCAGTTCGTAGTCGTTGCCGAGCACCCGCCGGAGTTGTGCCCGACATCCAATCGTAAGGTCCGAGAGCTGATGAGTCAGGGTGCCCAGGAGATCCCCGCGCTGGCGAAGAAGCTGGAGATCGAGATCGTCGCGCTCAACGTTCTCGGGCCCGATCATCAGGTGATCGGGGTGTTCGAGGCGCCGGACATCAACGCCGTCCGGGAATTTCTGGTGGAGAGCCGATTCATCCAGTGGAACACCACGACCGTGCGCGCTTCGTGGACCATGGAAGACGCGCTCCGCAGGGCCGATTCACTCCCGACGCTCTTCTAGGGACGCACACAACACGGTCGCAGCCGGCTGCACGTGTGTTGGATTCGGGGGTCAGGTCACGGTGCTCAATGACCACGGCTCGCCCGTGTCGACGCCGTAGGTCTTCAGCTTGGACTCGACCTGTGCCCACAAGCGATTACTCCGCTGAGCCGTCCTCGCGGCCTTATCGGTGGCTGTGAGATCGACTTCATCGAACACGTCCCCGACCTGATTCAGCGCCCTGTTCATGAGCTTGTTGAGGTACTTATCGGGGGAGTGCACGAGAAGTCGTCGGTACCGGTCGACGGCCTTGGAACCTTCGCCCCCCTTTGTCCAGGCGTCTCCCGGCCTGTCCTCGCTGAGGTCTTGGACCATCACCGCGTAGATCTGGTCGAGGACGTGGAGCGCACCGAGAGGGCTGTACACGCGGTCGAGCTGGGACTTCGGTTGCCTCGGCAGCGTCGTTGCCCACGCCTGGACCTGCTCCGGCGGCGGAGGCTGGCTCGCGTCGGCGGCGGTCGCGGGCAGCGCCATGAGAGCGGCACCCATGACACCGATCGAAGTGACG
>DASPXI010000007.1:0-13100 GCA_035637335.1 Acidimicrobiia bacterium
TTGCCGGGAAACGGCTTGCCGACGCTCCCGGGATGCTCGAGCCACTCCTGCGGGCTGATGACGGTCCCGCCACCCTCGGACGCCCCGTAGTACTCCCACACCTTGTCGGCACCGACGAACTCCATGAACGCGCGCTTGAGCCGCACGGGGCACGGCGCCGCCGCGTGCACGACGATCTTCAGCGACGAAAGGTCGAACTTGGCGCGCTCGTTCTCGGGGAGGGCGAGGATCCGGGTGAAGTTAGCCGGCACCATGTGGACGTTCGTCACGCACCAGCGTTCGATGAGCTCGAGGCATTCGCGCGCGTCCCACTTCGGCATGATCACGACCGTCCCGCCGAACGCGAGATGCATCTGCGACCAGAACAGCGGTCCCATGTGATACGAGGGACCAACCAGGAGATGCACATCGTCGGTTGTGAACCCCCAGCGTTCACCGGACGCGGCGACGCCGGCAGCGCGGCGGCGGAAGTCGTCCTCGCCGATCGCGACGCCCTTCGGCCGTCCGGTGGTGCCCGACGTGTACGCCATGATCGTGGGCCACCCGTCGCCGATCGCCTCGGGCGGCTCGACCTCGCCGTGGTCAGGCGCGTCCGCCAGCGCCTTCTCGTAGTCGCCACCCGGTCCGACGACGAGCCGGGGCACATCGGGCACGCCGTCGAGGGCGGACTGGAGCTCCTCGGCGACGATCACCGCCGTGGCGCCGGAGTCCGTGACGATCCAGCCCGCCTCGTCCGACTTGAAGTGGATGTTGATCGGGGCGACGACCGCGCCCACGCGACCGCAGCCGTGGATCGCCTCGAAGAACTCGAACGAGTTCGGGACCATCACCGCCACCCGGTCGCCTCGCTGCACTCCCAGCGCCGTCAGCGCGTGCGTCACACGGCGGGCCCGGTCGTCGAGCTCGGCATAGGTCCGCGTCTCATCTCCAAGGCGCAGCGCGACGTGATCCGGCCGCGCACGGGCGTGCGCAAGGAGTCCAGCGTCGTGGTTGCCCGTCTCTGACATGTCCGTCATCATGCCGCGTGACGACGGAGAGGGGAGATGGCATGGCCGACGACGGCAACATCCCGCTCGGCGACATCGGGAGCAAGCTGTTGTTCGAGGACGACGAGATCCGCATCTGGGAGCTGCGCCTCGACCCGGGTGAGGAGTCGGCTCCCCACCGGCACACGTGCGACTACGTCATCGTCGACGTCGCCGGCGACAAGATCGCAGCCAAGGCCGTGCCGGGCTACAAGAGCGAGTACGGCGACTACATCGAGGCGCCGGTCGAGCAGGGGCACACCATCTTCCTGAAGCAGGGCAGCGTCGAGACGGCGGTGAACGTGGGCGACAAGCCCTACCGGAACGTGCTGGTCGAGTTCAAGGACACCGCGCGCGGCTGATGGCGTTGCTGATCGGGAACGTGCTTCGGCACGCGGCCCGGTACACACCTCGGCGCCTGGCCGCGACGCTCGGCGACGCGGAGCTGACGTTCGGCGAGCTCGACGACCGCGCGAATCGTGTCGCCCACACCCTCGCGGGCATGGGCGTCGGGCTCGGCGACCGCGTCGCGTGGTGGGGCGACACATCCCTCGAGCCGCTGCCGATCTTCTTCGCGTTGGCGAAGCTCGGTGCCGTCTTCGCGCCGGTGAACGCCCGCTTGGGGCCGGACGAGGCGGCCGCGGTGATCGGCTACGCCCGGCCCCGAGTGCTCGTCACCGACGACGCCCACGCCGAGCTGGTCCAGGAGATCGACGTCCCGATCGTCACACACGCGCATCTCTTCGAGGAGGCCACGCGCGCCAGCGGCGTGGATATCGGCGCGCCGCGGCTCGACGAGCGCGATCCGCACGTCATCTTCTTCACGAGCGGCAGCACGGGACGGCCGAAGGGCGTCGTCCTCTCCCACCGCGCAAGCTGCCTGCGCAGCTTCCCGCCCCTTGCCGCCGACAGCGACGGCGGAACGGTGTGCATGTTCCCGCTGTTCCACATGGCGGGCTGGTCCCTCGGCCTCGGATGCTGGCACAGCCGCCGGCCGATCCATTTCGTGCACCTTCCGGACGCAGAGACGTTGCTCGACACGGTCGAGCGGAGGGGCGCGACGCGTGTCTACCTCATCCCCGCCGTGTGGGCGCGCGTGCTCGAGCACGGCGTCGAGAAGCATGACGTGTCGTCCCTCGTCGAGGCGGACACGGGCACGTCGGCGACGCCACCGGAGCTCGTCACCGCGATTCGCGATGCGCTCCCCCACACGGTCACGCGCATCTTCTACGGGTCGACGGAGGCGGGTCCCGGCACGGTCCTGGCGCACGCCGACCTGGGGCAGAAGCCCGGCAGTGTCGGGCTCCCCCAGCCCGGCGTCGACGTGCGCCTCGAGAACGGTGAGGTGTGCATCCGCAGCGACCTACTCATGGACGGCTACTTCGATCAGCCCGACGCGACCGCGGAAGCGATGCGCGACGGCTGGTACCACACCGGCGACCTCGGATCCCTCGACGACGAGGGCTACCTGTCCATCGTCGGCCGTGCACGCGACGTCATCCGCACTGGTGGCGAGACGGTCGCGCCCGCCGAGGTCGAGGCCGCACTCGCGACGTATCCGGCCGTGCGTGAGGTCGCCGTCGTCGGGGTCCCCGACCAGCAATGGGGCGAGATCGTGTGCGCGGTGGTCGTGCCGGAACCAGATGCCGGCGACGCGCTCGACCTCGACGACCTCCGTGCCCATTCCGACGCCGCGCTCGCGGCGTTCAAGCAGCCCCGGCGCCTCGAGATCGTCGACGCGCTGCCGCGCACGCCCGCGACGGGTCAGGTCCAGCGAACGCTGCTCGTCGAACGCATCGCGAGCACCACCCGCACTCGACCCTGACCCTTGCGTCAGGTTTCGGGCAGGGGTATTGATTGGCGTCGAGGGCAGGTCGCCGAGCAAGGGGGGTGCGGCGATGGGCCCGCATGGTCCGATGTCTTCTCGTCGTGTGGCACTCGCCGTGGCGTGCGCGCTCGTGCTTGTGCTCGTCGCCAGTCTCGTACCGGCCGTTTCGGCAGAAGTCCCGGCGGGTTCGTCCGGATCCTGCAAGAACGACCCGGGCGTCGGCAACGAGGAGGTCAAGGCCGGCGTCATACTCCCGAAGTCGGGTCCGCAGGCACAGTCGTTCTCCGATGCGCTGAACGGCATTCAGGCACGCGTCGACAAAGCGAACGCCGAGCAGGAAACGGGCAGGCGGAAGATCACCCTCGTCGACGTCGATGATGTCGGCGAGAACGCGCGCAACCTCACCGCCGCCCAGCAGCTGGTCCAGCAGGACGGTGTGTTCGGGATCATCGAGGTCAGCGCCGCGGCCCAGGGCGGCGCGAAGTTCCTCAACCAGCAAGGCGTCCCCGTCGTCGGCTGGCACGTCGGCGTTCCCGCGTATGGGCAGTTCAAGAACATGTTCGGGTGGCGCAACACGGTGCCGCCCGACCCTGCGAAGACGTTCACGACCCGCAACGCCGAGGTCATGCAGAAGCTCGGGGCGACCAAGATCGCGCTGGTAGGAACGAACCAGGCATCGAGCGCGACCTTCATCGACCAGATCGAGCAGGCGGTGAAGAAGACCAAGGGCATGAAGGTCGTGTTCAAGACGACCGACCTGTCGGTCTCTGACCGTGAGTTCACCGGCGTGGTACAGCGGATCAAGGACTCGGGCGCCGACGGCCTGTATACGGGCATGGATTTCCTCCAAAACACGGCGCTGAACGCGGCGCTGCAGCAAGCCGGTGTCCAGATGAAAGCCGTCGTGTTCCCCGGCGGCTACGACGCCCGGACGCTCGCGATCCAAGGCATGGAGGGCGTCTATTTCGGCGTCGAGTTCGTACCGTTCGAGCTCAGCCCGCCGGCGTTCGCCGAATACAAGAGCAGGATGGACGCGCTCGGAAAGCACGCCGAGGGGCAGGTTCCCTACAACGGGTGGCTGGCGGCGGATACGTTCATCCGCGGACTGAAAGCCGCCGGTCTGGAGTGCCCGACCCGAAAGAACTTCATCAAGAACCTCCGCAAGGTGAAGGACTACGACGGCAACGGCGCCTACATCCCGGTCGACTTCAACGAAGTCTTCGGCCGGCCCTTCTACTGCGTGTTCTACGTGCAGGTGCAGAACCAGCAGTTCGTGCCGCAGTTCGACGGCAAGCCCTTCTGCGCCAGTCGAGTCATCGATGGCAACAAGGTGAAGAAGCTCAGCGCAGAGCAACAGGCGAAAGGATGAGCCTCTGGCGCATCGCGGATAACGCGTGAACGCGCTCATAGTCGCGGGCCTGGTGCTGGGGAGCATCTACGCGATCTCAGCGCTCGGACTGGTGCTGACCTACACGGCGTCCCGCGTCTTCAATTTCGCCCACGGCGCGATCGCGTACTTCATCGCGGTCTTCTACTACTGGCTCCACACGCGTCACGGCTGGTCCGTGCCGGCGGCTGCGTTCGTGTCGATCGGGGTCGTGTCGCCTTTGCTGGGCCTGTTTCTCTGGGCCGCGCTCTTCCGGCGGCTGGCGTACGCGCCACCGATCGTGCGGTTCGTCTCGACCGTCGGACTCTGGGTGGCGTTGCCGGCGATCGTGAAGGTGGCGTTCCCGTTCACGAAGAGCGAGATCTTCGAACCGGAGGGGTTCATCGAGGGATCGCCAAGCGTGTTCCACATCTTCGGGGTTGCGATCAACGCGAACCAGCTCGTCGTCCTGATCGCGGCGGCCGTGGTCGCGGCGGGCCTGAGCCTGTTGATCCGCGGCACACCGCTCGGCCTCTCGATCCGAGCCACGGTGGACTCGCCCCGAGTCGCCGGCATCTCGGGTATGAACACGTCCCTGGTCACGGCGAGCTCATGGATGCTCGGCACCACACTCGCCGGCCTCGCGGGCGTGCTCCTCGCGCCGATCCTCGGGCTTGCCGACATCCAGTTCACGCTGCTGCTCGTGGCGTCGCTCGGCGCAGTCGTCATCGCCCGCATGACGAGCCTGCCCCTCGCGTTCGGCGGCGCGCTGCTCATCGGCCTCGTGCAAGAGGTGTCGCGCAAGTGGCTCCCCAACTCGGGCGTGCTCGCCAAGGGCTTCCGGCCCAGCATCCCCTTCATCGTGATGCTCGTCTTCCTGCTCGCGTACCAGGGCCTGCAGCGCGAACGATTCGAGGTCGACACGCGCGCGACCAGCCAAGAGCACCCGGAGGCACCCGCGCCCCCACCGCTGCGGGGCTGGCGGGCGGCGATCGGGCCGCTCTTCGTGGCGGGCGTGTTGTTCTCGGTGCCGCTGTGGCTCAGCGACTTCTGGGTCGGGGTCGTGAGCCAGGGCATGGCGCTGGCGATCCTCTTTCTCACGTTCACGGTGGTCACCGGCGAGGGCGGCATGGTGTCGCTCGGCCAGATGACACTGGCCGGGATCGGCGGTTTCACCGCCGCCAAGCTGGCGACCGATTCGGGCTGGCCGATCGGATGGGCGCTGCTCACCGGCGCGCTCGTGGCAGTGCCGGTGGGCATGCTCGTCGCCGGGCTGAGCCTCCGCCTGGGCGACCTCTACCTCGCGCTGGCGACGCTGGCGTTCTCGCAGCTGGTCGAGAACCTCGTGTTCGCGCGCGACGACTTCGACAACTTCGGGACCGGGGTCGAGATCGGTCGTCCCGGCTTCTTCGGGATCGACTTCGACGACCCGGCGCTGTTCTATCTGCTGTTGGTGGTGGTGTTCTGCGTCGTTGCGCTCCTCGTCCTCAACCTGCGTCGGGGCACCAGCGGGCTCGTCTTCGCGTCCATGCGTTCCAGCGAGCCGGCGTCTGCGACCATCGGGATCAGCATCGTACGCTCGAAGATGCTGGCGTTCGCGGCGAGCGCGTTCATCGCCGGGCTCGGCGGTGGCCTGTACGCCGTCGCGATCGGTCGTGCCGCCCCGGCTTCCTTCAATCTCCTCACCGGGATCGTGTGGTTGGCGATCGTCGTCACGTGGGGTGTGCGCTCGATCGTGGGCGCGCTCATCGCCGGGATCATCTTCGTCGTCGCGCCCCAACTCGTCAGCCTCTACCTGTCGGAGGGCTGGACCGACGTACCGACGATGCTCTTCGGTCTCGGCGCCATCGCGCTGGCTCGCGAGCCGCGGGGCGTCCTCTTCGACGTCGTGAACCAGCACCGCCTGCGCCGTCTGCGGCGCCAGACCCGCCGCGAGGAACGGGCGGCGGGGGCCACTGCGCCGGTGCCGGCATGAGGGACGCGACACTGCTCAGCGCCGACCACGTGACCGTTCGCTTCGGCGGCGTCGTCGCGCTCGACGACGTCAGCCTCCAGGCGGGTGGCGGCGCCGTCGTCGGTCTCGTCGGCCCGAACGGCGCAGGAAAGACGACGTTGTTCGGCGTCCTGTCGGGTCTCGTGCGGCCCCGGGGCGGCCGGGTGCTGCTACGAGGTGCCGACGTCACCCGCGCGAGCCCGCAACGGCGGTCACATCTCGGTCTCGCACGCACCTTCCAGCGCATCGAGCTCTTCACCGAGCTCACCGTGCGCGAGCACTTGGTGGTCGCGCACCGCGCTCACGAGCGTCGCGACCGCCGGCTGCTGACCGATCTGGCGGGGCTCGGCGGCCGGCCGTCGCCTCGCGAGCGCGAAGTGGTCGACCGGCTCCTCGACCTGCTCGGGCTGGCGCCGATGGCCGATCGTCCGGCCGCCCTACTCCCCCTGGGCACGGGGCGGCTCGTCGAGGTCGGCCGGGCGCTGGCGACCGAGCCCGCCGTCGTGCTACTCGACGAGCCCACGTCGGGACTCGACGTCGAGGAGACCAGGCGGCTCGCGAGGGCGCTCGAGCGAACGCGCGCCGATCTTGGTGTCGCCATCGTGCTCGTCGAGCACAACGTCGACTTCGTCCTCGAGCTCGCGGAGCACGTCACGGTGCTCGACTTCGGCAAGATCATTACCACCGGCAAGCCCTCCGCTATTCGCGCGAACGAGGCGGTCCAGGCCGCGTATCTCGGCAGCACGGTCGCTGCGGAGGCCCCGTGAGCCAGTCCCCGTTGCTGTCGGTGCAGCACGTCGGCGTGACCTACGGCGAAGCTCGCGCCGTCTTCGACGTCACGCTCGAGGTACCGGACGGAGGCACGGTCGCGGTGCTCGGCCCGAACGGGGCCGGCAAGAGCTCACTCGCCGGTGCCATCGCCGGCGTCGTGCGGCCTGCAGCCGGACGCATCACCTTCGACGGGCGCGACATCACGGGATGGTCCCCGCATCGCGTCAGCCGGCTCGGCGTTGCGTACGTGCCCGAGGAGCGCGGGATCTTCCCGCACCTCTCCGTGCTCGACAACGTGCGCGCGCAGCTCCGATACGTGGTGCCGCGCCGCGAGCGCAAGGCAGCGATCGAACGGGCGCTGGAGCTGTTCCCCGTGCTCGCGCAGCGGCGACACCAGCCCGCCGGGACTCTTTCCGGCGGTGAGCAGCAGATGCTCGGGCTGGCTCGGGTGCTTGCGGCTCCGCCGCGCTTCCTCATCGCCGACGAGATGTCGGTCGGGCTCGCGCCCAAACTCGTCGACCTCGTCTTCGAGAGCCTTGCTCGAGCGCGGGCCGAGGGCGTCACGATGCTGCTCGTCGAGCAGTACGTGGACCGTGCGCTCCAGTTCGCCGACGACGCGGTCATCCTGCGCCGCGGCGAGGTCGTGTGGCGCGGCCCAGCGGCGTCGGCCGGTGCCGAGACGCTGGCGGGCTACCTCGGCGACCCCGGGGTCGGCGAGGCGCGAGAGACGCCCGCTTCCTGACGCAAACGGTCGCGTAGGGCGAACTTCTGAACCTTCCCGGATGGCGTGCGCGGGAAGTCGTCGATCGTCCTGATCTCCTCGGGCCACTTCTGCCGGGCGAGCCCGGCGGCGTCGAGGTGCGCCCGCACGTCTTCGAGGCTTGGGATGTCCTGTCCGGCTGAAGGCCTGACGAACGCGCAGGCGTGCTCGCCCAGGCGCGGGTCTGGCGCGGCGACCACCGCGACCTCGGCCACGCCAGGCAGACGGAGGACGAGCTCTTCGACCTCGAGCGCGGAGATGTTCTCTCCCCCACGGATGATGATGTCTTTCTTGCGGTCGACAATCGAGAGGTAACCGTCGTCGTCGAGCACGCCGATGTCGCCCGTCGCGTACCAGCCCTCGACGTCGAAGCACTCCTTGGTCAGCGCCGGGTCCGTGTACCCGGGGAAGCAGTCGGGCCCGCGGCTGTGGATCTCGCCCGGAGTGCCCGGCTCGACCTCTTTGCCGTCGGCGTCCAGGAGACGGATCTCGACACCGGGCAGCGGTCGGCCGTCGGTGTACAGCCGCTTGTCACGTTGCTCTTCGTGGCGGGAACCGGTGATCGACGGGTGCTCGGTCGACCCGTACATGCGCACGATCGAGATGCCCATCGCGTCGGCGCGGTCGGTCACCGCCGCCGGGACGGACGAGCCGCCGAGCCCCACATGCGACATCAGCGTTCGGTGCTCGTCGGTGAATTCGGGGTGGTCGAGCAGGCTCGTGAGGAAGAACGTCGCGCCCGCGCCGCTGTACACCTGGTCTTCGAGCATTGCGGCGAGGACGACGGACGGGTCCCACACGTCGATGAGATGGATGGGCTCGCGCCGGTACACCGGGATGAGCAGCGCCGCGAGCATGCCGATGCCGTGGCCGACCGGCGCGCCGACCAGGGCGGGCGGACCGCCCGGCGCCGCCTGCATCGCGCCGAGCTGGCGGATCTCGGCCCCGATCGTGCGGTGCGCGTGCACGACGCCCTTCGGGTCGGCAGTGGTGCCCGACGTGTACGCAACGAGCGCGGGCGCCGACGGATCAACGCGCGCGGGGGTGGTGATCGCGTCGGCGTCGGCGTCGGCCAACGTCGAGAAGGGAAGCAGGCCGCTCGGTAGGTCTTCGTCCGTGACGACCGCTACGAGCTCGAGTGCGGGTAGGTCGGGGCGGAGGATGTCGAGGTTGGCGAGGTAGTCGAGATGGCCGAAGCGGTCAGCGGTGACGAGCACGCGCGCGCCGGAGTGCCGGAGGATGAAGCCGACCTCCTTCGGCCCGTAGAAGTGCACGATCGGCACCGGGACCGCGCCGAGGAACGCGGTGGCCCAGAACGTGGCGGCCGCCTCGACCCAGTTCGGCAGCTGGAACGCGACCAGGTCGCCCGGTCCGACGCCGCGAGCACGCAAACCGCCGGCAGCGTGACGGGCCAGATCGGCGACGTCGCCGAGCGTGCCCGAATACGGGCGCAGCTTCGACCGGACCTTGCACACCAGCTGCGACCCGTCGGCCAGGCCGGCAGCGAGGATCTCGCCCAGCGTGTCGTCGTTCCACAGCCCGTCGGCGACATAGCTGCGGGTGAGCTCCATGGGCGGGGCGCGCAGCTGCCAGTCGGGCGGCACGTCGAGGGACCGTATCTGAACCTGCGCCGGGGCGGTCCGGGGGCTGGCGCTGCCCGCGAGGGCGGAATAAGGTTCTGCCTATCCAGAACGTTGTTCCGACTGCTGATCCCGACGCCCCGGTCGCCGAGCGGGTCGCGTCCCGGACGCTGGCGGTGCGCTCGGAGGCGTACGCGTACGAGGTGCGCCGCCTCGTCGAAGCCGGCTACGCGGTCATGCGCCGTACGGGCAGCCTCGACCCGCGCGTGAACGACATCGTCCGCGAGGCGGGGCTCTCGAACCAGGCGTTCTACCGGCACTTCCGCAGCAAGGACGAGCTGCTCGTCGCGATCCTCGACGACGGCCAGCGGCAGTTGGTCACCTATCTCGAGCACCGCATGTCGGGTGCTCCGACAGGCGAGGCGCGCATACGAGCCTGGATCGAGGGCGTCATGGAGCAGGCGCGCAATGCCGCCGCCGCTGACAACACGCGGCCGTTTGCCATCAACAGCGCGCGGCTCGCCGATCGCTTCCCGGCGGAGGTCGCACGGTCGCGCGAGTTGCTCGTGCGCCCACTACGGGAGGCGGTCGCCGAGGTCGGCGGCGATCCGCAACGCGATGCGGACGCCGTCTACCACCTGGTCATCGGGTGCATGAACGACGCGCTCGTCGCCAGACGGCGCCCGTCCAAGCAGGACGTCGACCACTTGGAGCAGTTCGTGTTGGGGGGCCTGCGTGGAACGTGAGCTCTTGATCACCGGCATGGGCGGCCAGGGCGTGCAGCTCGCGGCGCAGGTGATCGCCCGCGGCGCGACGCTCGAAGGCCGTCACGTGATGCTGTTCGGCGTGTACGGCGGCGCGATGCGCGGGATGAATACCGACGGGACCGTGGTCGTGGGCGATGCGCCGCTGCAGGCGCCGCCGCTCGTCTCGCATACGTGGTCCGCCGTCGCAATGCACGACAAGTTCTGGGCACCCGTTGAGCGCAAGGTGCGTTCGGGCGGACTCGTGCTGGTGAACCACGCGACCTTCGAGACACCGGTCGACGAGGACCGCTACCGGGTCGTTCGATTCGGCGCGACGGACATCGCCACGGAGCTCGGGAACGAGCTCGGCGGGGCGATGGTGATGGTGGGCGCGTACGTCGGGATCACGGGTCTCGTCGGGTTCGACGCCACCATCGAAGCGATGCGGCAGTCGATCCCGCCCTACCGGCAGCAGCACATCGCCGCCAACGAGGTTGCGATCCGGGCCGGCTTCGACGCCGTCGACCATCTCGCCTTCCCGGCGTGGGAGCAGGAGGCGGCGCGTACATGACCGAGATCAAGAGCCGGGGCACGGTCACGATCGATGTCGACACGTGTAAGGGCTGTGAGCTGTGCATCACGGCGTGCCCGCCGCGCGTGCTGTCGATGGGCACCGAAGTCAACCGCCTCGGCTACCACTACCCGGAGCTCCACCCCGGGTGCACGGGCTGCGCCGCCTGTCTCATGGTGTGCCCCGACTTCTGCTTCGAAGTGTTCCGCTATGACCAGCCCCTGATGACCGAGATCACGGCGCTCGCACCGGAGACCAGGTCGTGACCACCGTCGCCACCACCGAACGCCGGCTCATGGAGGGCTCCGAGGCCATGGCCGACGCCGCGATCGCGGCCGGGTGCCGGTTCTTCGCCGGCTACCCGATGACACCATTCACCGAGCTCCTCGAGTACCTGGCCAAGAAGCTGCCCGAGGTGGGCGGCGTGTGCATCAACGCCGAGAGCGAGCTCGAGGCCGTTGGCATGGCTTGGGGCGCGCTGGCGACCGGCTCCCGTGCCGCCACCGGTTCGACTGGTCAGGGCCTGTCGCTCATGCAGGAGTCGTTCAGCGAGATCACGCTGGCCGAGCTGCCGTTGGTCGTGTTCAACATGGCGCGCGGCCAGCAGGACTACTTCCAGGCGACCCGTGGCGGCGGCCACGGCGACTACCGGCACATCGTGCTCGCACCGCTCGACATCACCGAGGCCGTCGAGCTTACCCAGCTCGCCTTCCATCTCGCCGACAAATGGCGGAATCCCGTCCTCGTCTACGGCGACTACCTGCTCGCACATACCCACGAGGCGGTGTCGGTCGCACCGATCGAGTTCCCGCCGCTGCCGGAGAAGTCGTGGGCGGTCGACGGCGCACGCGGCGGCACCGGCAGTTCGGGGGTGATCACGCCGCTCGGGCTGGGCAAGCACGGGCACGAGGGACCCGGCATCGAGCGGCACCTGCGGAACGTCACCGCGAAGCTCTCGGACATCGAGCGAGAGGAGCAGCGGGTGGAGACTGCGTTCTGCGACGATGCCGAGACGGTCGTCGTCGCGTTCGGGACGCCGGCGAAGTTCGTTCGCTACGTCGTTCGCCAGCTGCGCGACGAAGGCGAGAAGATCGGGTTCGTGCGGCCGATCAGCCTCTGGCCGTACCCGCACGCCGCCGTTGCCGAGGCGTCGGCCGGCGCGCGATGCGTCGGCGTGTTCGAGCTCTGCGCGGGCCAGATGATCGACGACGTGCGGCTCGCGGTGCTCGGCGGCGCGCCCGTCGTCGGCATCGGCGGCATCTCCACCGACGGCTCGGGCTTCGGCGTCGGCCCGCTACTCGACGCCGAGATCATCCGGGACCGCGTGCTCGCCGTGCACCGCGGCGGCTCCGACGCCGAGCTGCCGCCCCTGCCGGTGAACGAGCGCGGGTGAAGGGAGGACCTGCGAATGCCTGCTGAACCCGTCGATCCCATCCGTCCTGTCGGTCCGGTGCTCGATACGAGCGAGCCGCCCGATCACGCCAAGAAGGTCGCCGACCTCAAACCCGACCTGCTGCTCACCCAGGAGCACCACATGTGCCCGGGCTGCGGCGAGCCGCTCACGCTGCGCGTGTACCTCGAGGCGCTCCAGGAGCTCGGGGTCGCGCAGCGTTCGATCATGGTCGCCGGCATCGGCTGCTACACCGCGTTCTCGAGCACCGTCGACGTCGATCTCGTCCAGGCCCTGCACGGCCGGGCACCGTCGGTGGCGACGGGCGTGAAACGCATGCGGACCGATGCGGTGGTGTTCACGCTCCAAGGCGACGGCGACATGGTGAACGAGGGTCTCCAGGAGGTGCTCCACACCGCGGCGCGGGGCGAGAAGGTCACCTGCATCCTGCTGAACAATGGCGTGTTCGGCGAGACCGGCGGCCACATGACAGCGACGAGCGTCCTCGGCCAGCGCACGAAGAACTCACTCGACGGCCGCGACGCGGAGTATCACGGCTACCCCATCCTGATCGGCGACCTGATCGCGCAGCTCCAGGGGGCGGCGTACGTCGCACGGGGCTCGGTGCACAACGCGGGCGCTGTCGCGCGAACGAAGAAGATGTTCCGCCGAGCGTTCGAGTCGCAGGTGCACGACGAGGGCTTCTCGTTCGTCGAGGTGCTCACGATGTGCCCGACAGGATGGTTCATCCCGACCGGGGACGGCCCCGACTACATGCACGAGACCCTGGGCGAGGTCCACATCATGGGTGAGCTCAAAGTCGGCGGCGTCGTGAAGACGACCGAGGAGCTCCACGCCGAGAACGTGCGCCGCCAGCGTGAGGTCGAGGGCGCGCTCGAGCGAGGCGGCCTCGACCGGTAGCCGGCTTGGCCTAGCGCTTCGGGCAGCTCTTCGGGCTCACGCGCCCGGGCGCCGCGGGATCGCGCGCCGGAGTCCATGTGCCGGTCTCCGTCCAGCGCCGGCTCTTGCCGCGCTGGCACACGGACCAGTAGGCGTACGGGGTGGACACG
>DASPXI010000008.1:0-13972 GCA_035637335.1 Acidimicrobiia bacterium
GCCGTCGACGAAGGCGAGCGCGATCGCCCATACGGCCGCGACGGCGGCCGCGCCGAGGAGGAGGTGGCGGAAACTGACTCTTCGCGCCGCCACTGGGCCGGCAACCGCCACGAGCGCGCCGACCGCAACGGCGGCGAGGGCCCGAGGCGTGACGCGCAGGTCGAACGCGCCGACGAGCGGCGCGGCATCGAGCTTGATGTCGGTTCCCCTCGCATGAACCCGCTCGATGAGTACGTACGCGAACGCGATGAGCGCTACCCAGACCATCAATGCGCACGCCTCAGATGTGAACGCGCGCCGCGGGTCGACCTCGCGGGTGGTCGGGCGCGACACGGTTGCGATGTCGGTCACGCCGCTGGCCATGGTCGGAACATACCGGCGATGCCGCGCACACAAGCTCTGAACCCGCGCGAGTTTCGAAGATCGTAAGCACCTGCATCGTTGTGTTCTGACGGCGCGTGGGTACCGTCGCTACTGATGCCCGAAGTCGTGCTACCCGTCCTCGACGAGGTTGACGCGCTCCCGATCGTGCTGGCGCGTATGCCAAATGGGTACCTGCCCATCGTCGTCGACAATGGCTCGACTGATGGTTCCGCGGGCGTGGCGCTCAGTTTGGGTGCGCGCGTCGTCGAGGAACCTCGGCGCGGGTTTGGCGCCGCATGTCTGGCCGGATTACGCGCCGCGACGAGCGACGTCGTCTGCTTCATGGACTGTGACGGTTCCCTCGACGCCGGCGAACTGCCGCTCGTTGCCGCACCCGTGGTGGAAGGCGCGGCCGACTTGGTCCTTGGCGCGCGCTGCGGGACCGGTGCCGGCGCGTGGGCGCTGCACTCGCGGGCGGCCAACCGCGTTCTCGCCGGCCTCATCCGGTGGCGCGCCGGCGTGCGGGTGTCTGACCTCGGGCCGATGCGGGCCGCCCGCCGTGATGCGCTCCTCGGTCTCGGGCTCGTCGACCGGCGCTTCGGCTGGCCGTTGGAGATGGTCCTGCGGGCCGCCGCCGCCGGCTGGCGGATCGTCGAGCTCCCTGTGTCTTACGCGCCCCGGGTCGGACGGTCGAAGGTCACCGGCACGGTCCGCGGGACAGCCCGCGCGGTCTTCGACATGGCGAGGGTGATGCGTTGACCATCATCGTGCTGGCCAAGGCACCCGTGCCCGGCCGTGTCAAGACACGGTTGTGCCCGCCGTGCGACCCCGATCAGGCAGCGCAGCTCGCGGAGGCGGCGCTCGTCGACACGCTGACTGCCGTCGCGGCCACACCGACTCGGCGCCGTGTGCTGGCGCTCGACGGCAACGCCGGCCCCTGGCTCCGTGCGGGCTTCGAGGTGCTCCCCCAACGCGGTGACGGACTCGACGAGCGCCTCGCGCACGCGTTCACCGATCTCGGCGAAGGCGGACTCCTGATCGGCATGGACACGCCACAGGTCACGCCGGCGTGCCTGCGCGCCGCCCTCCGCGCGCTGCAGGGCGGGCCAGCCGACGCCGTCCTCGGGCCGTGCCTCGACGGCGGGTGGTGGGGCATCGGGCTGCGTGCACCGGACCCCGCCGTGTTCCTCGGCGTCCCGATGAGCACCGCCGGCACCTACGAGGCACAACGCTCTCGCCTCTGCGCGCTGGGTTTGCAGACGCGTCCGCTCCCCGCATTGCGCGACGTCGACGACATGGATGACGCCGTCGCGGTCGCGCGCGACGTGCCGCACAGCCGGTTCGCGAACACACTGCGGAACCTCCGAACACGGGGTCCCGCGCTCGCCGCTCGATGACCGCGTGCTTGCGCGCTACGAGCGGCCACGCGCTCCCGGGCCATGGCAATCGGTGGCTCGGACCACTCACCGTCGAGGATGACGCGGTTCTGGCGCGGGCGGTGCCGCCGGTGCTCGACGTGGGGTGTGGGCCGGGCCGTCACGTCGGCGCGCTCGCCGAGCAAGGAATGGTCGTCCTCGGCATCGACATCACGCCCGCGGCCTTGGACCTTGCGCGCCGCCGCGGCGCGCCGGTGCTGGCGCGCTCGGTGGTCGACCGCATCCCCGGGGCAGGACGGTGGGCTAGCGCGCTGCTCCTCGACGGGAACGCCGGCATCGGCGGCGACCCGGCGACGCTGATCGCCCGCGTCGCGTCACTGTTACGTCCGGGCGGCACGCTGCTCGTCGAGCTGGAACCCCCAGGCTGCGCGGCCAACGCCGAGCTCGTTCGCCTCGACATCGACGGGGTCGAGGGACCGTGGTTCGCGTGGACCGCCGTCGGCGCCGCCGACCTCTCCGCGTACGCGGCCGTGACGGGGCTGCAGCTCGAGGACGTGTGGTGCGCCGGCAGCCGCTGGTTCGGGAGTCTCCGACGTGGCTGAGGCCACCACCCCGCGCGTCTTCACCAGCTCTTTGCGCGACGAGCGCAACGCCGCCATCCTCGGCGTCGCGCTCGGCGTCTCGTTCACGGTGTGCTTCGTCACCGGCGTGCTCTCGCACCTGATCCAGGACCCGCCGAGCTGGTTCCAGTGGCCGTCACGGCCTGCGGGGCTGTACCGCGTCACCCAGGGTGTCCACGTCGCCACCGGCCTCGCGTCGATCCCGCTGCTGCTCGCCAAGCTCTGGCTCGTCTACCCGAAGCTGTTCGCGTGGCCGCCGTTCACGTCGGTCGCGCACCTGGTCGAGCGGCTTGCGATCCTCCCGCTCGTGGCGGGTGGCGTCTTCGAGCTGTTCACCGGTCTCGCCGACACCCATCTGTGGTATCCGTGGCCGTTCAACTTCCGCAGCGCGCACTACTGGGTCGCGTGGATCACGATCGGCGCCCTCGTCGTGCACCTCGGCGCCAAGTGGGCGATCACCCGAGCCGCGCTCTTCACCCGCGCATCGTCGACCGAGGCGCGACCGGCGGATGCAGCCGCCAGTGCGTTCGACCGGCGCACGTTCCTCGCCACGGTGTTCGCAGCCGCCGGCGCCGTCACGGTCTTCACTGTCGGCCAGACGGTGAGGCCGCTCCGCACGCTCGCGTTACTCGCACCGCGCCGACCTGACGTCGGGCCGCAGGGCTTTCCGGTGAACCGCACCGCCGCGACCGCGGGCGTCGTCGAGACCGCTCGCAGCCCGGACTATCGCCTCACGGTCGAAGGCAAGGTGCGCAGACCGCTCACCTTCACGACGGCGGAGCTGCGCGCCCTCCCCCAGCACGAGGCGACCCTGCCGATCTCGTGCGTCGAAGGCTGGAGCACCACCCAGCGTTGGCGGGGCGTGCGTGTGCGCGACCTGCTCGCACGAGCAGGAGCGAGAACCGACGCCGAGGTCCGCGTCCATTCGCTCCAGCGGCGCCGCGCCTACCGCTCCTCGGACCTCAACCGCTGGCACGCCCACGACCCCGACACGCTCCTGGCCCTCGAGGTCAACGGCGAGATCCTCGACCTCGACCACGGGTTCCCGCTGCGCCTCATCGGGCCCAACCGACCCGGCGTCATGCAGACCAAATGGGTCACGAGGCTGGTCGTACGGTGACGGCCCCTCGGTACACCCGCGCGTTTTGGATCGCGCTGCCTATCGGCACCGCGCTCATCGCGTTCGGCGCGGTCGGCCTGGTCCAGGACACGGGGTTGTCGGCCGCCGCCGACGTCGCACGATGGTTCATCGGAGCTGACCTCGCCCATGACTTCGTGCTCGCACCGATCGCGTGCCTCATCGGCTTCGCGGTCACCCGCGCGTTGCCGCGCTGGTGCCGGGCGCCGGTGCAGGCCGCGCTGCTCACGAGCGGCGTCCTGCTCATCGTGGTGTTCCCGGCGTTGCGCGGGTTTGGACGCGACTACGTCCCCGACAACCCGTCCGTCCAGCCCCTCGACTACACGACTGCGACCCTGACCGCGCTCGGTGTCGTGTGGGTCGCTGCCGCGACTTGGCTCGCCGTCCGCGCCGTTCGTGCACGCGTGGCGCGCCCCGCCCGTCAGTCCTGACCGGGAAGGACGTCGACCTCCGATTCGTGCCACACGGGGTGGTCGCCGGCCGTCTCGACGTTGAAGCCGAAGTCGTAGACGAGCTCCCCGCCGTACACAGCACCGAACGAAACGAGCCCACCGGCGATGATCGACAGGATCATGACGAGCGGCGTGGTCGCGACGTGATTGCTCCACTGGAACAAGCGGATCACGATGTCGACGATGACGATCGCGGTGACCGTGAGCATGACCGTCATGTGCCAGTTCGCCGTGCGGCGGGCTTGGTTCCCGGGCTCGGTGGACCGCAGCCAGTCCCAGAAGCCGGTGAGCGCGGTAGCGAGTGACACGATCGCGCCGGCGATGATCACGTGGGTGCCCGAGACGAAGAAGTCCCGACCGATGGTCGAGTCGTCGCCGGCGATCCGCGAGATCACGTCGAACACCGCGACGAGCAGGTAAGCCGTCACGGGGAAGTCCGTCAGCGGCGGATGAAACGGCTTCCCGGCCCACCCTCGCAGGCCCTTGAACTTCCTCCCCCGGAACGTGAGACCCGGGCGGATCGAGTACCAACGTCTCATGGCTCCCCCTTGTTGCGCGACCGGACGAGCCGAATTCTCACACGCGCGGCGCGTGCCCCGCAGGTACCGTGCGAAGGTGGCCCGACACATCCGGCTCCGCGAGTTGCTGGTCGGCGTCGAGGGTCTGGCCCTGTTCCGCCGGCTCGTGGAAGACGACGACGCGACCGCGGAGGCGCGCATCGACGAGGTGCGGCGCATCGTGGGAACCGACGAGGAAACGACGTTCGGCCTCGGAGCCGACGTCCCCGAGCTCGACCCGCGCGCCGGCTACGCCCGGTGGGCGGCGACCTACGACCGTCCAGGCAACCCGCTGATCACTCTGGAGCAGCCGGTCGTCTGGGAGCTGCTGGACGCGTTCCCACCGGGCCGTGCCCTCGACGCTGCCTGCGGCACCGGCCGTCACGCCGCGCACCTGGCGGAACGGGGGCACGAGGTGGCAGGCGTGGACGGGTCTCCCGAGATGCTGGAGCTGGCGCGCGGCAGGGTCCCCGAGGACGTGCGATTGCGCGAGGGTGATCTTCATGCGTTGCCGGTGGACGACGGCGAGTTCGACCTCGCCTTGTGCGCGCTGGCGCTGGGTCACTGTGACGAACTGCGCGCACCGGTCGCCGAGCTCGCCCGCGCCGTCCACTCCGGCGGCGCCGTCGTGCTGTCCGACCTGCACCCGGCGATGTCGGTCGCGGGTGGCCAGGCGCTCTTCGAAGGCGCCGACCGCAGCCTCGCTTTCGTGCGCGAGCACGTGCACCTTCACGGCGAGTACCTGGAGGCGTTTGCGGACGCCGGGCTCGACGTGGTTCGCTGCCTCGAGCCGCGCTTCGGACCGGAGGAAGCCGGTATGCAGGGCATGGCCGCGCAGTTCATCCCGGAGGCGACGCGCGCCGCGTTCGTCGGCCTGCCCGGCGCGCTGATCTGGCAGCTGAGGCGTAGCTAGCTGTAGATCCCAGGCACGTTGGTCAGGCGGCGTTGAGCCGCGAGGCCGGTGGTCGGTGACCGAGGGCACCGTGGGGTCGTCGGTGGTTGTAGTAGTCGAGCCTGGGGCTGAGTGCCAGAGCGCGTTGCGCGCTGGTCTGGTAAGCGGCCGCGTAGGCCCATTCGCGTAGCAGCGTTTGGATGAAGCGTTCCGCTTTGCCGTTGGTGCGGGGCCGATTTGGGTTGGGTTCGGAGGTGGCGGAGCCTCAGTTGCCGGCAGGCGGCAGCGAAGTCATGGGAGATGTAGCAGCTGCCGTTGTCCGTCATCACTTCGCGCAGGTGCACGCCTCGTTCCGCGAACCAGGCGACGACGCGCTGAAGGAAGTCGACCGCTGAGCCTTTGCGTTCGTCGTCGAGGATCTCGACGTAGGCGAGGCGAGTGCAGTCGTCCACGGCGACGTGGACGAACTCCCAGCCCGTCTTCCGTGACCTCCAGCCCGGCACTCCGCGGCCAGTCACGCGATGTCCGGGCCGGTCGAAGCGACCGAGCTTCTTGACGTCGAGGTGCACGAGCTCGCCGGCGTGGCGGCGGCAGTAGCGGTTGGGCGGCTCGGGTAGCTCCAGGCGACTGAGGCGGTTCAGACCCAGGCGTGCGAGGACCGCCCCGACGGTCGACACTGCCATCTTGAGGTCGGCCGCGATACGAGTCGAGGTGAACCGCAGCCGCCGGAGGCGCTCGATCAGCGCCTCGACGCTCTTGGGGGTGCGGCGCGACACCCGCTTCGGTGCCGACGAGCGGTCGAGGAGCTGAACGTCGCCGGCGCGCCACCGAGCCAGCAAGCGATAGACGGTCCGTTCACTGACCCCGAACGAGGCCGCGACATCACCGACCTTCCAATGCTGCTCGAGCACACGAGCAACCACCAGACGGCGATTCGACGGGACGAGCTTGGCGTTACCGTGAAGATGCACCGGGCCCCTCCTTGGGACTGTTGGCGTTAGGCACCTTCAGTCTCCAAGGAGGCCCGGGCTGACGAACGTCTTTGGGATCTACAGCTAGCTCAGCGTCCCTCGAAGCGCGGGGCGCGTTTCTCGGTGAACGCGGCCAGGCCTTCCTGGAGGTCACGGCTCCCGAACGCGCGGGCTTCGAGGGCACGCATCTCTGTCCCACCGGCGCGGTCGACGCCGCCGAGCACGATGTTGAGCGCTCGCTTGTGCCCCTGAACCGTCAGCGGCGCGAGAGCGGCGATCTCGGTTGCGAGCTCGAGCGACGCGGCGAGGGCGTCGTCGGCGTACCGCTGCACGAGGCCCACGTGGATCGCGTCATCGACGTCGAACGTGCGCGCCGTGAGCAGGAGGTCGCGTGCAGCACCCTGGCCGACGAGCGCAGCGAGCCGGTGCACGTTCGCCGGGCTCAGGAACACGCCGAGGCGGGCGGCAGGGATCGAGAACGTCGCGTTCGGCGCGGCCACGCGCACGTCACACGCCACCGCTAGCTGCAGACCGGCGCCGATGGCGGCGCCGTTGATCGCCGCCAGCACTGGCGCCGGGTAGTCGACGATCGCGTCGAGGAGCCGGTCGAAGGCAGGACGGAACGTGTCACCCCCGCCGGGCTCCGACGCATCCTCGGCCCGCACGACGAGGTCGGCGCCGGCGGAGAAGGCCTGGTCGCCTGAGCCGGTGACCACGACCGCGCGCAGGTCATGGTCGGCTTCGAGGTGCGCGAGCAGTTGCGCGCACAGCTCGGCGTTGAGGGCGTTCCTGCGCTCGGGCCGGTCGATGGTCGCGATCCCGACGAGCTCGCGAACCTCCCACCGGATCATTTGTTCTCCTGTCGCCGTCGCAAGCTCCGGCTTTGCGGCGACGGTCGGCAAAGCCGCCGTCGCCGCGTGTCAGGTCTCGTCGATGATGGCGATGAGGTCGCCTTCTTGCACGACCTGCTCGGGCTCGACGTGCAGCTCACGCAAGACCCCTGGGATCTCGGTCACGACCGGGATCTCCATCTTCATGGACTCGAGGATGACGATCTCGTCGCCCTCGGCGACCATCTGCCCCTCCTCGGCCACGACCTGCCACACGTTCGCCGTGATCTCCGCCCGGATCTCCGCCATAGGGGCGGGACTCTACGTCAGACAGGCAGGACGCCGTGCTTGCGCCACGGCCGCTCGACGCGCTTGGCGCGCGACACCTCGAGGCCGCGCCAGATCGCGTTGCGGGTCTCGGCCGGGTCGATCACGTCGTCGACCTGCGCGTGCCCGGCCGCAATGTAGGGGTCGATGTTCTGACGTATCTCCTCAGCGAGTTCGAGGCGTTTCTGGGTCCGCTCCTCCTCGGGGACGGCCTCGATCGTCTTGCGGTGGATGATGTTGACGGCGCCGTCGGGGCCCATCACCGCGATCTCGGCCGTCGGCCAGGCGACGATGAAGTCGGCCTCGTAGGCCATGCCGTTCATCACGAAGTAGCCGGCGCCGTAGCTCTTGCGCATCACCACACTGATCTTCGGGACCGTCGCCTCCGACACCGCGAACAGCATCTTGGCGCCGTGCCGGATGATCCCCTGCTTCTCGACCGCTGACCCGACGATGAACCCGGGGACGTCGTGCAGGAACACGAGCGGGATGCCGAACGCGTCACACATCCAGACGAACCGCGCCACCTTGTCGGCCGCGTTCACGTCGAGAGCGCCGCCCAAGACCATCGGCTGACTGCCGACGATCCCCACCGGCTGACCCCCGACCCGAGCGAGGCCGGTCACGACGTTCTTGGCCCACTCCGGCTTGATCCAGAGGACGTCGGCGTCGTCGACGAGGGCGGTGACGACCTTGCGCATGTCGTAAGCCCGCCGCGGCGCGGTGGGCACGATGTCGTAGAGCTCCTCCACTCGGCGGTCGACCGGGTCGCCGCGCTCCCGCACGGGCGGCGGCTCCTGGTTGTGCGACGGAAAGAAGGAGAGGTACTTGCGGACGATCTCGAGGCACTCCTTGTCATCGGCAACCTCGAGGTCGGCTACGCCCGAGATCTTCGTGTGGACGGCCGAGCCCCCCATCTCCTCCTCCGTGACGTCCTCGCCCACCGCCGCCTTGACGAGGTGCCGGCCGCCGAGCGCCATGGACGACGTGCCCTTCACCATCGGCACGAAGTCGGCGAGCGCGGGGATGTACGCCGTGCCGGCGGCGCAGTGCCCGAGCATCGCCGCCACCATCGGCACCACTCCACTCATCGCGACCTGCTCGCGGAACAGCGCGCCCGCGCCCGCGAATGTCGAGCCGCTCGTCGACTGGATGCGGGCGCCGGCCGAGTCGAGCAGCCACACGAACGGGATGCGCTGACGGATCGAGAGCTCACGGAGACGGGCCATCTTGCGCTCGCCCACCTGGCCCATCGATCCCGCCATCACGGTGAAGTCGTACGCCCCGACGGCGACGGGCCTGCCGTCGATCTCCCCCACACCGGTCACGACGCCGTCGGCGGCGAGGTACCGGTCGCCGAGGCCGGCATCCATGTGGTCGGCGAGCATCGCGTACTCCACCCACGTGCCCGGATCGAGGAGAAGATCGAGGCGTTCCCGCACCGTGAGCTTGCCGAGCGAGTGCTGGCGCTCGACCCGCTCCTGGCCGCCCATGGCGAGCGCGCGGTCACGCCGAGCTTTGAGGTCGCCGACTAGCGGACCCCAATCGTGGACGTCGCCGCCGCCGGTGGCAGTCATGGCGTCATCCTCGCACGGCGAGCACACTCCCCCGATTGCAACTCGGCCCGGCTCACCTTCCCTACCGACCCTTCCACTTCGGCTCGCGCTTCTCCGCGAAAGCGGCGACACCCTCAGCGGTGTCCTCGGACGCGCTCGTCACGGTGAGCATCGCCTGGAGGTACGCGAGGGCGTCGTCGGGATCCATGTCGAGCACGCGGTAGAAGCTCTCGCGCCCCCACCGCATGATGAGCGGCGATTTGGACGCCAGCGACGCCGCGAGCTCGTCGACGGCTTCATCGAGTTTCTCGACGGGTACGACGCGTGTGAGGAACCCGATCCGCTCGGCCTCGGCGGCGTCGACGCGCCGGCCCGTGATCATCAGCTCGAGCACCCGCTTCGCCGGCATCGAGCGGAGCAGCGGGACGGTGATCATGTACGGCCACAAGCCCACGTTGATCTCGGGCGTGCCGAACTGTGCGTCAGCGGCCGCGATCACGAAATCGCAGGCCAGCGCGAGGCCGAACCCGCCCGCGAGTGCATAGCCACGGACACGTGCAATGGTCGGCTTGCCGAGCTCCCAGAGATCGCGGAACAGGGCGGCGAGCATGCCGCGCCCCTCGTGCGCGGCGGCGGCGCCATCGGCGATGCCCCCACTTCCGAGATCGGCGCCGGCGCAGAACGCCTTGTCGCCCGCGCCGGTGAGCACCACCACCCGGACGGCGTCGTCGGCCTTTGCCTCCGTCACGGCGTCTCGCAGGCCCTGCATGACACTGAACGACATCGCGTTTCGCCGCTCGGGCCGGTCGATCGTCACGCGTGCGACCGAACCAGCGATCTCGTAGCGAACGTCCGCCATGAGCAGAATCGTAGAGAGCCGGGAGCAGCATCGCCCGTTGTACCGTGGCGCGCCGTGGGCAGCATCGCCATCGCCGGTGGCGTCGCAATCGCGATCGTGCTCGTGACCCGGGGCAGCCTGCGACAGCTGCTCCAGCTCAAGATCCAGGGCATCTGGATGCTGGTGCTCGCTCTCGGCATCCAGCTCGCGCTCGAGTTCGTCGACCTCCCTAAGGACCGCATTGACGATCTGGGCTTCGGGCTGCTTATGGCCTCGTATGGCCTGCTCCTCGCGTTTTGCTTCGTCAATCTGCGCATTCCCGCGATGTGGATCGTCGGGTTGGGCGTGGCGCTCAACACGCTCGTGATCGGGCTCAACCAAGGAATGCCGACACGCGATCGCGAGGTCACCACCGCTGCGGGTCGTACCGTCGAGCGGCCGATCGAACGGACCGTGAAGCACCGGCCGGAGAGCGACGACGACCTGCTGCCGTTCCTTGGGGACCAGATCGTGATTCCGGACCCGGTCGACGAGGTGATCTCGGTGGGTGACATCGTGCTCGGGCTCGGGATCGTTTCCGTCTGCTACTTCGGAAGCCGTCGTCGCGTTCCGCGCGCGGTCCGCACGGCGCGCCTCCGGGAGCAGGCGCAGCGCAACGAGCTCGGTCGCCGGTCCCGCACCGGTCGGACACGCCGGCGGACGACCAAACCCACACCGGCAACGTCGGGCGAGACCGTCAACGACCCGCTGTGGGCAGAGCTGGAGCCGGCCGACACGCGTCTGTCGAGCGAGGACGGTCCTCGCGAGCCCGCCGCCCACGCCGAGGCGGACGAGGACGAACGTGATGAGCCGCTCTCCGGAAGAGATCGCTAGACGCGCGAGCGCAGCAGACCGCGGCGCGCCAGCACGGTCTCCAGCGCCGCGAGTACCCGGCCGTCGTACGTACCCAGGGCTCCGGTAGAGCTCGTCGAACGCGCTCGAGGCGAGGAAGCGGTCGAGCAGTTCCGCCCCTGCATCGTGGCGATCAATATCGAGACCTCCGGCCTCCGAGCCCACGTGCTGGTGCGGCTGGCATACGACAACGGGGAACGCGCAGGCTCCGCCGAAGGGACAATCGCGGCGGCGTCGCGACCGCGACTGGTCGGGGCGGCAACCCTCGACGCCATCCAGCAACTCGTGCGCGACGCCGACCGCTTCGGCCTCGACAGTGCCCAGATTCTTCGGGTCGGCGCGCACGACGTCGCCATCGTGGCGCTCGTGGCCGTCATGCCGCCGCACGAGGAGGTCGTGTCCGGCAGCGCCACCGTGCATCAGAACCAGGACCCGTCCGACGCTGTCGTTCGTGCCGTCCTCGACGCGACCAACCGGAAGCTGTCTCGGGTCGAGTAACCAGTATCGTCCTCGCGATGGCGCGCGAGGCGGTGCTCTTGTCGTACCGGCTCGGCGGCTCCGACGGCGTGTCGGTCGAAGCAGCGAAGTGGGACTGGGCGCTGCAGTCGCTCGGTTTCACCGTGCGCCGGGTCGCGGGCGAGCGGTGCGACGCCCCCCGGCGTGAAGACGTGGTGTTGCCCGCGTTCGCGATCACCGGTGCCGACAGCGCAAGGCCGAACCCGCAGCAATTGGCGGCCGCGCTCGACGGCGCCGACCTGGTGGTCGCCGCCAACATCTGCTCGCTCCCGATCAATGTCGACGCCGCGGGCGCGGCGCGCGACGCGCTGGCGCGTCATCGAGGCCGCGTGGCTTTCCACCACCACGACCTGCCGTGGCAGCGAGCCGAGCTGGCGGCGGTCCGGGGCTTCCCGCCGGCGCAGCCCGGCGCACTCCACGTCGTCGTGAACGACCGCTCGCGTGAGGGACTGGCTGAGCGTGGCATCACGGCCCACACGATCCGCAACACGTTCGACTTCGACGCCCCGGGCGGGGACCGCGCTGCAGCACGGGCAGCCTTCGGCTTCACCGATGCCGAACTCGTCGTGCTCCAACCGACCCGGGCGATCCCGCGCAAGAACGTGCCTGGCGGGCTGCGCTTCGGCGAGGCGCTGGCCGGGCTGGTCCGCGACCGTCGGGTCGTGTACTGGCTCACCGGCCCGGCCGAAGACGGTTACGGGCCTACCCTCGTAGGCGAGCTGGAGGCGACCGCGCTGCCGGTGACGCTCGGCCGCACCGCCCGCCCGATGGATGCGTATGCCGCCGCCGATGTCGTCGCGTTCCCTTCGACCTGGGAAGGCTTCGGCAATCCGGTGATCGAATCGGCGGTTGCCCGCCGGCCGCTTGCCGCGCTCGGCTACCCCGTGCTGAACGAGATCGTTGCCAGTGGCATGCGGGTCTTCAGCGTCGAGGACCCGGGTGAGGTGGCGGCGTGGCTGGCGTCGCCCGACCCGGTGATGCTCGAGGCGAACCGCGAGCTCGTCCGCCGTGACTTCTCGCTCGCCGACCTGCCGGGCCGCCTGGACGCCGCCTTCGCCGCTGCGGGCTGGAGCTCCTGGTGAGCGCCGACGACCCGATACGCGCCCGCCGCGCTCGCATCGCCCGGATCGTCCGCCACGCCCGCCACGCCGGGTACGCGGCGCTCGCGGTCTCGGTGGTGAGCTTCGCGGTGGCGGCGGCCACCGACTTCCCGGCGCTGGCTGTCGACCTGTCGATCGCGGCGCTGGTCGCCGCGATCGTCATCCTGCCGCTGCCGATCATCCTCGGGTACGGCGTGCGCGCCGCGGAGCGGGAGGAGCAGCGCGGCGGCGGCGGCTTTGCCGACCGCCCGCCGCAAAGCCGGAGCTAGCGACGGCGACAATAGGGGCTGTGAGCGATACCGTTGACCCACCGGTCAAGAAGGACAGAAACGGGGGAACGAGATGCCCAAGGCCGCGGTCTGCAACGCGATCGACACGCCCCTCGAAATCGTCGACGTCGAGCTCCAGGCTCCGAAGGCGAACGAGGTCAAGGTGCGGCTCGGCGCCTCGGGCGTGTGCCACTCCGACCTCTCCGTCCGCAACGGCACGCTGCTCGCGCCGCTCCCGGCCGTGCTCGGCCACGAAGGCGCGGGCGTGATCGAGGAGGTCGGCGAAGGCGTCGCGCATCTCCAGCCCGGGGACCACGTCGTGATCTCGTGGATCCCGCAGTGCCGCGACTGCTACTTCTGCCAAGGCGGACAGGGCCACCTGTGTGACGTCGGCCTGCCCACCATCGCCACCGGCGGCCTGCTCGACGGGACGCCCCGGTTCCTGCGCGACGGCCAGCCACTGCTGCAGATGTCAGCCAGCGGGACGTTCACGGAGTCGACGGTCGTCCCCGCGATCAGCGCGGTGAAGATCGACAAGGACCTCCCGCTGACGGCGGCGGCGCTGATCGGCTGCGGCGTCCTGACCGGCTTCGGCGCTGCCCACAACACCGCCGACATCCGCCAGGGTGACACGGTCGCCGTCGTCGGATGCGGCGGCGTCGGCCTCAACGTGATCCAAGGCGCGAAGTACTCGGGCGCCGAGCGGATCATCGCGATCGACATGGTGGACGGGAAGCTCCAGACGGCGCAGAAGTTCGGGGCCACTGACCTGGTGAACGCGCGCGAGGACGACAGCATCTCGAAGGTCATGGAGCTCACCGATCAGCGGGGCGCTGACGTCGCGTTCGAGGTCATCGGGCTCCAGGCGACGATCGACCAGGCGTTCACCATGACGCGCCGGGGAGGTCAGACGGTGCTCGTGGGCGTGCCCGCGATGGACGTGATGATGACCGTGCCCGTCGGCCTCGGACTGATCTTCTCGGAGAAGCAGATCCGAGGCTGTCTGTACGGATCGTCGAGCGTGCACCACGACATCCCGATGCTCGCCAACCTCTACACCGAGGGAAAGCTGATGCTCGACGAGCTCGTCTCCCATGAGATCGCGCTCGACGACGTCAACACCGCCATGGACGAGATGAGCTCGGGAGAGGTCACCCGCTCGGTGATCGTCTTCAGCTGACCCTTTGGTCGCACTTGCTGACGCAAGTGCTCAGCCGGCCATCGCCTTGATCCGGGGCCGGGGAAACCCCGGCCCCTGCGGGGACGTGCCTCTTTC
>DASPXI010000009.1:0-11623 GCA_035637335.1 Acidimicrobiia bacterium
GCCACTCGCCCGACCTGAGAACGCGCAAGGGTACCAAGGGAGTTCCTTGGTTCCGCCGCTCGAATCCGGCCCGGGCACGACGGTCGAAACCGCTCATTGCGCCATTACACTGCCGCCCGATGGGGCTCCAGAGCTTCGAGCGGAGGCTCGAGCGGCTCGTGGAGGGGACGTTCGCCAAGGCCTTCCGGGCCGGCCTCGAGCCAGTAGAGATCGGGCGGAAGATCGCACGCGCCCTCGATACCGGTCGGATGATCGGCGTGAAGGGCGGGACGGTCGTGCCCAACGACATCGTCGTCTACCTCTCCCCGAGCGACCACGAACGCTTCGCGCAGCACACCGACGTGCTCCAGCGCGAGCTCGCCGACGCGGCGCGTGAGCACGCCCGCGACGAGGCATATTCGTTCCTCGGGCCGGTCAGCGTGGCGCTGATCGAGGACGACGAGCTCCGCACCGGGCAGCTCGAGGTCCTGGCCGAGATCGTCGAGGGCAAGGCGACACACCTCGGCGCATTGGTGCTACCGGACGGGCGCCGGGTCCAGCTGGGTGACGAGCCTGCGACCATCGGCCGGCTGCCCGACTGCGCCGTGTCGCTCACGGACCCGCAGGCTTCTCGCCGGCACGCCGAGGTCCGACCGTCCGGCGATGGTTTCGTCGTGACCGACCTGGGCAGCATGAACGGCACGATGGTGAACGGCGTCGCCATCCGTGAGCAGCGGCTCCAGGACGGCGACGAGATCGGGGTCGGCTCCACCACTATCCGCTTCGAGGCGTCCTAGAAGGCCCGACTTCATGTCCGAAGCCGTACTCACCGTCCTCAAGTTCTGCTTCCTCGCCCTGCTGTACCTCTTTCTCTATCGGGTCGTGCGGCTCACGCTCCGCGAGCTCCGGGCCCCGGCCGTCACGGCCGGGGGACCGGCGCCGGCCGCGCCGGCGCCACCACGCCGCGAGCGCCGCGGGGACGGGCGTGGCGCGCTCCGGCTCCGCATCACCGAGCCCGCCGGGCGCCGAGGCGAGACGCACGCGATCGACCGGGAGCTGACCGTCGGGCGGGGGGCGGGCTGCGCGATCGTGCTGGGTGACGACACGTTCGTGTCGCAGCTGCACGCGCGGCTGTTCCAGCAGAACGGTGAGGGCTACATCGAGGACCTCGGCTCGACGAACGGCACCTTCGTGAACGGCAAGGCCATCTCCGGCGCGACTCGACTGCGGCGCGGGGACCAGGTCCAGTTCGGGCAGACCGTTGCCGAGATCGTCAAGTGAGCAGAATGGGCGGCCCATGAGCCCGCTCAAGCTCGTCGCCGCCGGCGTCACCGACGTCGGCCGTGTCCGGGAGGGCAACGAGGACGGCTTCCTCGACGAGTCCCTGCGCCTCGGCGTCGTTGCCGTCGCCGACGGGATGGGCGGACACCGCGCCGGCGAGGTCGCCAGCGCCACGGCCCTCGAGTCGCTCCGGGCGGCGATAGCAGCTGGCCGGCCGTTGCGCGACGCCATCGTGGACGCCAACGACGCCGTGCTCGAGAAATCCGTGTCCGATCAGCAGCTCCGCGGCATGGGCACGACCCTCACCGCCGGGACGCTGGGGACGGACGGGAACCTCGTGATCGGACACGTTGGCGACTCGCGCGCGTACCTCTTCCACGACGGCGAGCTCACCCAGATCACGGACGACCACAGCCTCGTGGAGGAGATGGTTCGGACGGGTGAGCTCACCCCCGAGCAGGCCGAGAGTCATCCGCAGCGTTCGATCATCACCCGCGCCCTCGGCATCGACCCCGAGGTCGAGGTCGACGTGTATCCGGTTCAGCTCGGGGTTGGAGACCGGGTCCTGCTGTGCTCGGACGGCCTGACGACGATGGTGCGGTCCGAGGACATCGCCGGCATCCTCGAGCGAGAGCCCGACCCGGAGCGAGCAGCGCAACTCCTCGTCGATGCGGCCAACGCCGCCGGCGGCGAGGACAACATCACCGCGGTGGTGGTCGAGGCAGTGGAGGACGAGACTGCGCTCGCCGCCGAGCCAGAAGCAGTCGAGGACGACACGAGCGAGCTCGCGCCGCGGCGGAAGCGTCGCCGGCGAGGCCGGGGACGGACGATGCTGCGGGTGCTGCTGTGGGTCCTGCCCGTCCTCGCGGTGCTCGCGCTCGCGTTCGGCGCGGTGGGGTGGTACGCGCGCCGGACGTACTTCGTTGGCGCCGACAACAGCCGCGTCACGATCTTCAAGGGCCGCCCCGGCGGCGTGCTCGGCTGGGACCCGACCGTCGAGAAGCACAGCGCAATCGAGACGAGCGAGCTCACGGCGAACGAGCTCGACGACGTCAAGTCGAAGAAGACGTTCTCCTCGCGCAGTGGCGCAGACGACTACGTGCGCCGGCTCCGTACGACCGTCCAGAAACGGCAGGAGCAGACGACGACCACGACGGTGCCACCGACCGCGGCGCCACCGGCGCCGGCGCCCGTCCCGTGATCAGCACCGCACCCCGACGCAGAACCGCCGAGCTGACACTCGGCCTGCTGGCCGTCGTGATCACGGCAGGCGGCTACGTGCTGCTCTCGTTGTCGGAGGGGCCGGCGCTGCCGGCCAACCTCTGGTTCTTCCTCGGCATGCTCTTCGGCCTGTACGTGCTCGCGCACGTTGCGGTCCGCAGCCTCGCCCCGCGCGCCGACGCCACGCTCCTGCCGCTGGCGGCAGTGCTGAACGGCATCGGCTTCATCACGATCACGCGCATCGACCGCGACGCCACCGACCAGCTCGCGCCGGCTCAAGCCGTCTGGACGGCGGTCGGCGTGCTCGCATTCATCGGCACGCTCGCGCTCGTGCGCCGGGTCGCGCTGCTCGAGCGTTACCGGTACACGTTCCTGTTCTTCGGAATCGTCGCGTTGCTGCTTCCGCTCGCGCCCGGGCTCGGCACCGAGATCAACGGCGCCCGCCTGTGGGTGAAGCTCGGGCCGATCAACTTCCAGCCCGGCGAGGCAGCGAAGGTTCTGCTCGTCGTGTTCTTCGCCGGCTATCTCGTCGAGAAGCGCGAGGTCCTTCGCGAAGGCGCCCGCCGCATCGCGGGGATGCGGATCCCGGCCGCCAAGCACCTGGGCCCGCTCCTGCTCGCGTGGGGCTTCTCGATCCTGGTCATGGTGCGCCAGAAAGACCTCGGCTCGTCGCTGCTCTTCTTCGCCGTTTTCGCCGTGATGCTGTACATGGCGACCGAGCGCGTCGCCTACCTCCTCGCCGGGTTCGGTCTCTTCGTAACCGGCGCCGCCATCGCGTACCAGCTGTTCGGCCACGTCGAGGAGCGGGTCTCGGTATGGCGCAACCCCTGGCCGGTCGCGGGAGGCGACGGCTACCAGACCGTGCAGTCGCTGTTCTCGTTCGGCTCGGGCGGGTTCGCCGGCACCGGGCTCGGCCTCGGGAGTCCCGACAAGATCCCGAACGCAGCTACCGACTTCATCTTCTCGGCCATCGGCGAAGAGCTCGGTCTGCTCGGCACCGTGGCGGTGCTCATCGGGTTCCTGCTGCTCATCGGGGCCGGCTTTCGCATCGCGGTGCAGGCCGACCGGCCGTTCCCGAAGTTGTTCGCCGCCGGCCTGACGAGCATCATCGGCATCCAGACATTCGTGATCCTCGGTGGCGTCACCCGTCTGATCCCGCTCACGGGCGTGACGCTGCCGTTCGTCTCCTACGGCGGCTCGTCGCTGATCGCCAACTTCGTAGTCCTCGCGTTGCTGCTGCGCATCTCTGACGAGACCGCCGAGCGCGCCGGCCGACCGAGCGCGCGCGCGAGCGCGTCCGCCCGCCCGTGAACCGCGCCATTCGCCGTGTGGGGATCGGTATCACGGTCCTCGTTCTGCTGCTCGTCGGGCAGCTCACCTACCTCCAGGTCTACGACGCCGACCATCTCGCCAATGACCCTCGCAACATCCGGTTCCAGTTGCGTGACTTCTCGAAGCCGCGCGGCAAGATCGTTACCGCCGACGGGCAGATCGTTGCGCGATCGGTCGAGACGGGCGGCGAGCTGAAGTTCCAGCGCCTCTACCCGTTGGGGCCGCTGTTCGCGCAGATCGCCGGCTACCAGTCGTTCGTGTTCGGCAACACCGGCGTCGAGCGCACGTACAACAACGAGCTCGCCGGTCGCGACCCACTGCTGCAGATCAGGAACGTCGGCGATGTGCTCGCCGGCAAGGAGCCCATCGGGAACGTTCAGCTGACGCTCAGCGCCGGCCTCCAGGCCGCGGCGCGCGACGCACTCGGCGGTCAGCGCGGCTCGGTGGTCGTGATGAACCCGAAGACGGGCGCGTTGCTCGCCATGTACTCCAACCCCAGCTACGACCCGCAGCCCTACGCAGGCCACAACTCCAATGACGTCACCGCGTACAACACGCTGATCCGAGCCAACCCCGACAAGCCCGACCTCCCGCGCGCCTACCGCGAGCGCTACCCACCCGGCTCGACGTTCAAGGTCATCACGGCGTCGGTCGCGCTCGGTCTCGGGATCGTCACGCCCGAGACCCAATTCCCCACGCTCTCACAGCTGACCTTGCCCCAGACGACCAGCACACTGAAGAACTTCGGCGGCGAATCGTGCGGCGGCACGCTCGCGCGCAGCTTCCAGCAGTCGTGCAACACGACGTTCGGCCAGATCGGCCTCGACCTCGGCGACCGGTTCCCGCCCGGGATGGAGCAGTTCGGGATCTACTCGGCCCCGCCCCTCGACGTCTCCCCCGGAGCGGCCGACAGCTCCGGCCCGCCGGCGGGGTCGTTCCAGCAGAACAAGCCGCTGTTCGCCTTCGCCGGCATCGGGCAAGGGGACGTCGCCGTCACCCCGCTCCAGATGGTCTTGGCCGCCTCGGCGGTGGCGAACGACGGGCAGATCATGCAGCCGCACGTGGCGGACAGGATCACCGACGCCGACGACAACTCCGTGAAGTCGATCGACCCCAAGGCGTGGCGGACGGCGATGACACCCGACGTTGCGTCGACGGTGAAGACACTGATGATCTCCGTGGTCGAGGGCGGCACCGGAACCGCGGCACGCATCCCCGGCGTCTCCGTCGCAGGCAAGACCGGCACCGCGCAGACCCAGGGCGGCGCGCCCCACGCGTGGTTCGTAGGATTCGCCCCCGCCGAAGACCCCCAGGTAGCGGTGGCGGTCATCGTGGAGCACGGCGGCGATGTGGGAAGCGAGGCGACTGGTGGGCGAGTGGCCGCGCCGATCGCGGCACAGATGATGCGACAGGTGCTCGGACGGTGACATGGCATCTCACAAAATTGATGCACGACTAGGGTTTCGCCGATGACGCAGCTGGCTGAGGTCTTCTCGAACCGTTACGAGATCCAGCGCGGCATCGCACGGGGCGGCATGGCCGAGGTGTACCTCGCCCGTGACCAGCTGCTCGACCGCCCGGTGGCCGTGAAGGTCTTGTTCCCCGAGTACGCACGCGACCCGAGCTTCGTCGAGCGGTTCCGGCGCGAGGCCCAGAGCGCGGCCAACCTCAATCACCGGAACATCGTCGCGATCTACGACTGGGGCCAGGAGCGCGGCACGTACTTCATCGTGATGGAGTACGTGCGCGGTCGTTCGCTGCGCGAGATCGTCCACAACAATGGAGCCTTCTCACCTCGTCGAGCGGCGGAGATCGGCGCCGAGATCGCGGGCGCGCTCGAGTTCGCTCACCGCAACGGGGTCGTCCACCGGGACGTCAAGCCCGGCAACGTGCTGCTCACGGCCGACGACGACGTCAAGGTCACCGACTTCGGCATCGCACGCGCCGATGCCGGCGAAGCGCTCACCCAGACGGGAGCGGTCATGGGCACGGCGACGTACTTCTCCCCCGAGCAAGCCCAGGGTCTCCCCGTCGACGGTCGCTCCGACGTGTACTCGCTCGGCGTCGTGCTCTACGAGATGGCGACCGGCGTGCCGCCGTTCACGGGCGAGAGCCCGGTCGCCGTCGCGTACAAGCACGTGCGCGAGAACCCGGATCCGCCGCGGGCGCACGCGCCCGACCTGCCGCCCGACCTCGAGCAGATCATCCTCACCGCGATGTCGAAGGACGTCGACTCGCGATACCAGACCGCCGACGAGCTGCGAAACGACCTGTTGCGTTTCCTGCGTGGACAGCCGCCGCTGGGTGGCCCCGAGCCCGCGGTGATCGCTGCGCCGATCGCGGCAGCCGACCAGACCGCGGCGGTGGCAGCCACGCCGACGCAGGTCGCTCCGGCAGCGGTGCCCACGTCGCTGGAGGACGACGCCGACGAGAAGCGGCGGAGGCGGAGGGGTGCCATCGTCGCCGGCGTCCTCGGGGCCATCCTCATCGCGGCGGTCGTCATCGGTCTGGTCGCGTTCGGCGGTGGCGGGGGCGGGGGTGGCGGACCGACGGCCGAGGTCCCCAACTTGATCAACAAGTCGTTCCCCGATGCCGAGCGGATACTGAAGCTGATCGGTTTCAAGGTGGAACGCAAGGACGTCGAGGGCAAGGACCCGCCCGACCTCGTCCTCTCGCAGAACCCGGGCGCCGGCGAGAAACTGAAGAAGAACGACGCGGTCGTGCTGCGAGTCGCCAAGGCCACGTTCACGATGCCCGACCTCAATGGCGCTCAGCGCACCGACGCCGTCAACACGCTGATCGGTAAGGGCCTCCAAGACCCGAACAACAGCGTCGTGGTCACCGAAGAGGACAGCGACCAGGCGTCACCTGGCACCGTGCTTCGAAGCGATCCCGCTGCGGGCACCCCGTGGCCGAAGGCGGGCCAAAAGGTGACGCTGATCGTGGCCAAAGAGCCGAACATTGTCGTGCCCAACCTGGCCGGCCAGGAAGCGCAGACCGCCCAGCAGCTCCTCCAGGGGCAGGGCTTCCAGGTGTCCCTCCAGAGCGAGCCGAGCGACAGCGTCCCTGTTGGCCGGGTGACGCGAAGCGACCCGGGCGCGGGCACGAGCGTGAAGAAGGGCTCCGCAGTCAAGCTGTTCGTCTCGGCGGGTCCGGAGAACGTCCAGGTGCCGAACGTCGTCGGTCAGCAGGTGGGTCAGGCGACGCAGACCCTGCAAGCCGCCGGCTTCCAAGTGTTCGCCTCCGAGCAGGCGACGAACAATCCGTCCGAGAACGGCCGGGTGCTCGCCCAGAACCCGGCCGCCGGACAGCAAGTACCGAAAGGCTCCGGCGTGACGCTCACGGTAGGGAGATTTCCGTAAGGGCCGTGACTGAGATCACGGCATGGTGGGCGGGAAACGGGCGGCACGAGCTGCCCTGGCGCCAGACACGCGACCGGTGGGCCGTTCTCGTCTCCGAGGTCATGCTCCATCAGACACAAGTGCCGCGAGTCGTCGCCGCCTGGGCCGACTTCATCGGGCGATTCCCGAACCCGAGCGCGATGGCGGCGGCCGGTCCCGGCGCGGTGATCACGGCGTGGGGCACGCTCGGCTACCCGCGGCGGGCGCGCCGGCTCTGGGAGGCGGCCGTCGCCATCGCCGAGCACGGCTGGCCCGATGACTTGACGCGGCTCCCCGGAGTCGGCCGCTATACCGCGCGCGCCATCGCCGCCCAAAGCGACGGCGCCGACCTGTCGGCGGTCGAGGTGAACGGCCGGCGCGTCGCCGAGCGGGTCGCGGGACGCGCGCTGTCCGATCGCGAGGCGGAAGCCGCCATGGTCCGGATCGGAGCTCCGCTACGCGGGCGCGATCGCTTCCTCGCGCTCATGGACGTGGGCGCCCTCGTGTGCCGACCGCGAGAGCCCCGCTGCCACGAGTGCCCGCTGCGCCGGCGCTGCGCGACCCGTGGCGTGCGCGACGGCGAGCGCCGGTCGCGACGACAGGGCCGGTTCGAAGGATCGTTCCGTCAGCGACGGGGTCGTGTGATGGCGCGACTGCGCGCCGGGGGACCGGTGGATGTCCGCTCGCTCGACCCCGACGCGTTCGCCTCACTGGTCGCGGACGGCCTCGCCGTCGTCGACGACGAGGCCGTCGCGCGTCTTCCGTAAAGGTGTTTCGACTAGCCGCCCGTGGTCGGGAGCGTGAGGATGACGTTCGCCACCTCGGCGGGCGCGTCGAGCTGCGGGAAGTGCCCGACCCCGGCAACGGTCAGGGCCTCCGAGTTCGGGAACAGCGAAGCCAGGGAACGGCCCTGAGCGGGGCTCAAATACGGATCGAGCTCCCCGAAGGCGATGCGAACCGGGGCGGTGAACGACGCGAGTTGCGGTTCGCGCTCCGTGTTCGCAACCACGGCCGGGGTGAGATCGGCGTTGAGTCGGAGGAAGGCCTCGAGCGCGCTCGGCTTCGTCTCGAACTGACGGTAGAGAAGCGGCACGAACTTCTTTCGAACGGAATCGTTGCGAATGAAGCCGCCGACCTGGAAGTCGTACAGCCAACGGAACTCTCGGGGTGACTTGGCGAAGTGGTCGGTGAGCCGTTGGAAATTCGGGTCCGAGAACAACCGGATGGCCTCTGGGGGATTCGGCGGTGAATCGGGTCGCAGGCTGTAGAAGGTGTTGAGGGCGACGATCCCGGCCACCTGCTGTGAGTGCTCGACCGCCCAGTTGATCCCGGCCGGTCCGGACGCGTCGTGCACGACGAGGACGACCCAATCCAGCCCGAGGCCGTTGATCACGGCGTCGAGGTCACCCTTCTGGTTCTCGAACGTGTAGTCGTAGCCGGCGGGCTTGTCCGACTCACCCCAGCCGAGGAAGTCGAAGACCACGACGTGACGATCACGCAGGTACGGGACGAGCCGGTCGTACAGATGGTGGTTGTCGGGATAACCGTGCATGAGCACGATCGTCGGTCCCGCGCCGGGATGCTCACGGACGTGGATGCGGTACTGCCCTCGCTGCACCCAGCGGTCCTTGAATCCGCCGGTGCGTTGCTTGCCCTTGGGACTGTTGACGGAGCCGGAGCTCACGGCGGCCCAGCCGACCGGGATGACCAAAGCGAGTGCAGCAGCGATGAGTTGGCGTCGTAGTTTCATGGTTCGATAGTGTACCTGGAACTATGAAAAAACAAGTAGATGCTCCTGTGACACAAGTCCCACGGCTTAGGATGGACCGATGAGCCACACGTACGAGCAGTACTGCCCGGTTGCGCGGGCCCTCGAGATCGTCGGCGAGCGCTGGACCCTGCTGGTCGCCCGGGAGCTCATGCTCGGCCCTCGGCGCTTCACGGACCTGATGGACGGGCTGCCCGGTATCAGCCCCAACGTGCTCGCCAGCCGTCTCAAGGACCTCGAGTCAGCCGGGCTGGTGTCGAAGCGGACGCTTCCACCGCCCGCCGCATCCTCCGTCTACGAGCTCACGAACCAGGCCCTCGGCCTGGCGCGCGTCCTGGCAGCAATGGCCGACTGGGGAATGACCATGCTCGGTCGCCCCCGCAAAGGCGACGAGGTCCGAGGAGAGTGGACCGTGCTCGGCATCGCGGTGACCACTCCTGTGCCCGACCTCGACGACGCGACGTACGAGCTGCACGTCGACGGTGAGGTCCTTTACGTCGCCGTCCGCGACGGCCGGCTGCAGCCGGGGCACGGCCCGGCGACCGATCCCGCCGCCGTCATCACCGTCCGCGCCACGACGCTCGCCGATCTCGCTCTCGGGCGCCTCGATCTCGACGCCGCACTCGCCCGTGGGCGCATCATGCTCGCGGGCGACCAGGCCGCGGCGCGGCGACTCCTCGAGGCGCTGCAGCGATCGAGGGTCGCGCTTACATGATTACGCTGGCCTGTTCATGCCCATCCCGCTTCCAGGTCCGGACGCCGTCCTGCTCACCCGGCCGAACGCCGAAGAGACCGCGACCGTCGCGCGCGGGGTGGCGTCCGCCGCCGCGCCGGCAGATGGCCTGACGGAGCTGCAGCGCGTCCTCATCGAGGCGCTGTTCCCCGCCATGACCGGGCACTCGGTCGATGTCAGCTCGTACACGCCGATGACAGCCGAGGAGTTCGCGCGGTCGCTGGCCCGCCGTGACCTCCAGTTCCGATCGCGCGGCGTGCAGATCATGCTGCTGTGTGCGCTGGTGCTGCGGCCCCTCCCCGAGGAGGTCGCCGGCCGCATCGCACGGTTCGCGCGAGAGCTGGGTGTCGACGAGGGAATGGTCGACGTGGCGCGGCGCTTCGCCGACGGCGCGCTCGGCCTTGCCGCGTTCGACTTCGAGCGCAACGGCTATACGGCCTCGTGGGCGCCCGAGGACGCGCATGCATTGCACACATCCGTCCAGCTGCAATCGCCGTGGGAGACCGACGTGCGCGATCCTGCGCTCGCCGCCCGCTGGTCGTCGCTCGAGCAGCTGCCGGCAGGCTCCATCGGGCGCCGCGTCTGGGAGATGTACCGGGCGCGAGGCTTCGCGTTTCCCGGGTTGCCCGGATCGGCGCCGCCGTTGGTCGCCCAGCACGATTGGGTGCACGTGCTGGCGGACTACGGCACCACGGTCGAATCCGAGCTCGAGGTGTTCGCTTTCGTCGCCCGGGCCAACGATGACATGCGCGGCTTCTCGCTCCTCGCGATGGTGGTCTCCCTGTTCGAGACTGGATACCTGCGGACCGGCGCCGGGCTGTTCCAGGCGAGCCCCGGTCACCTCTCCGCAGGCCACGGTATGGCATTCCGCATTGCAGACGCGATGCGGCGCGGCGCGCTGTGCACCGATCGCGAGACGGGCAACGACAGCATCGACTATCTCCGCGTTGACTGGTTCGACCTCGCGCCACTCCCCCTAGAGGACGTCCGAACGCGGTTCAATGTGACGCCGAAGTCGGACGAAGCGATCGCGGCGGGTTCGGTCGGTCCCTGGCATCCCGGCGGGATCAGCTCATTCCAGGAGCGCTCGGGTCGGGAGCTCGCCGAGCGGGAAGAACGCGCGTACGAGTCGTACGGCGCCTCGACCAGCGCCGACTGACCGTCTAACCGACGGCGGCTGTCGCGCCCAGAAAGTTGCGCAACAGCGCGTGACCCGACTCGGTGAGGATCGACTCGGGGTGGAACTGCACCCCCTCGATCGGCAGGTCGAGATGCCGCAACCCCATCACCAAGCCGTCCTCGGTCTCGGCGCTGACCACGAGTTGGTCGGGGACCGACGCGCGTTCGACGACGAGGGAGTGATAACGGGTCGCGGTGATCGGGTTCGGCAAGCCGGCGAAGACACCGTCACCATCGTGCGAGATCGTCGACGTCTTGCCATGCATCACGCGCGGCGCGCGCACGACCTCACCGCCGTACAGCTGTCCGATGCACTGGTGGCCCAAGCACACGCCGAGGACGGGAACGCCGCGCTCGCCGAACGCGCGAATGGCCTCGTTCGACACCCCGGCATCTTCGGGGCGGCCTGGTCCCGGTGAGACGAGCACGGCATCGGGCGCCATGGCGTCGAGATCGTCCATCGTGACCTGGTCGTGGCGGTGCACGACGGGCTCGGCGCCCAACTCCCCCAGGTACTGGACGAGGTTGTAGACGAACGAGTCGTAGTTGTCGATCACCACCACGCGCGGCCCGGGCACGAGTTCACGGTAACGCGAGCATCTCCGAAGGCTCTTCAAGATTGCCGGGTACGCTCCCCCCTCGTGCCGCGCTCGAAGAGCAAGCGTTCGCGCTACACCCCGCCGCCGGCGAAGAAGGCGCCGCCCAGCAAGCTGTGGGTGCCGGCGACGATGTTCACGATGCTCATCACCG
>DASPXI010000010.1:0-4889 GCA_035637335.1 Acidimicrobiia bacterium
CGTGTCAGGCTACCGAACATGTGTTCGATCTGCCAGCAATACGAGGCCAGAATGGCCGCTGGTACCGTGGTCGACCCCGGGGGCGTAGCTCAGTCTGGTAGAGCGCCGCCATGGCATGGCGGAGGATCGTGGGTTCGAGCCCCATCGCCTCCACTTCTTCCTGAACTCCTCGAGCTCGTGCGCACGGTCGGCTTCACGCTGGGCGGTGTTGTCGCGGGCGAGGGTTGCTTCAGCACGGTGCGACAACGGCGGCCCTATCGGGACGGCAGCCCGCGGCTGAAGTTCGTCTTTAGCATGACGATGGCTCGCCGTGACCTTCCGCTCCTCGAAGCCCTGCGTTCCTTTCTCGGGTTTGGCGCCATTCAGCATCACCGGCGCGGCCGGCGTCACTGGGAACCGACGAGCGTGCTTTGCATCAACTCCATCTGGGCACATCGGAACGCGACGATCCCGTTCGCGGAGGCGTTTCTCCTGCCCTGCGAGAAACGGCGGCAGTACGAGGAGTGGCGTGACCATCTCCTCGCCTACGACCTCGCCCATCCCAATCGATACGGGAAGGGCCCGTCACCATGCTCGATTCCAGGATGCGACAAGCCCGTACGCGGCAGGATGTTGTGCCGGAGTCACTACTACCGTGCAACCGGATACTGACTCACTCGCCACGTTCCTGGTCGGCTTCGTAGCGGCCGAGGGCTGTTTCAGTGGCACGTCCAAGGGCAATCGCTTCATCCTCGAGGTTGGTCTCGGCGCCTCGGATCGTGAGATGTGCGAGGCGCTCCGCTGCTTCCTTGGAATCGGTCATGTCTATGACTCACCGCGACGAAAGCCACACTACGACGATGAGTCCGCTTTCCATGTGATGGCGCTTCGCGAGCTCATCGAGGTGGTGGTGCCGTTCATGGATGCACATCTCCCGCCTTCGTACAAGCGCGAGCAGTACCTGGCGTGGCGGGAGCGGCTACTCGACTATTGGGAACATCGGGCCAAGCGGGTGCGGTCTTGCATCGTGGAGGGGTGCGAGAAGCCGCGACGCGCGCACGGGCTCTGCCGCCACCACCTGTACAGCCGGCTCGGCGTCTGACTGCCCGTCCATTCCTTCGGGAGTCGCCCGAACCCATCCGTAAACTGAACCCGCATGATCGACGTGATCGACTACCGGGCGGGCAACTCGCCGAGCGTGATCTACGCGCTCGAGCGCCTCGGGTTGCCGTGCCGGCTCGTGGCCAAGCCCGAGGAGGTTTCCGAATCCGAGCGGCTCGTTCTGCCGGGTGTGGGCGCTGCCGCGGCGACACTCGAATCGCTCCGCGAGTCCGAACTCCTCGACGCGCTCACGCAGCGGGTGCAGCGGGACGAGGTTCCCTTCCTCGGGATCTGCATCGGTCTCCAGGTGCTCTTCGAGCACAGCGAAGAAGGCGACACGCCGTGCCTGGGCTGGCTGCCCGGCGAGGTGCGGCGCTTCCCCGAAGACCGGCGCGTCCCCCAGATCGGCTGGAACGAGGTGCGCTTCACCCGGTCACACCCCGTCACCGCCCGACTCCCCGACGTCGGCCACTTCTACTTCGTGAACTCCTACTACGCCGACCCCAGTGACCCGGCAGACGCGCTGGGGCGAACGGAGTACGGCGTCGAGTTCGCGTCGGTGGTCGCTCGCGACAACGTCGTCGCTACGCAGTTCCACGCCGAGAAGAGCGGACGCCTCGGGCTCCGTCTCCTCGCCGAGTTCGCGACCTGGGATGGACGATGCTGACGAAGCGCCTCATCGCCTGTTTCGACGTCATCGACGGACGGGTCACGAAGGCACAGCAGTTCCAGGACAACATCGACGTCGCGCCGGCCGAGGAGCTCGCTGCGCAGCTGTATGAGGATCAGATCGACGAGATCGTCTTCTACGACATCACTGCCAGCGTCGAGAAGCGCAAGATCGATCTCGAGACTGTCCGCCGCGTCGCCCGGCACGTGTTCGTGCCGTTCACCGTCGGGGGCGGGATCGCGTCCGTCGACGACATGTTCGAGGTGCTCAAGGCCGGCGCAGAGAAGATCAGCGTCGACTCGATGGCCGTCCGCAACCCCGAGATCATCCGTCAGGGCGCCCAGGCGTTCGGTCGGCAGTGCATCGTGCTCAGCACCCAGGTCAAACAGGTTGACCCCAGCGCCGGCGTTCCGAGCGGCTACGAGGTCTTCATTGACGGCGCCCGTCAGCCCACCGGCCTTGACGCGCTCGAGTGGGTCCGGCGCGGCGAGGAACTCGGCGCGGGCGAGGTCGTCGTCAACAGCATCGACCGTGACGGCACCGCGTCCGGCTACGACCTCGAGATCACCCGCGCGGTCGCCGACACCGTGAACGTCCCTGTCATCGCGTCGGGCGGTGCCGGCACCGTCGATCACATCGCCGCCGGCCTCACCGACGGCGGCGCGCAGGCCGCCATCATCAGCTCGATCCTCTATTCGCCTCGCTTCGACCGGAACGTCGGGGTGCGCGAGCTCAAGGACGGCTTGACGGAGATGGGCGTGCCGATGCGCCCGTACGAGGTCGCTTAGGCCGACGCGGTCTGGGACGCGGTGACGAGTTGCTCCCAGTCGATGCGCGGCGCGTCGGTCCATAGTCGTTCGAGCTCGTAGTAGGCGCGCGTCTCGTCGAGAAAGACGTGCACGACGAAGTCGCCGTAGTCGAGCAGTACCCAAGTCGCGTCATCGAGGCCTTCGATGCTCGTCGGGGGGACGGACGCATGCTCCTTCATGGCCTTCTCGATCTCGTCGACGATCGTGCGCACCTGGCGCGTGTTGGTCGCGCTGGTGATCACGAAGGCGTCGGTGATCGACAGGATGTCGCCGACATCGAGGGCGACGATGTCGTCGGCCTTCTTGGCCGAGGCCGCCGCGGCGGCGACGGCAACTCGACGGTGCACGGCCGGGGCGCCTGTCAAGCAGCAGCCTCGCCGGTCGTCATCAGCGACGAGTGTAGAGGCCGCGTTCGGCGATCGTGCGCACCACCGCCGGTGGTACCAGGCCGTGGATGGGACGGCCCTGGGCCAGCCGCGCCCGTAGGTCGCTCGACGAGATGTCGAGGCGCGGGATGGTGACCCGCTCGACCGGCCAGCCGGGTAGTGGCGCCTCGGCGTGCGCGTCGCCTGCCCGCTCGACGATCACGAGCGTGGCGAGGTCGCGCGTCTCTTCGAGCTTCCGCCATGTCGGCATGTTGCGGACCGCGTCGGAGCCGAGCACGAGGAAGAGCTCGCGACCGGGCGTGGAGAGCGCCACAAGGGTGTCGTACGTGATCGACGGTCCCCCTAGCTCGATCTCGACCGCCGACGGTTCGACGCCGTCGACGTCCTCGACCGCGGCGGCGACGAGCGCGAGGCGGTCCTCGGCTGACGCGACGACTTCACCCCGCTTCTGCCACGGATCGGCGGCGACGACCATCAGCACACAATCCAGACCCACTGCGGCGCGGGCGTCGACCGCGGCCACGATGTGGCCCACGTGCACCGGGTCGAACGTGCCCCCGAGGACACCGACTCGCTCGATCAGGGGAGTCTAAGTTGCGGCACATGCCGTTCATACTTCTGGAACGCGTGCTTCATGCGCTCGCCCTAACCTCGGACTCCGTGCCCCTCGACGATCCTGCTCCGAGCTCGGCCGCCCACGTCCTCGTGCGGGTCTGGCTTCCCGACCGGCCCGGTGCGTTGGGTCTCGTCGCGTCGCGGATCGGCGCCGTGCGAGGCGACATCGTCGGTGTCGACGTCCTCGAGCGGGGCACGGATGTCGCCGTCGACGAGTTCGCGGTCGATCTTCCGGATGTCGACCTCGTGCCCACACTCGTGCGCGAGGTCGAGGAGGTCGACGGAGTGTCCGTCGAAGAGGTGCGCGTCGTCTCCCACTTCCCCGATGCTCGCCTCGACGCGCTCGAGTCGGCGGCGGCCTTGTGCGCGGCAACCACGGTGGAGGAGCTCCACACCGTGCTCGTGTCGCAGACGCGCCGTGAGTTCCTCGCCGATTGGGCGGCCTTGGTGAACGGCTCCCGGGTGATGGCGCGGGCGGGCGACAACGCTCCGAGCGGCGAGGTCCTCGAGGCACTCGTGACGGGCACGTCGGCGTCCACGCTCGTGTCGGACGGCGTGACCGGTCCCGACGACCTCGCGGTGGCGTCCTTCGCCGGCCATGACGTCGCGCTGCTGCTGGGCCGGGCCGGCCATCCGTTACGCCGCCGCGAGCGCGCTCAGCTGCTGGCGCTGGTGGGGATCGCCGACCGTGCCTGGGAGCTGCTCGGCGACTACAACGTGCCGCGTGAACACGATCGTCACGCTTCGGCGTGAGCAGCTCGGGCAGTCTTCGAGCGTCCTGGCCCGAGCGTTCGACGACGACCCCGTCTTCCGGCACCTGTACCCGACGCCGCGCCGCAGGCGGTGGTCGTGCCGCAGCTTCCTCGGCGCCGTCGTCCGCGATGCGCTCCCGTTCGGCGAGGTGTGGGCAGCGGTCGACGACGGCGCCGTCGTCGCCACCGCGGGCTGGCTCCCCGAGGGCGCGTATCCGCCGTCCCGATGGCGGGCCGTTCGAACGCTGCTCGCCGCGTGGGACGCCCTGCTCACGCCGCAGACCCTGCGCGACGGGTTCCGATACCTGAACGAGACGGAGAAGCTGCATCCGAGGGAGCCGCACTGGTATCTCGGCGTCATCGGGGTCGAGCCGGCGCGCCAGGGCGAGGGATTGGGCGGCAAGCTGCTCGCCGCCGTGCTCGACCGCCTCGATGCCACCCGCGTCCCCGCGTACCTGGAGACCTCGACCACGGCAAACGTCGCCTGGTACCGGCACCACGGCTTCGAGGTGCAGCAGGAGGTGCATCCGGCGCCGACCGGCCCTCCCGTCTGGACGATGTGGCGGGAGCCGCGAAG
>DASPXI010000011.1:0-30499 GCA_035637335.1 Acidimicrobiia bacterium
GTGTTGACCGAGACGGTGTTGGCCGTCGTGTTGGGCGAGGCGGTAACCACAGTCGTATCCGGTGTCGCCGGCGTGCTCTGAGCCGCCGCGTTCGCCGTGGGCTGGTCGAGCTGGTCGGGTGGCAGCTGTGTCGCCGCCGGAACTTCGGCCGTCACCGGCACCTCGACCCGCGCGCCCTCGATGTCGAGCTTCGTCGGCTCGCCGACCGGCACCTTCTTCGGCGGTGACGGCGAGTCGTGGCCGAGGGCCGCCTGGCCGGCGGCGGTGCCCGCGCCGACTGCTGCCGTGCCACCGAGCACGGCTTGGAGCACCCGGTGACGTTTGAAGAACTGGATCATGGAGCCCACCTCCTGGGGGTCTTCCGAGCCCTGCCCGGATCTCGCGGTCTCCTTTCTGCCCCACGGATCTGCCGGCGCCATGAGCGCGAGATGAGAAGTCCTTCACGAACCGGGGTGGGCCAGACTGGCGGCGATGGACGAGCCCACCTTCTCCGTCACCGAGCTCAACACGGTCATCCGTGACGCCCTCCGCGAGGCCGTCCCGGAGAACGTGTGGGTGCGGGGTGAGGTGCAGGGGCTGCGTCAGTCACGGGCCGGGCACGTGTATTTCCAGCTAGTCGAGAAGGACGAGAGGCGCGATCGGGTGCAGGCCGCACTCGACGTGGCGTTGTTCCGAACCCACCTCATGACCGTGCGGGCGGCGCTGCGCAAGACGCCGGGAGTCGAGCTCGCCGACGACGTCGAGGTGCGCGTCAAGGGTCACATCGAGGTGTACCCGCCGACGGGCCGGCTGCAGCTGATCATGACCGGGATCGACCCGGTCTTCACCGCCGGCGCGCTCGCTGCGAATCGCGAGCGCGTGCTGCGCGCCCTTCAGGCCGAAGGGTTGCTCCGCGCCAACGCGGCGCGCGACCTGCCACCAGTGCCGTTGCGAGTCGGCCTCATCACGAGCGCCGGCAGCGCCGCCTACCACGACTTCCTCGCCGAGCTCGGCCGCAGCAACTTCGCCTTCCGCGTCGGTGGCTGCGACGTGCAGGTGCAAGGCGCCAACGCCCCCCGCCGAGTCGTCTGGGCGCTGCGGCGCATGGCGCGCCTCTCGGCCGTGCTCGACGCCGTCGTCATCGTGCGCGGCGGCGGCTCGCGCGCCGACCTGGCGCCCTTCGACAACGAGGGCGTCGCCCGGGCGATCGCCGCCATGCCGGTCCCTGTGCTCACCGGCATCGGCCACGAGATCGACCGCACCGTCGCCGACGAGGTCGCGCACACGTCGTACAAGACACCCACCGCGTGTGGGCAGGCGATGGTGGAGTGGGTGACCGAGTTCGTCGACCGGCTCGACGGAGTGTCCCGCGGGGTCGTGCACAACGCGCGGTCGAACTGCGTGCTCGCGCTGCGCGAGCTGAGCGACTGTGCCCGCCGCGCCCGGCGCGGCCCGCCGATCGCGTTGGGCCGCGAGCTCGCCGTCCTCGAACGCCACCGCGGCCGCGCCGAGGAGCTCGGCACCCGCGCCGCGAAGCACGCGGCGGCCGAGATCGACGGCACCGAGCGCCGGCTCTCGTCGGCGGGCGCCCGGATCGCGCGCGCCGAGGGCCGCAGGCTCGACACGTCTGAGGCGCGGCTGCGTGCACTCGACCCGACCCGAGTCCTCGAGCGCGGCTACACGATCACCCGCGACCGCGACGGCCGCGTGGTGAAGCGCGTTGACAGGTTGACCGCCGGCGAGCGAGTAGTGACGGAGTTCGCCGACGGGACGGCCGCCAGTGTCGTGGAAGAGGTAGACAGGCGCGAGCCATGAACAAGAAGCGCGACGGGAACGGGAGCGACGAGCTCGGCTACGCCGAGGCGATGACCGAGCTCGACGAGATCCTCGACCAGCTCGAGGGCGACCACCTCGACGTCGACGTGCTCGCCGAACGCGTCCGGCGGGCCAGCGAGCTCATCAAGCTGTGCCGGACGCGCATCGCCCGGGCCCAGGACGATGTCGATCGCATCGTCACCGACCTCGAGGAGTTCGAGCGCGAGCTCGGCGCCGCTCCGTCAACAGAAGGCGAAGACGAGGACGAGCTCGAAGGCGACATCTCCGCCCACGAAGCCGACGAGCTGTTCTAGCTACCTTTCGATGCGTCCCTCGAGCATCGATATGTTGCTCCAGGGACGCATCATGAGGTCGCGGCGATCTGGCCCATGCGACCCGAGCTGTAGTCGTCGAAGGCCTGCACGATCTCGTCCCGGGTGTTCATGACGAACGGGCCGTAGCGCGCGACCGGCTCGCGGAGTGGCTCGCCCGCGATGACGAGCACGTCGAGCGGGCGTTCGGCGTCGCCGGGCGCAGCGAGGTGCACGCTGCCCTCGTCGCCGGCGAACAGGGCGAGCTCGGATTCAGCGGCCTCGGTCCCGTCACCGATCCGGCCCCGGCCCGCGATCACGTACGCCATCGCCCGGTGCCCCGGGGGGATCGGCACATCGAGGGAAGCACCGGGCGAAAGCGTGACGTGGAGGTAGACGATCGGGCTGTGGGTGTCGACCGGTCCGTGTACGCCGAACACGTCGCCGGCAACCACCTTGACCCGGGCGCCGGGGACGGGTTCGGTGACCGGAATCTGGTCGGATTTGATCTCCTGGTAGCGGGGCGGTGCCATCTTGTCGGCGCGCGGGAGGTTCACCCAGAGCTGGACGCCCTGCACGCGCCCGCCCCGACGGCGGATCTCCTCGGACGGCAGCTCGGAGTGGACCACGCCGGCGCCCGCCGTCATCCACTGCACATCGCCGGGACCGATATAGCCGCCCCCGCCGCTCGAGTCCTGGTGCTCGAAGGCTCCTTCGAGCATGTAGGTGACGGTCTCGAATCCCCGGTGCGGGTGGTCAGGCGCGCCCACCGCCTCGCCGGGGCCGTACTCGGCCGGTCCCATGTGGTCGAGCAGCAGGAACGGGTCGACCATGTCGAGGCGGGCGGTCGGGAACGGCCGCCGGACAACGAAGCCGCCTCCCTCCACGGTCCGGGTGGCGGGGATGACATTCGCGACGGGTCGTCGCTGCGTCGTTTCGGCCATACGGAAAACAAGGCCGCCGGGCGGCCGTCTATTCCGCTACTGCCCGGGCGCCAGGGCCTGCACGGCACCGGCGAGGGCGTCCTCCCACGGCCAGTTCCACTGGAAGTGCGTGTTGCCGTCGCGCATGGCGTTCGCCTGCCACCAGTAGCCATAGATGGTGCACGTGAAGACGGTGGCGACGATGCGACCGGGGTAGGTCTGCTTGCCTTTCACGCGAGCAGGGTCGGGCGTCGGAACGGGCTGACCCAAGCGGGCGAAGATCGCGCTGAGCTCGGCTTCGACCGCGCCTTCGTTCTGGTCGTGCTTGACGAGGTCGCCGTCGATGATGATCAGCCCGATCATCCAGGGAATGAAGCCGAGATATCCGCTCCCGACCACGGCGGCGCCGATGACGATGACGAGCCACACGGCCGGGTCGCGGAAATCGGTCGTCATCAGACGGAGCACCCCCAGGTTCACCGAGATGCGCTCGAAGTTGGGTCGCAGCTCCTCGGCGATACCCCGCTCGCTGGCCTGCTGCCACGCGAACTCGTTGGCGGCGTCGAGCAGCTCGAGGCGCCGGCGATTGTGGTCGCGCATTCGCCGCATCAGCTGGTAGAAGACGACGAGCCCGTAGATGTTGAACGTGATGATCGTCAGGAAGATGTCGAGGCCGATGTTCGAGAAGAAGTAGTCGCTCTGGTTGCGCGCCGCGTACGCGGCGCGGATGCGCTCGACGGGCGACGCCGCTGGTGGCGGGCCCCACGCACCCGACGGCGCGGGTGGGGGCGGGGGTGTTGCCGTCACCGGTGGCTCACACTGTCTCGGGCGTCATGGCCTGGATCGCGTTGGAGAGGGCGTCTTCCCACGGCCAGTTCCACAGGAAGTGCTTGTTGACGTCGTCCATCATGTTGTAGAGCCACCAGTAGAAGTAGACGCCGCAGCTGCCGATGCTGGCGACGATGCGGCCGACGTAGTTGTGGGGCCCCTTCCTGCGGCTCGGGTCGGGAGCGGGGACGTTCTGGCCCAGCCGGGCGAAGATCGCGCTGAGCTCGGCTTCGACCGCGCCCTCGGCCTGGTCGTGCTTGATGAGGTCCTGGTCGAGGAAATAGAACCCGACGAAGTAGGCGATCGTCGTGAGGATCGAGATCACGACCCAGACGCCGGGGTCGCGGAAGTCGGTGGTCATCTGCCGCATCACGGCGAGGTTCGTCGAGATGCGCTCGAAGTTCGGTCGCAGCTCCTCGGCGATGCCACGTTCGCTCGCTTGCTGCCAGGCGAACTCGGTGGCGGACTCGAGCAGGTCGAGCCGGCGTCGGTTGTGGTCGCGCATGCGCCGCATGAGCTGATAGAAGACGTAGAAGCCGAAGATGCCGCACGTGATGATGGTGAGGAAGATCACCATCCCCATGCCTTCGAAGTAGTAGTCGGCCTGGCTGCGCGCCATGTACGCGGCACGGAACCGTTCGATCGGTGACGCCGCGGGCGGCTGCGGCGCCGGCGGCGGCGCGGGTTGCGGCGGCGGGGGCGGCGGTTCGCTCGGAGGCGGCGAGGGCGGAGGCGTCGTCGTCATGGGCGAGCACCCTACTCACGGCGCGAGCATGATGCGTGCACAGAGCAACATAGTGATGCTCCACGCACGCATCGAAGGAGCGAGCGATGGCCGACGAGTACACGCCGACACGAGACGACCACTTCACGTTCGGGTTGTGGACCGTCGGCAACCGCGGGCGCGACCCGTTCGGGCACGAGACCCGACCGCCGCTCGACCCCGTCGACACGGTGCACAAGCTCGCCGAGCTCGGCGCCTACGGCGTCAACTTCCACGACGACGACCTCGTGCCGCCGGGCTCGTCGACGGCCGAGCGCGAGCAGATCCTCAAGCGGTTTCGGCGTGCGCTCGACGAGAGCGACATGAAGGTGCCGATGGCGACGACGAACCTGTTCTCGCAGCCCGTGTTCAAGGACGGCGCGTTCACGGCCAACGACCCGCAGGTGCGTCGCTACGCGCTACGCAAGACGTTCGACGCCATCGACCTCGGGGCCGAGCTCGGTGCGGACGTGTACGTGATGTGGGGTGGCCGCGAGGGCGTCGAGTGCGACGCGGCCAAGGACGTCACCACCGCGCTCGATTGCTACGCCGAAGCCATCAACCTGTGCTGCGACTACATCCTCGACCGAGGCTACGACCTCGATATCGCGATCGAGCCCAAGCCCAACGAGCCGCGCGGCAACCTCTTTCTCCCGACCGTCGGGCACGCGCTGGCGTTCATCCACGAGCTCGCCCATCCCGACATGGTCGGGCTCAACCCCGAGTTCGCGCACGAGACGATGTCGGGGCTGTCGGTCCATCACGGTGTGGCGCAGGCGCTGTGGGCCGACAAGCTCTTCCACATCGACCTCAACGGGCAGGTTCCCGGGAAGTACGACCAAGACTTCCGCTTCGGCTCGGAGGGGATCCGCGACGCCTTCTATCTCGTGAAGCTGCTCGAGGACGCCGAGTGGGAAGGGATGCGGCACTTCGATGCGCACGCGTACCGCACCGAGAGCGTCGACGGTGTCTGGGAGTTCGCGCGCGGCTGCATGCGCACGTACCTCATCCTGAAAGAGAAGGTGGCGCGGTTCCGTACCGACCCCGAGATCGCAGACGCGCTCCTCGAGGCGCAGACCGACGGCCTCGCCGAGCGCATCCTCCCCGATGGCTACTCGCCCGAGGCGGTTGCGCAGCTACGCGAGGTCCAGATCGACGTCGATGCCCTCGCGGCTCGCGGCTACGGGCACGAGCGACTCGACCAGCTCGTCACCGAGCTGCTGCTCGGCGTCCGCTGACCGCCGCGTATAGCGTCGCAAGCGCCCAGATCCAAAAGGGAGGATGGTGTGGCGTTCGTTCTCGGAGTCGACTCGTCCACGCAGTCGACCAAGGTCGAGATACGTGACACCGAGTCGGGCGCTTTGATCGGGTCCGGGCAGGCTCCGCATCCCCCGACGTCGCCACCGCGCAGCGAGCAGGACCCGGGGGTCTGGCGGGAGGCTCTCGTCGAGGCCCGCGGTCAGACCGGGGCACCGCCGGTGGTGGCCATGGCCGTCGCCGCCCAGCAACACGGACTGGTCCCGCTGGATCGGGAGTCGAGGGTGATCCGACCGGCAAAGCTCTGGAACGACACCGAGTCGGCCGCCGACGCGGCCTGGCTCGTCGACAAGCTGGGTGGGCGGGCGGCGTGGGCCGAGGCGTGCGGCGTGGTGCCGGTGGCGTCGTTCACGATCAGCAAGCTGTCATGGCTGCACCGCTGCGAGCCCGAGAACTTCGACCGGGTAGCGCGAGTGCTGCTGCCGCACGACTGGCTCACGTTCCTCATGAGTGGACGGTTCACGACCGACAGGGGCGACGCGTCCGGCACCGGTTACTGGTCGGCGGTAGACGGGAAGTGGCGCACCGACCTTCTCGCGTTGGTCGACGACGCAAAGGACTGGGACGCGTGCCTCCCGGAGGTGCTCGGGCCGACGGAGGTGGTGCGCGACCGCGATGGTGTGGTCATCGCCCCCGGCACCGGCGACAACATGGCCGCCGCGCTCGGCATCGGGCTCGCGTCCGGTCAGGTTGCGATCTCGATCGGCACGTCCGGCACGGTGTTCACGGTCGCCGACGAGCCCGTTGTCGACCGGAAGGGCTACGTTGCCGGGTTCGCCGACGCGACGGGCCGGTTCCTGCCCCTCGCGTGCACGCTCAACGCGACGAGAGTGCTGGAGACCTTTGCCCGAATTCTGCGAGTCGACCTCGCGCGGTTCGATCAGCTCGCGCGGGCGGCGCCGCCGGGCGCGGGCGATGTCGTGCTCCTGCCATACCTCGACGGTGAGCGGACACCCAACATGCCCGACGCGACCGGCACGTTGAGCGGACTGCGAAGCGACGTCACTCCGGAGCAATTGGCGCGCGCCGCGGTCGAAGGGGTCGTGTGCGGGTTGCTCGACGCGTTCGACGCCCTGCGCATCAGCGGGACGCGTCTGCGCAGCAATGACGGGATCGTCCTCGTCGGCGGCGGATCGCGTTCGCAGGCCTTCCCGCGTGTGCTCGCCGACCTGACGGGCTCGCCCGTGACCGTCATCAGTGGGGAGCCCGCGGCCACGGGCGCCTGCGTGCAGGCGGCGTCGACCCTGCACCAGGCGGCGCCCGAGGAGGTGGCCAAGGCGTGGGGGGTCGGCAAAGGTCGCGTCGTCGAGCCCGACGGCAACGTGGACCGTCGGGCCATCCGTTCTGCCTACGGCGAGGTCCGCGACCGGTACACCTGAGCCGATGCATCCTGTCTTTCGACGACTTTGGGGCGTCATCGCCATCGCGATGGCGGGCACGATGGGCTTGCCCGCGCTCCCGGCCGAGGCCGCGCCCAAGCCCGCCACCCTGCGGGTCCTGGTCACGAACGACGACGGCGTGGGCGCGCCGGGAATCGACGCGCTCGTGCTGGGCCTGCGCAAACTCGAGCGCGTGCGCGTGACTGTCGTCGCGCCCGCCACGAACCAGAGCGGTCAAAGTGACAAGACGTCACCAGCGCCGCTCACGACGACCGAGGCGACGACCGCCAGCGGCTACCCGGCCATCGCCGTGCAGGGCTTCCCCGCGGACAGCGTCAACTTCGCGCTCGACGGCGGGATCAAGACGAAGCCACACCTCGTAGCTTCTGGCGTCAACGCCGGCGCCAACCCCGGCCCGGTCGTGAACGTGTCGGGCACGGTCGGCGCGGCTCGGGCCGCGGTGCGCCGCGGTGTCCCGGCCGTCGCGATCAGCCAGGGGTCGGGGGAACCGCCCGACTACGCTGCCGGCACGCGCGAGGCCGTTCGCTGGGTCAAGAAGCACCGCACCGCGCTTACGAAGAAGCGCCCCGTCCCGCCCACGGACGTCGCGAACATCAACGTGCCGACGTGCACGACCGGGAAGGTGCGGGGCCTGGTCAAGGTGCCGCTGGCGACCGGCGGCGACATTACGGCGCCGTCGGACTGCACCTCCAAGCTGAAGAACCCGGCCGACGACGTGATCGCGCTCGCCAACGGCTACGCCACCCTGACCAAGGTGCCGCCGGGTTAGCGCAAGTCATCGCACCCTTTCTCGTCCGGCAGTAGCGGACGAAACACGAGCCGGTAGCTGTCATTCCCCGACAGCCACCGGACGTCTTCGCGCGCGTTTCGGGCTGCATCCAGTACCGCGGTGAGGTCGCGCCCGCGGAAGACAGCGCACTGCGTACCAGCGGGATCGCCGAGCGGCCACGCTCGGGTCTCACCGTCTGTCGTGTCGGACGGCCGGATGATCACGGCGACCGCGGTCATCTCGTAGCGGCGCGTGCTATCAGGAAGGACGAATTCGCGCCGCGCGTCAGGGTCGCCCGTCAGTTGGATGAATCGGTTGAGCCGCTCGCGGTTCTCGCGTTGCTCCGCGGTCAGCCCGTCCGTGAAGCCCAACGCGTACACCTCAACGCGATGCGTCGTGCCACCGGCGTGCACGGTCACCGTTGTCGTGGGCTGGTCCGTGATCCCGGGGTGGCCATAGTCGGGGGGCGGGTCGTCGATCAGACCGGCAGTTCGGGCTTCGTCGATGATGCGCTTCAGCCCGTCACCGGTGAGGCGGAACTCCTGGAGGTTGGGAAGCGCCGGGCTGGGGAACTCCAGCGTCGTCGGGCCGAGGATGATCACGCGGCCGTCGCCGAACACGCTCGGGTGTGGCGGCTGGCCGCGTCTCGGTGCCTCGGCCGCGAAACCGCCCCGCATCGTGACGCGCACGACGGCGACGTCGGGACGGTCGGCCGCCGGCCGGTCAGGCCGGCCGGTCGAGCCCCCGCCGCAGGCGGCGAGCACGAGCAAGGCTACGGCCGCGGATGCGTATCGCCTCACACTTGGTGAGACGAATCGGCGGCCTCTTCGGTTCCCGCTTGCGCTCCGGCCCTGCGCTTGCGGTGCCAGCGGATGCCGCCCTCGATGGCGGCGAGCAGCGTGTCGTTGTCGCGTGAGAGCCGATTGTGCACGTAGCGCTCGAGGCCGAGGCGGCGCATCCAGGGGTTGAACGTCTCGTAGCGCTCGGTGAAGTGGATGCGCGTGCGTCCGTCGCCGAGGTCCTCGAGGCGCTGAAAGCCTTCCGCTCGCGACCACAACGGCTTGCCGATGGCGTCATATCGCCATGACTCGTACGGCTTGACCTCGGTGAGCCACTCCCACGAGTGGCCCACACCGCCCGACAGCAGGAACCGCGGGACGGGGAAGGTGCAGTGGCGCACCAGTCCGTTCCCGACGTCGTCGCCCGGGTGCAAGATGTCGATCGTTCCGATCTTGTTTTGCGGCCGGTCGGCCCCGCGGTACCAGAACACCTCCCACACTTCTTTCGGCGGCGCGTTCACGACGATCGAGAACGAATGCTCCTGCATCAGCTGGAGGGTACCGTCGCGAGGATGCCCGGTGAGCCTGGTGAGATGGAGGTCGCCGACTCGGTTCTCGGCCTCATCGGCGACACGCCGCTCGTGCGGCTCCCGCACATCGGCCGCGGTCTCACGTGCGACCTCATCGCCAAGATGGAGACGAGCAATCCGGGCGGCTCGATCAAGGACCGGCCCGCGGTGGCGATGCTCGACGCCGCCGAGCGCGAAGGATTGCTGAAACCGGGCGGCACGATCGTCGAGCCGACGTCGGGCAACACCGGAGTCGGCCTTGCCATCGTGGCGGCGCAGCGCGGGTACCGCTGCATTTTCGTCATGAGCGACAAGATGAGCGAGGAGAAGGTCGCGCTGCTGCGTGCGTACGGCGCCGAAGTCGTGGTGTGCCCGACGGCGGTGCCGCCCGAGCATCCCGACTCGTACTACTCGACGGCGGAGCGGCTCGTGCGCGAGACGCCGGGCTCGTTCCGTCCCGACCAGTACTCGAACCCGGCCAACCCGGCCGAGCACGAAGGGTCCACCGGCCCCGAGGTCTGGCGTCAAACCGCCGGGCGCATCACGCACTTCGTCGCCGGTGTCGGCACCGGCGGCACGATCACCGGCGTCGGTCATTACCTCAAGGCGAAGAACGCCGATGTGCAGATCATCGGGGCCGACCCCGAGGGCTCCGTGTACTCGGGCGGTGCCGGCCGCCCGTACCTCGTCGAGGGTGTGGGTGAGGACTTCTGGCCGTCGACCTACGACCCGTCGATAGTCGACCGGGTGGTCAAGGTCAGCGACGCCGAGTCGTTCGACATGGCCCGGCGCGTCACCCGCGAGGAAGGCCTGCTCATCGGCGGCTCGGGTGGCACCGCGGTGCACGCGGCGGTGGTCGTCGCTCAAGAGCTCAGCCCCGACGCCGTCGTCGTGGTCCTCGTGCCCGACTCAGGCCGCAACTACTTGTCGAAGATCTTCGACGACCAGTGGATGCTCGACTTCGGGTTCACGCGTGCGAGCGAGGGTCCGTGCGCGGGCGACGTGCTGCGCGCCAAAGAGAAGGACAAGCGAATTCCCGACCTCGTGCTGATCACGCCGGACGAGCCGGCCCGCCACGCGATCGGCACGATGCGCGACCTCGGCATCTCGCAGGTGATCGTCAGCGTGACCACCGAGCTCCCGCTGGCGGCGAAGGAGGTGAGCGGCGTCGTGAACGAGCTCGGGCTCATGGACCGGGCGTTCGGCGACCCGTCCGTGCTCGACCGGCCGGTGAAGGAGGTTATGAGCCCGCCCATGCCGATGGTCGGGGTCGGCGAGCCCGTCTCCGCGCTCGTCAGCCAGCTCGACCGTGCCGCATCCGTCCTCGTGCTCGAAGGCGGTCATCCTGTCGGGGTGCTCACGCGCGCCGACGTCCTCGCGTTCCTCGCCTCCCGGTCGCCCGGATGAACGACCGAGACGAGGTCGAGACGCGCGTCGTGCACGCCGGGCACGAGCCGGACCCGGCGACGGGAGCCGTCGTGCCGCCGATCTCGCTGGCGTCGACGTTCGCCCAGGACGCGGTAGGCGCCGACCGCGGCTACGAGTACGCACGCAGCGCCAACCCGACGCGTGCGGCGCTCGAGACGTTTATCGCCGACCTGGAGGGCGCCGCGCACGGCGTGGCGTTGGCCAGCGGCATGGCGGCCGAGGACTCCGTGCTGCGCGCCACGCTCCACCCCGGCGACCACGTCATCATTCCTGCCGACGCCTACGGCGGCACGTACCGCCTGATCGCGCGGGTGTACGACCCGAGCGGGGTCACGTCGTCGGTCCTCGATCTCACCGATCTCGACGCGCTCGCCGCCGGCTGGCGTGACGAGACGAAGGTCGTCTGGGTCGAGACGCCGACGAACCCGCTCCTCACCGTGGTCGACATCGCGGCCGTGGTCGCGTTCGCGCACGAGCGGGGCGCGCTAGTCGTCGTCGACAACACGTTCGCCACGCCCTACCTCCAACAGGCGCTCGCGCTCGGTGCCGACGTCGTGGTCCACTCGAGCACGAAGTACCTCGGCGGCCACTCCGACGTCGTCGGCGGGCTCGTGGCCGTCGACGACGACGAGCTCGCGGAGCGGATCGCGTTCGTGCAGAACGCGGCGGGCGCGGTGCCTGGACCGTTCGACTGCTACCTCGTGCTCCGGGGCGTGAGGACGCTCGCCGTGCGCATGGACCGCCACTGCGAGAACGCACGGGCCGTCGCCGCCTTGCTCGCCGAGCACCCCACGGTCTCGCGCGTGCTGTACCCGGGGTTGCCGACCCATCCCGGCCACGACATCGCCCGTCGTCAGATGCGCGACTTCGGCGGCATGGTCTCGTTCCTGGTGGCCGCGGGCGAGGATGCCGCGCTCAAGCTCGTCGCCAGCACGCGCCTGTTCACCCTGGCGGAGTCGCTGGGCGCGGTCGAGTCGCTCATCGAGCACCCGGCGCGCATGACGCACGCGTCCGCGGCCGGCTCGCCGCTGGCATGCGATCCCGCGCTGGTGCGGGTATCGGTGGGCATCGAGAGCGCCGAGGATCTCGTCGCCGACCTGCGCCAGGCCCTTGACGCCGTGGGGTAGCGGGTCTGCATACTGGCAGCACTCCGATCAGAGAGCGAGGAATCCCCATGGCAGGTTTCGTCCAAGTCATCCAGTACAAGACGTCGAAGTTCGACGAGATGCAGAAAGTGCTCGACAAGTGGCGTGAGCAGACCGAGGGCAAGCGGACCGCCGCTCGGGTCATGTCGTGCAGGGACCGCGACAACCCCGGCCAGTTCTTCACCGTCGCCGAGTTCCCGTCCTACGAGGCGGCGATGAAGAACAACGACCTCCCCGAGACGCAGCAGTACTCCGCCGAGATGATGAGCTACGCAGACGGGGCGCCGACCTTCTACAACCTGGACGTCGAGCGCGTCGAACAAGACTGACGACTACCGTCGCCGTCATGGCCCACCACGAGTACGTCCTGTTCGACTCGCTGTTCTCGGACGGAGACGCCGAGGGCATGGTGCGGGTGTGCGAGCGGTTCGGCCGCTACGGCATGTACTCGGCCGAGAACGACGGCGGGCCCGAAATTGGCGAGGGGCTGACGCAGCGTCACGACGCCGTCCTCAACTACCTGCGCGCCGGCGGGATGCACGGCGGCCAGGACTCCATCGCCGTCCTCGCCGCCCGCACGAACTACTTCCGTGAGGAGTACGCCTACGGCACCAAGACCCTGATCGACGGCATCGAGCCGTTCCTGTTCCACGACGGCTTCGTCGAGGCGGCCCGGCAGATCCACGGTCGGCGCGTCATCGAGCCCGCCATCGTGTTCGCCAACCTCATGGTCCCGGGCCAGGAGCTGGCGCTCCACACCGACGTGCCGGAGTTCCGGGGCGTCAACCGCAAGTTGCACCCGCAGTGGCTGCTCGTCGCCATGCGACACTCGGAGCTGTTCGAGGACTGGCGCATGCCGATCGCGACCGGCGTGGCGTGGTTCCACGACTGCGACGGCGGCGAGTTCGCGTTCTATCCCGACGGCGCCGGCGGGCCGCCCGTGGACCACAAGGTCGCGTACAACACCGCGCTGCTCGTCGACACCGACAGCGTCTTCCACGGCGTCGACCGCGTCGCGCCAGGGGAGACCGAGATCCCGGCGCTCAAGCCGGGCATGCAGCTCACGTTCGACGGCAATCAACGGTGGTCGGTGCGCGACGGCGACGCCGTCGTCGCCCGGTACGCATGGAACGAGCTGCGTTTCTCGATCTCGTGGAAGGCGTACTGCTTCGCCGACGAGGCCGAGCGGGACGCGTGGCGCACCCACACCGACGACCTGTCGCTCGACTACACGCTCGCGACGCTTGTCGACGACCTGCGGGCGCGGGGGCGCATCAACGGCGACGCGCCGCCGTCGCGCGAGCTGGCGCTCATGATCATCGACGAGTACATCCGCTTCCCTCCAGCAACGACCGCGACGACGTAGGCGATCACGAATCGCCGGAGGGCGTATGCCGCCTCGCAAATCCGGGTATCGGAGCAGCGTGAGCAAGGTCAGCGGAGCGCCGGTCCTGCCCGAGATCTTGTCCACGGGTGGACGGACGCTGGATGACCTGCGCAGGGAGGCGGCCTCGTGCCAGTCCTGCGACCTGCACAAGCTCGGCACCCAGACCGTGTTCGGGGAAGGACCCGAGGACGCCGACCTGATGCTGATGGGCGAGCAGCCCGGCGACCAGGAGGACAAAGCCGGCCACCCGTTCGTCGGCCCCGCAGGCAGGATCCTGGACCGGGCTCTCGTCGAGGCGGAGATCGAGCGTGACCGCGTGTACGTCACCAACGCGGTGAAGCACTTCAAGTGGAAGCCGCAGGGGAAGGTGCGTCTCCATCAGAAGCCGAACGCCAAGGAGATCGCGGCGTGCCGGCAGTGGTGGACCCAGGAGCTGGCGGTCGTGAAGCCGAAGGTGCTCTGCTGCCTCGGCGCCACCGCCGCGCAGGCCGTGTTCGGCTCGAAGTTCCGGGTCACGAAGCAGCGGGGCGACTTCTTCGATCTCGTCGACGGTGTCGTCGGCACGGCGACGATCCATCCGTCGTCGATCCTTCGCATCGACGACGAGGAGCAACGCCACGCCGAATACGAGGACCTCGTCGACGACTTCCGCGCCGTCCGGGAACGCCTCGCTTCTTGATGCGTCCCTCAGGCACGCTATGCGCGCTTCAGGGACACATCATTAAGCGGTCTGCCCCATCAACCGGCGGTTCTTGAACTTGGCGCGGATGTAGTCGCGGTTCAGGAGGGCGATGAAGTCGATGCTGATCTCCTTCGGGCACGCCTCTTCGCACTCGCCATGGTTCGTGCAGCTGCCGAACAGGTCCTCCATCGTGTCAACCATCGCCACCACGCGCCGGTAGCGTTCCGGCTGTCCCTGCGGCAGCAACCCGAGATGTGACACCTTCGCCGCAGTGAACAGCTGCGCGGCGCCGTTGGGGCACGCGGCGACGCAGGCGCCGCAGCCGATGCACGCGGCGGCGTCCATCGACGAGTCCGCCGCCTCCTTGGGCACCGGGATCGTGTTGGCGTCGGGCGCGCTCCCTGGCACCGCGGTGATGTACCCGCCCGCCTCGACGATGCGATCGAACGCGCTGCGGTCGACGACGAGATCCTTGATGATCGGGAACGCGGCCGCCCGCCAGGGCTCGACCGTGATGCGGACGCCGTCGTGGAACTTGCGCATGTGCAGCTGGCACGTGGCGGTGCCGCGCTCGGGTCCGTGAGCGCGTCCGTTGATCATCATGCAGCACGCGCCGCAGATGCCTTCGCGGCAGTCGTGGTCGAACGCGATCGGCTCTTCACCGGTGGCGATGAGCCGCTCGTTCAGCACGTCGAACATCTCGAGGAACGACATGTCGGGGCTGACGTCGTCGAGGTCGTAGTCCTCGAAACGTCCGGCCGCGTCGCGATCGGCCTGCCGCCAGACCCGCAGGTGGACCCGCATCGTGTCCGCCATCAGCGGTAGCTCCGCTGCGCGAGCTCGACCGCCTCGAACCCGAGCGGCTCCTTGTGGAGGACAGGCTTCTCGCCCACGCCGGTGAACTCCCACGCCGCCACGTAGGCGAAGTGCTCGTCGTCGCGCAGCGCCTCGCCGTCCTCGGTCTGGTGCTCGACGCGGAAGTGGCCGCCGCAACTCTCCTCCCGGTGCAGGGCGTCGAGGCACATGAGCTCGGCGAACTCGAGGAAGTCCGCCACCCGTCCCGCCTTTTCGAGCGACTGGTTCAGGGTCTCGTTCTCGCCCAGGACGCGCACGTCGGCGTAGAACTCCTCGCGCAGCGGCGGGATCTCACCCAGGGCCTTCTTCAGGCTGTCGGCGCTGCGCTCCATGCCGCAGTTGTCCCACAGGACCTTGCCGAGCTCGCGGTGGAAGAAGTCGACGGAGCGGCTGCCGTTCACGGCAAGCAGCGTTCGCACCCGCTCGTCGACCTCGCGCTCGGTTTGTGCGAACACCGGGTCGTTCGTCGGCACGGGCGGTTGGCCCAGCAGGTTGGCGAGATCGTCGGTGATCGTGTTGGGCAGCACGAAGTAGCCGTCGGCGAGACCTTGCATGAGCGCGCTGGCGCCGAGCCGGTTGGCGCCGTGGTCGGAGAAGTTCGCCTCGCCCAGCACGTACAGACCGGGGACGTTGCTCTTCAGGTTGTAGTCCACCCACAAGCCGCCCATCGTGTAGTGCACGGCGGGGTAGATGCGCATGGGGACGACGTACGGGTTCTCGCCCGTGATGCGCTCGTACATCTGGAAGAGGTTGCCGTAGCGCTCCTCGATGACGGCGCGTCCGAGACGCCGGATGGCGTCGGAGAAGTCGAGGTAGACGCCGTTTCGCATCGGCCCCACGCCCCGCCCGGCGTCGACCTCTCGCTTCACCGCCCGCGACGCGACGTCGCGCGGCACGAGGTTGCCGTAGGCGGGGTAGCGGCGCTCGAGGAAGTAGTCGCGCTCCTCTTCGGGGATCTGGTCGGGGGGACGGTCGTCGCCGATCTTCTTCGGGACCCAGATGCGGCCGTCGTTGCGCAGCGATTCGCTCATGAGCGTGAGTTTCGACTGGAACTCGTCGCTCGCCGGGATGCACGTGGGGTGGATCTGGGTGAAGCAAGGGTTCGCCATGAGCGCGCCACGCCGGTGCGCGCGCCAGATCGCGGTGACGTTGCTGTGCTTCGCGTTCGTCGACAGGTAGAAGACGTTGCCGTAGCCGCCGGTGGCGACGACGACGGCGTGCGCGGAGTGTGATCGCACCTCGCCCGTGATCAGGTCGCGCGTGACGATACCGACGGCGCGCCCGTCCTTCAGCACGAGGTCGAGCATCTCACTGCGCGGATGCAACTGGACGTTGCCGAGGTGCACCTGCCGGGCAAGGGCCTGGTACGCGCCGAGGAGCAGCTGCTGGCCGGTCTGGCCGCGGGCGTAGAACGTGCGCGACACCTGCGCGCCACCGAACGAGCGCGTGTCGAGTAGCCCGCCGTACTCACGGGCGAACGGAACACCTTGGGCAACGCACTGGTCGATGATCTCGACGCTGACCTGCGCGAGCCGGTAGACGTTCGCTTCACGCGACCGGTAGTCGCCGCCCTTGATCGTGTCGTAGAACAGCCGCTCGATGCTGTCGCCCTCGTTCTTGTAATCCTTGGCCGCGTTGATCCCGCCCTGAGCGGCGATGCTGTGCGCGCGCCGCGGCGAGTCGTGGAACGTGAACGCTTTGACCCGGTAGCCCAGCTCGCCCAGCGTGGCGGCGGCCGACGCACCCGCGAGCCCCGTGCCGACGACGATGACCTCGAACCGCCGGCGGTTGGCCGGCGCCACCAGCTTCACGTGCAAGCGGTGGTTGTCCCACTTGTCGGCGAGGGGACCCTCCGGGATCTTGGCGTCGAGGTCACCGATCACGGTGCAACTCCCTTCCCTCTCAACTCACCCAGCCGGCCTGCACGGCGATGGGCACGCTGATGAACCCGCCCGTCACCACCACCGAGAAGCCGACGGCGAAGTAGCGGCGCCACACGTTGAAGCGCGGGTTGTTCAAGCCGACGCTCTGGAACAGGCTCCAGCCACCGTGGTACAGGTGCACGCCCAGCGCGATGTTGGCAACGATGTACGCCAGGGCGACGGGCACGCGCTCGAAGCTCGCCACCGTGTTCCGGTACACCTCGCCTCGTACGAACCCCGGGTTGGCCGCCCCCCAGGTCAGGTCGAGGATGTGGTACACGAGGAACAGCCCGACGATGATGCCCGTCCAGCGCATGGTGCGCGACGCGAAGTTCGCCGCCACGTAGTCGCGGTGCGATCGGTAGCGCTGTGGTCGGGCGCGCCAGTTCACGCGCGTGAGGGCGTAAGCGGCGTGGATGTGCAGCGCGAGCGCCACGATGATCGTCACCCGCAGCAGCCACAGAGCAGTGGTGCGGGGGAACGGCGGGTCGAGGAGGTCGCGCAGCCATTCGCCGTAGTCGTTGATCTGCCGGGCGCCCTCGAAGACGTGGAGGTTCCCGACCATGTGGGCGAAGACGTAGCCCATGAGCACGATGCCCGTGACGGCCATGACCCACTTCTTGCCGATGTCGGACCGGTAGAAGTCGACGACGAACGGCGGTCGTCGCTTCGGGCGGGGCTCGGGGACGGGCGCGCCGACGTCCTTCACCAGTCGGTCGGCGTCGTCGGCGCCGGCGCGCTGGGCTGCGGTCGAGACCTCTTTGTCCGTCCGGTCTTCCGTCCGGGCCACGATCGAACGCTATCGCCGCGCCTCGTTCCGGACCGAGTCGAGAAGCAGGGGCCGATAGCGGTTCTCGATGCGGCCCAGCGCCGGGTGCTCGAGGGTGACGGAAGCCTCACGGACGCCGTCGAGGTCGACCCGCCCGACGTAGGTGACGGCGTCGGCGTCGATGTCGCCGGAGAACCGCCCGAGGCGGCGCGTGTCACCGTTCACCTCCACGATCGCGTCGCCCAGCTCCTCCTTGAGCTCGCTTGCCACGTGCACGAGGCCGTCGCGCGGCTCGAGCATCGGTAGAACGGGGCGGCACGCATCGCGCAGCGTCGCGTATCCGGCCTTCTCGACGCGTTCGTGGTCGAGCACCGACCACGTGACCGCGGGATGCCCGTCCGCGAAGCAGAAGTGGCAGAACCCACCGGTCGGCGCGTACTTGAGCCGCCGGAGGTCCTCGACCTGCAGCTGGATGAGCGCCGACTGGTAGGCCTGGGTGGCGGCGCGCCAGTCGTCGAAGGTGTCGTGGTCGTCGGGGGGCACGCGCCGGTCGAAGATCGGTTTCTGGCACGCGTGGTGTGCGAGGAGATGGTCCCAGTCGAGCTTGGGCCAGCGCTCCGGCTTCATGAACGCGGCCGATTCGGGGACGGCCTGGGCGCCGAACTCCGTGACGAACCGGGCGAGCCGCGGGACCGCACGCAGAGCGGGCGCGAGCCCGTCGAGCGCTCCGTGGTACCAGCCGAAGTAGAAGTGGCTGTCTGTCCCGGGGCTGCCCAGCCCCGGGAGCACGCCCGAGTGGGGATCGACGGTTCTGCTCGGGTCGGCGCGGTGCAACGCGCGCGTGATCGAGCGGTCGAGCACGTTCTTGTTCCACGTCGGCAGCAGCATCGACCCGCCCAACCGCAGTCGGGCGCGGGTGGTGAGCGGCCTTCCGGGCTCGATGTCGACCGCGAGCGGCTCGTTGTGCGCGCACCACAACACGACGCTCGGATGGTGGCCGAGCACGTCGACCATGGCGCGCGCCTGCCGGACCGCGGACTTGCGGATGCCGAACGCGTAACCCCACTGGAGCGGGAAGTCCTGCCACACGAGGAGCCCGGCGGCGTCGGCGGCGTCGTAGAGCTCCGGTCGCGACACGTGCGCGTGGAGCCGCAACAAGTCGAGGTTGGCGTCGAGCGCTAACTCCACGTCACGCGCGAGATCCTCGGCGCTTGCCTCACCGAGCTGCATGCGCGTCGGGCCCTGGTTCGAGCCCATCACGAAGAGTCGCTCCCCGTTGACATGCAGCTGCCATTGTCGCCAGCGCACTTCGCGGAACGCCGTCCGAAGCTCGCGCCGGTCGCTCGGCTGGCCGTCGACTTCGACGACGACCTCGACGTCGCATCGGGGCTGGTCGCCGAGCCGGCGCGGCCACCACCGGGGCGGATTGTCCACGTCGAGGGTCCAGCTGAGCATGTTGTCGCCACCGGCGAGCGTCACGTCGCGCGTCGTGTCGAGCAGGAGGCGACCGTCGGGGCCCGTCGCACGGGCGAGGAGTCGCCCTGGACGCGGCGCGGCCTCGCCGTTGTCTGCCACACCGGCGTCGAGCGTGACGTCGAGGAGCAGCCGGCCCCGCTCGTCGGTCGCCTCGACGCACAGGCAGCGAAGCCGGGCGAGCCGCACCGGTCCCGTCTCGACGATGCGCACCGGCCGCCACAACCCGCCCGGGTTCCAATCAGGGTCGAGGTTGTCCCAGTGAGAGAACACGCCCGTGACGAGACGCTTGGAAGTGCGGTCGGTCTGGCGCGGGCACGCGATCTCGACGGCAAGACAGTGCTCCTCGCCGGCACGCAACAGCTCGGTGACCTCGAGCGCATGAGGGAAGAAGTAGCCCTCGGTCTCGCCGAGGTAGCCGGAGTCGAGCCAGACGTCGCTGTAGTAGAAGACGCCGTCCAGGACCAGGAACGCACGGCGGCGGCTCTCGAGACGGGGGCGCGCGAACTCTCGGCGGTAGAGGACCGGGCCGTCGGTTTGCGCGAACTCGGGTGTAGAGCGCCAGTGACCGGGGACAGACAGCGGAGCCCACTCGCGATCGTCGAACCCGCGCTCGACGAACCGCTGATGCAGATCACCCTCGCCAGTATGGGCGCGCCACGTCCCCGAGAGGTCGAGCGCGCCCGGATCGGCGCTCAGCTGCTCTTCTTCGCCGTGCTCGCGCGCCCCGCCGTCGGGTTCGGCCTCGTGTCGTCAACGGCCGGCGGCGATGGCGGCGGCGCGCCGCCGGTCCTGCGTCCGGGTGCGGTGCCGCGCTGGCGATCGAGCTCCTTCTGGATGGCGCGGTGCTCCCAGCTCTTCACCCAGTCGCTGGCGCTGAAGAAGACGCTGGCGCCGTGCAACGCGACGCCGAGACCCCAGAACACAGTGGCCCACAGGAAGTCCCAGCCGACAGCGGCCAGGAAGATGATGTTGAGGAGCACGAAGAAGAAGAGGTGGACGTAGAAGCCCTTCCTTGCCTCGACCCGCCGCTTCGCCTCCTCGTACTGCTCGTCCCGGTCGGCGTCCATGCTCCGCTCCTCCCCTCCGCGACCCCCGCAGCTTACGGGCCGCCGCCGGTCGGGAAACATCCCGCTGATACGCTCCGAATCACTGGTGTCGTGCCGTTCTCGACCTCCTCGATCCCGGAGCCAGCCATGACCCGTCCCGGAACCCTTGGTGAGCTACGAGCGAGCGGGTGGGAGTCGCGGCCGGTCAAGGACGAGATCCGGGCCAACTCGCTGTCCCGCATCGCCGACGGCAAGCCGCTGGTCGACGGCATCATCGGCTTCGACGACACCGTGCTCCCGCAGCTCGAGAACGCGCTGCTCGCCGCGCACGACGTGATCTTCCTCGGCGAACGGGGTCAGGCAAAAACGCGCATCATCCGCTCGCTCGTCGAATTGCTGGACGAGTGGACCCCCACCATTGCGGGCAGCGAGATCAACGACGATCCGTACGCGCCGATCTCGCAGCACGCGCGGCTGCTCCATGCCGAACGGGGTGAGGACACCCCGATCGAGTGGGTGCACCGGGAGCGGCGCTTCGGCGAGAAGCTCGCCACCCCCGACACCTCGGTGGCCGATCTCATCGGCGAGGTCGACCCGATCAAGGTCGCCGAAGGTCGCTACCTCGCCGACGAGCTGACGATCCACTACGGGCTCGTGCCCCGCACCAACCGCGGGATCTTCTCGCTCAACGAGCTCCCCGACCTGGCCGAGCGGATCCAGGTCGGGCTGCTGAACGTGCTCGAGGAGCGCGACGTGCAGATCCGGGGCTACAAGATCCGGCTGCCGCTCGATCTGATGCTCGTGGCGTCGGCCAACCCGGAGGATTACACGAACCGGGGCCGCATCATCACGCCGTTGAAGGACCGGTTCGGCGCCCAGATCCGCACGCACTACCCGCTCGACGTCGACGTCGAGATGGACGTCGTCGCCCAAGAGGCACGGCCGCTTACCGCCGAGCAGCTCTCGGTGCACGTCCCCGAGTTCATGGCCGAGATCGTCTCGGAGCTCAGCCAGCAGGCTCGCCGCTCGCCGCACATCAACCAGCGCTCGGGCGTGTCGGTGCGTATGTCGATCACCAACTACGAGACCCTCGTGGCCAACGCGTCACGCCGCGCCTTGCGCAACGGCGAACGCGAGGTTGTGCCGCGCGTCAGCGATCTCGATGCGCTTGTCTCGTCGACGGCCGGGAAGATCGAGTTCGAGACGCTCGACGACGGGCGCGAGGAACAGGTGCTCGAGCGCATCGTCAAGGCGTCGGTGCTCGAGGTGTTCCGCGCCCGCTGCCGGCCGGAGCGCCTGACGGCGCTCGTCGGCGCGTTCGACGTGGGCCTCACGGTGAACACGGGCGAAGACGTCGCCTCGTCCGAGTACGCGTCGCTGCTGTCGAAGCTGTCAGGACTACGCGAGGCGCTCGCCGACCTCGGCGTGGGCGAGACCCCGGCCGGGGTGGCGTCCGCGGTCGAGTTCGTCCTCGAAGGTCTCCATCTCTCCAAGCGGCTGAACAAGGACGCCGTCGGCGGCAAGGCCGTCTACCGCGGCCGCGGGTAGTCCTCCCCTGAAGGGCGCGGCAAACTGATCGGGTGACGACACGGCCGGTCGACATCGTCGACTACTACGCCGAGCTCGGCGTGCGGCCGGACGCCACCTCGTCCGAGATCGCCGCCACGTACCGCGCCCTCGTGAAGGCCCTGCACCCCGACACGAGCCCGACCGACCCCGCCGCCGCCGATCGGATCAAGCGCGTCACGGTGGCGTACCGGGTGCTCGCCGACGACGAGCGCCGGCGCGACTACGACGAGCGGCGACGGCTGGCAATTGCGCGGCCGGTGGCGCCCAAAGCGCCGGGCAGGGCAACACCGCCGGAGGCCCCGCCCAGCCGGCGCGGCGCGCACTGGGCGCTCGCCGGAGGCGTTGTCTGCCTCGTGCTCGGGATCGCGGCAACGGCGCTCATCATCTCGTTGCAACGCCACGACGCCGACCTACGGAGTCGGGGCACGCCGGCGACGGCCACGGTTGTCCAGGTCGGGGGAGAACGGCGGCTCGAGTTCACGACCTCCCTCGGCGCGGTGGTCCGCGCCTCCGAGTCGGTGCGGACCGGCACGGGCGAGCCGCGTGTGGGCGATCAGGTCCGTATCAGATACGACCCCGCGCGTCCGACGCAGGTGATCACCACGGACGACAAGTTCGCCCGTGACATCACCTTGTGGATCGTCGCGGTGAAGCTGCTGGTCGTCGGGCTGTTCTTCGTCGGTTGGGGTGTGCACCGGTTGCGGCGAGCGAACGCGCCGTCCGGCTAGATCCCCCCACCCGGCTGGCGCTCGTAGAACCCGCACCCCTGCGCGGCGTAGCGGTTGACCTTGTCGACGGCGCCTTTGATCTTCGGGTCGTCCTTCACCGAAGGATCCGTCTTCGATCGGCGCAGGGCGTCGAGGAACGTCTCCGCGTCGGCCTTGATCTTGCCGGGTGCGGTCTCGACCATGCGCTGCACGAGGCGGATCTGCTCGTCAGCATCGGCGCCTTTCGACAGCCGGTCGTCGAAGCGCGTCGCCGCGTCGCAGAACGCGCGCGGCGGTTTCGGCGTAGTGCTCTCCTCCGACCCGCACGCGCCGACGAACACGCTCGTGACGATCAAAACGGCGGCAGCGATGCGGCGAGGCACGCCTCGATTGTGGCGGAGTGCGTCCCCGAATCGGGAGTCGTAGGGTAAGCGGCGCACTACACAAAGGAGGGCAGTCATGGCCGCAGCGGGTGTCGAGGGACAGGCGACGATCCATATCAACGCGCCGCCTGAGAAGGTGTACGCCATGATCACCGACGTGACCCGGATGGGCGAGTGGAGTCCCGAGACCTATAAGTGCGAGTGGATCGAGGGCGCAAGCGGTCCGGCTGTCGGAGCCCGATTCAAGGGCTCGAACAAGCGAGGGATCGTGCGCTGGTCCACCAAACCGACGGTCAAGGTGGCCGACCCGGGAAAGGAGTTCACCTTCGAGACCGGCCGGCCGGGCAAGGAGGACACGCGGTGGACCTACCGCGTCGCCCCGAAGGATGGCGGCACGGAGCTCACTGAGTCCTTTGAGTCGCTCCGATACACCCTGTTCTTCAAGATCGTCTCCCCGCCCAAGATGCGGACCCGCCAGCTCCAGGAGGGGGTCGAGAAGACCGTCGAGCGCATCAAGCACGTGGCAGAAGGCTTGGCGTGAGCCGGTAGCCTCAGCCGCATGAAGCTGCGACGGCGGCGCGCCCGCGGGTTCCGGTACTCGCGCTGGGACGGCACGCAGACCGGCTTCGACCTCGACGCCGACGCCCTGCTCGAGGAGATGTCCGACGACCTCCTCTATCACGGTGACCTGAACGCGGCGCTGCGGCGGCTCCTGCAGCAGGGGTTGCGCGATCGCAACGACGAGCGGCTCATGGGGTTGCGCGAGATGCTCGAGCGGTTGCGGCAGCGCCGGCGCGAGGAGCTCGAGCGGCGCGATCTCGGCGGCGTCTACGACGACATCGCCGAGAAGCTCCGCGAGGTCACCGACCAGGAACGGGCCGGGATCGACCGGCGCGTCGACGAAGCCCGCCAGTCGGGCGACCCCCGCCGGCAAGAGATCGTCGACGAGATGGCCCAGCAGCGGCGGCAGCAGCTCGACGAGATGCCGCCCGATCTCGCAGGGCGGGTGCAGGCACTGCAGAACTACGACTTCATGGACGACGCCGCCCGTCAGCGCTTCGAAGAGCTGATGGACGAGCTCCGCCAGCAACTCCTGCAGAGCTACTTCAATCAGCTGTCCGAGGGCATGCGCGACGTTTCGCCCGAACGGATGCAACGCATGAAGGACATGCTCGCCGAGCTCAACCACATGCTCGAGCAGCGGGAACGTGGTGAGGAGCCGGACTTCAAGGGCTTCATGGAAAAGTACGGCGACTTCTTCCCCGGGAACCCGCAGACCCTGGACGAGCTGCTGGAGCAGATGGCGCAGTCGATGGCGCAGATGCAGCAGCTGCTCAACTCGATGACGCCGGAGCAGCGGGCGCAGCTCCAGGGGCTCGCACAGTCGCTGCTCGAGGACCTCGACCTGCGCTGGCAGGTCGACGAGCTTGCCCGAAACCTCCAGCGGGCGTTCCCGAACATGCCCTGGAACCAGAGCATGAACTTCTCCGGCGACGACCCGATGCAGCTGGGCCAGGTGCCCGGCCTGCTCGACATGCTCGGCAATATGGACGACCTCGAGCATTTGCTGCGGTCGGCGACGCAACCGGGCGAGCTCGCCGAGGTCGACATCGACCAGGCCCGCGACCTTCTCGGCGACGACGCCGCCCGCTCACTCGAGCGTCTTCGCGAGCTTGCCCGCATGCTCGAGGAAGCCGGCCTCATCGAGCAGCGCGAGGGAAGACTCGAGCTCACTCCCAAGGGCATCCGCGCCATCGGCAACAAGGCGCTCGGTGACCTCTACCGCAAGCTGCTCAAGGACCGCGCCGGGCGTCACGAGGTCGAGCGTTCGGGCGCCGGGACCGAGCGGGCGTTCGAGCACAAGCCCTACGAGTTCGGCGACCCGTTCCTCCTCAACGTCGAGGAGACCGTCAAGAACGCCATCTGGAAGCGAGGCGTGGGCACACCGGTGCGGCTGGCGCCGGACGACTTCGAGGTCGAACGCACCGAGCTCCTCACCCGCTCGTCCACGGTGCTGCTCCTCGACGTGTCGCTGTCGATGCCGATGCGCGACAACTTCCTGTCCGCCAAGAAAGTCGCAATGGCGTTGCACGCGCTGATCACGAGCAAGTTCCCGCGCGACTACTTCGGGCTCGTGAGCTTCGGTCGCGTCGCCCGCGAGGTGAAGCCGGCGCTGCTTCCCGAGATGTCGTGGGACTTCGAATGGGGCACGAACATGCAGCACGCTCTCATGCTCGCCCGCAAGCAGCTTGCCCGCGAAGGTGGCACCAAGCAGGTGATCATGGTCACCGACGGTGAGCCGACCGCCCACATCGAAGGCGGCGAGGCCTACTTCCAGTACCCGCCGTCGCCCGTGACGATCGAGGAGACCCTCAAGGAAGTGATGCGGTGCACGCGCGAAGGCATCCGCATCAACACGTTCATGCTCGACGAGAGCTACTACTTGCGCAGCTTCGTCGAGCGCATGATGCGGATGAACAAGGGGCGCGCCTTCTTCACGACGCCCGACACGCTCGGCGACTACGTCCTCGTCGACTTCCTCGAACAGAAGCGCGAGACGCGTCGCGCGAGCTGAGCGAGGCGACGCCTACTCACCGGCGGAGCTTGACGCTGCGAAGCATCCGCTGGAACGTCGGATGCTGGCGGCCGTCCTCCAATCCGGTGAACGTGATGGCGACGCCGCCCTTCGTGCCGAGGAACGCGTATTGGGTCAAGTGCGTTGTCAGCGTCTCTCCGTCGGTGGTGTTCACGTCGTTTTGGTAGGCGGCTTCGATTGCGTCGACGCCGGCGACGCTCGTGGGCTTGGTCTCGACGTCGGGCAAGCCGCTGAGTGCGTCTCTGATCTGCTCTTCGGTCGGTGGTTCCGTCACGCCCCGGATGTTGAGGATGCTCACGTTGTCGTGGAACTTCTCGCCGGCGGGGTCCCCGACATACAGGACGGCTTCCTTGAGAACCGCACGAGCGCGTTCCTGGGCGAGGAAGGTCTCGGCCAGGCGCGGGTGTTCCTTCTTGAGCCTCCTCAGGACGGCTTCGAAGTCTTTCCTCGCCGGATCAACCGTCACCCACGACTTCGGCACGGCGATGCTGATCCCCGCCTCCTTGACGATCAGCGTCCGGTAGCCGCGCGGCGGTTTCGAGGTGGCCGCGCCTGCCGCGGATGCCGAAGGGGCGGATCCGAGCGCGAAGGCGGCGACCAAGGCCCACGCTCCGAGCATGCGACCCGTATGCCGACCAGTTCCGGATCTACGCACCTGCTTGTCCACTAACGCGCCAGCTCGCGTTGGTAGGTCTCCAGGGTCTTGGCGTCGAAACACACGAAGCGGATGAGGTCGACGTTTGTGTTCGCTTCTCGACACGTGCGGACGGCGATCGCGGTGGCGGTGTCGAGCGGGTAGCCGTAGATGCCGGTCGAGATGGCGGGGAATGCCACCGATCGCGCGCCGATCTCGTCGGCGACCTCGAGCGAGCGACGGTAGGCGGAGGCGAGCAGGTCGGGCTCGCCGCTGTCGCCGCCGTGCCAGACCGGTCCGACGGCGTGGATGATCCAACGGGCGGGGAGACTGAAGCCGGGTGTCGCCTTGGCGTCGCCGGTCGCGCAGCCGCCGAGTTCGGCGCACGCACCGTCGATCTCCCGGCCGGCGGCGGCGAAGATCGCGCCGCACACCCCACCGCCCCGGGTGAGGCCCGTGTTGGCGGCGTTGACGATCGCGTCGACCTCTTCCTTGGTGATGTCGCCCTGGGCGGCTTCGAGCGTCGCGGCCACGATCCGCAGCCTAAAGCCGCCGGCAAACTTCGCAAACCGTCATGAATCGGTCCGCCATCCCGAGATTGCCCTTGCACCGCCAGGTCGGACCGGTCAGAGTGTCAGCAATGTAATTACATCGGCGTCATTCCGGGTCAGGCGGGCCGCCCGGCGTGGCAGACGGAGGGGGTTTCGCCGATGCAGGAGTTCGTCCGAGCAGAGAATCCGGTCACGTTCCGCCGCCCCGCAACAAACGGGGGCCCGGCCGAGCGTCGCTGGCAGGAGCAGGCCAACTGCCTCGGGGTGGATCCCGATCTCTTCTTTCCCGAGCGGGGGGCGTCGACCAAGGAAGCCAAGGCTGTGTGCCGGGGCTGCGAGGTCCGGGCCGAGTGCCTGGAGTACGCCCTGAGCCACGGCGAGAAGTTCGGCATCTGGGGCGGCCTTTCCGAGCGGGAGCGGCGGCGGGTGCGCCGGCAGCGGGCGCTCGAGCGCCAGCGGCGCAACGCCATGACCGCCTGACCCGGTAGCGAAGCGGCGTTGGGTCGGAAGCCGGCGCTAGGCGCCCGGTCTCCGACCCAGCGGATGCGAGTCGAGCCGGCCCTCGATCGTCACGTCGTCGCTCAGCCCCGCCCAACGCCGGAACTCGGGGCTGCAGCGCTCGAACTCGGCTCGGGGGAGGAGACCCACGAGCTCGACCCCGGCGACGCTGGTGCCGGCGCCGCGGGCCAACCGCCGCACCTCGGTGCAGGCTTGCTCGATGCCGGTGGCGGCCAGCTCGGTCAGGTTCATCGACACCTGCGCCCGTCGCCGTGATGCGAGCTCGAAGCCGAGCGCCCGCACGCCCGGGAGGCCGCCGCCTCGTTCGCGGACGTCGTGGGCGATTCGGCTCGCCAGCTCGACGTCCTCGTCGTCGAGCACACAGTTGACGGCGACGAGCTCGGGTCGGGCGCCCACTGCGGTGGCGCCGAGCTCGGGGTGCGGCTCGCCGGGGCCGAAGTCGGGGGCGCGTCGCACGAACGCGTCGCGGCGAATCGATGGCAACGAGCGTCCCGCGGGATCGGCGTCGCCGTAGAGGAACGTCGGCACGTCAAGGGTTCCGGCAAGCCACTGCGCAAAATCGTGCGCGGTGTGCGCGGCGATCGCCCGCTCGTCGGCGGTGCCGGACAGGGCCACGAAGGGGACGACGTCGAGGGCGCCGATGCGCGGGTGCACGCCGTCATGCCATGTGTCGTCTGCGTATCGAGCGACTGCGTGCGCCAGCTGCGCGGCGCATCGTTCGATCTCGTCGGAGTCGTCCGCGACCATCGTGAAGACGGAACGGTTGTGGTCGGCGTCGACGTGCACGTCGAGCAGGCACTGCGGGCACGCGGCGCCGATCCGCTCGATGGCGTCCCGGCGGCGCCCCTCCGACACGTTGGCCACGCACTCCAGCACGAGGCAAGGTTACGAACGGCTCGTCGCTGATCCCTAGGCTGGGCGGTCGTGCGGATCGGCTTTGCCCTGCCCCAGTACGACTACTCGGTGCCCGGGGAGTCGCCGCTGCGCTGGGAGACCATCCTCGAGCACGGGCGGCGGGCGGAGGCGCTCGGGTTCGACTCGCTATGGCTCTCTGACCATCTCTTCCTCGACCTCGTCAAGTACGGCGGGACCGACGAGCGTCAGGGCGCGTTCGAGCCCGTCGTCACGCTGGCGGCGCTGGCTCGAGCCGTGACGCGACCCCGCCTGGGCACGCTCGTCGTGTGCGAAGCCCTGCGCCCGGCGACGGTGTTGGCGAAGGCGCTCGCCACGCTCGACCGCATCACCGGCGGCCGCCTCGACGTCGGACTCGGCGCTGGCTGGTACGAGCCTGAGTACGACGCCGTCGGGCTCGCGTTCCCGCCGCCGGCCGAGCGATTGGCCCGGCTTGCCGAAGCGGTGGACGTCGTGCGCGGGCTGCTCCCGGGCGGGCCGCTCACGTTCGAGGGTCGCTACCACCGCGCCCTGGACGCCGTGAACCGACCGCCCGCGCTCCAACAGCCCCGACCGCCGGTGTTCGTCGGCGGCAAGGGCGACCGGCTGATCCAGCTCGCCGTGGAGCATGCCGATGGATGGAACACGTGCTGGATATGGACGGCTGACGCATACCGGGGTCGCCTGGACGTGCTCGAACGGTCGTGCGAGAAGGTCGGACGTGACCCGGCCACGGTGTGGCGCTCACTCGGTCTGTACGCGCTGTGCGGGGAGGACCGCGCCGACCTCGAGCGGCGTTTTGCGCGCATGCGCGACGTCATGCCTGCCGGCGCCGTGGAGGGGACGCTCGACGAGTGGCGCAAGGGCCGGCTCGTCGGGACCGTCGACGAGATCCGGGCCCAGCGCGAGGAATGGGAGGCGGCCGGCGTCGAGACCCTCGTCGTGGGGGCGGGCCCGTTGCCGTTCTCGGTCACGGCACTCGACGACGTCGAGCTGCTCGCTCACGCGCTCCTTCCCTCTTGACACCGCCTGATGGCCGGCTGATGGTCGCCGGACAACACCCAGGGGATAACCTCTCGGAGGAGCCCCCATTCGGAAAGGGCACGCCGCATGAACCTGGGCCCGACCGAGCTGATCATCATCCTCGTGATCGTCTTGGTGCTGTTCGGCAGCACGCGACTCCCGAAGCTGGCCCGTTCCATGGGCCAGGCCTCGAAGGAGTTCAAGAAGGGCGTCAGCGAGGGCGACAAGGACGAGGAAGACGACAAGCCGGCGAAAGACAAGGACCAGCCGGCGAGCTAGCCCCTCGGACATGTCCTCCCCCCGGCTCTGAAGCCGGGAACCCCAGCCCTGCCTCTCGTCGTTCTTCGTGATGGCCGGCGGGGTCCCGACATGGGAGGAAGTCGCCCGTGATCACGGGCGGTTCCTCTACAACGTCGCCTACCGCCTGGCCGGCAACGACAGCGACGCACAGGACCTCGTGCAGGAGGCGCTGCTGAGGGTCCGCAAGGGGCTCGAGCGCTACCAACCGGGGTCGTTGGAAGGTTGGTTGGCCCGGATCGTGACGAACGTGTTCCTGGACGAGGTGCGGCGGCGCCGGCGGCGTCCGGCCGACGCGCTCCCCGATGATCCGGATTGGGTGCTCCCGCCCTCGCCTCCCGCCGACGAGGTGCAGACCGGCCTGTCGGACGACGTCCAGGCCGCCATCAACTCGCTTCCCAATGAGTTCCGCACCGCGGTCGTGCTGTGCGACATCGCCGACCGGCCCTACGAGGAGATCGCCGAGGCGCTCGGCGTTCCCGTCGGGACCGTGCGGTCGCGCATCCATCGAGGCCGGCGCTTGCTGCGCCGCGCGCTCGTGAACACGGGAGAGTCGGCATGAACGAACGCCCGGCGCCCGACGACCGCCTCTCCGCCTACCTCGACGGCGAGCTCGATCTCGCCGAGCGGCAGGCAGTCGAGAGCTACCTCGCGGAGTCGGCGGAATGGCGCGTCGAGCTCGAGGAGGTTGCGTGGGCGCGGGACGCGCTGCGAAGTCTCCCCGTGCGAGAGGCGCCGCCCGGGTTTTGGGACGCCGCGCTCGCGCCCCAGCTGACGGAGGCGCGCGCTCGCCGAGCGCGACGCGTGCCGCGAATCGCGGGCTTGGGCGCAGCTGCGGCCGCGGTCGCGGCGGTGGTGACCGGGGCTCTGGTTGTCCCCTCGCCGGACCGGGTCACGCCGAAAGTGCCTGCAGTGGCCGACGCGCACGCTGTGCGCGCCTCCGTCTCGGACGATCCCGTGAGCCGGCTGGCTACCCTCAGCGTCGTCACGCCACCTCGACGATGAGCAGTCGCGTCTCGCGCTCTGCGCTCGTCGTCACGGCAATGGCGGCGCTCACTGCCCTTGGACCTGTCGCCGACGCCGGGTTGCGCGCCGGTGCCGACCAGTCCGATCCCGCCGAGGAGCTGCTGGCCAATGCCCGCCATGCCGCTGAGCGCTCCGCCTTC
>DASPXI010000012.1:0-7999 GCA_035637335.1 Acidimicrobiia bacterium
ACGGCAAGGTTTGGCACCTCGATGTCGGCTCGTCGCATCCTGGGGCTGAAGAAGGTCCCAAGGGTTGGGCTGTTCGCCCATTAAAGCGGTACGCGAGCTGGGTTTAGAACGTCGCGAGACAGTTCGGTCCCTATCCGTCGCAGACGCAGGAGACTTGAGAGGAGCTGTCCCTAGTACGAGAGGACCGGGACGGACGCAGCTCTCGTGTGCCAGTTGTTCCGCCAGGAGCACGGCTGGTTAGCGACCTGCGGAATGGATAAGCGCTGAAAGCATCTAAGCGCGAAGCCGTCCTCGAGATGAGGTCTCCCACCGGGACAACCGGGTAAGGCCCCTGGAAGACGACCAGGTTGATAGGCCGGAGGTGTACGCACGGCGACGTGTTCAGCCGACCGGTACTAATCGGCCGAGGGCTTGGGATTCTTCACCTTGGTGTTCGTGTTCGCTCTGCAGGGCTCAGCCGGCGGTTGACAACAGGTTTCCGGTGGTCACAGCGGCGGGGAAACACCCGTTCCCATTCCGAACACGGAAGTGAAGACCGCCAGCTCCGATGGTACTTGGGGGGAGACTCCCCGGGAGAGTAGGTCGCCGCCGGATTTAGTCGAATGAGCGCCCCCGCAGCACCGATATCGCGTGCGCGGGGGTGCCGTCGCGTCCAAATGGAATGCACCACGCCACCGGTACGCTCCGCGGAATGCCCCCGTCGCACGGCCGCGACCCGCGTCGCAAGCCCAACCGACGCCGGCGCGGTCGAGCCGATGCGGCCGAAAGGCGGCCGGCACACAAGCGCGGGGGTCGCGCCGCGAGGCGGCACGCTGCCGACGACGGCGACAGGTCGCGTCACCCGCGACGGCGGCGAGGGCCTGACGACGTGCGGGACGAGATCATGCGCCTCGGCGGCGCGCGTGGATCCCGCTACCACGATCAGCTCATGAAAGCGGCCGACGCCTTCGCGCGTGACCACGAGCGCGACGCGCTCCGCCTGCTCCGGCCCCTGCGTGACGCGCTACCCGACTCGCCCAGCGTTCGTGAGCTCCTCGGTCTCACCCAGTACCGGCTCGGCCACTACCCGGCGGCGACGAAGGAGCTCGAGGCGTTCGCCAACCTGACCGGCTCGGTCGAGCAGCATCCGGTCCTCATGGACAGCTACCGGGCGCAACGGCGCTGGCGGAAAGTCGACGAAGGCTGGCGTGAGCTCACCGCCGCCTCACCGGGCGCCGATGTCGTCACCGAGGGCCGCATCGTCGCAGCAGGCGCCCTCGCTGACCGGGGCCGGATCGACGAAGCGATCAAGCTGCTTGCCCGAGCGGACAAAAAGGTCACGAAGCCCAAGCTGCACCATCTGCGGCTCTGGTACGCTCTCGGGGACCTCGAAGAGCGTGCGGGCAACGTGCCCCGTGCTCGCAGCCTCTTCGAGCGGGTGCGCAGAGAGGACCCGGCGTTCGCCGACGTCGCCGAGCGACTCGCGGCCCTGCGCTGAAAACCCGCTCAAGTTCTGCCCACTACGTGCCGTAACTCGGTCGGGAAGCAGCCGCCGTCCGGTGACAATCTCGGACAGAAAGGGCAGGTCATGAGCGGAGGTTTCGGATTTCGGCGAATCATCGCCGGCGCCTTCGTCGGGGCGATTGCGACGACCGGGTTGGCCATCGGCACCGGTTCCATGGCGGCCGGCCAGGCGAGACCTGCGCCGAACTGCACGCTCCCTGTGCCGGACCGCGGGCCAGCGCCCGAACCTCTGGCGCCAGCGATCATCGTCGAACCGCCGGCGGCGGAGCAGACATGCGCGACCTTGCGGGTCACCAAGGTCGTCAACGGAACAGCGCCCGAGGGCACCACGTTCCATGTGGCCGTCAACTGCGAAGCCGTTGACTTGCTGCTGCGGGCTGCAGCAGCGGAGCTGCCGCCAGGGACGCTCGCACCGTTCTCGACGGTGCTGGAGTTCCCGGCCAAGGGCGGGAGCCAGGACTTGCTCGTCGGCCCTAGCTCTTGCACTTTCAACGAGACGCCCACCGCCCGGGTGCGAGCTCGCCGGCATCAACCTGCCGACCGTGCAGATCCTGCAGCCGAACGTGTTCCAAGTCCTCGTGATCAACGACTGTGAACCCCGGCGCCGCCGTCGAACGTGAACATCCAGGGCACGATCGTGTTCAACCAGCCCCCGGCAGCGTCCCCGGTCGTGGTCGCGACGCCGCGGTTCACCGGGTGATCGGAGGCAGCCGCTGACGTAGCTGTCGTACCCCGCCGGTACGTTTCATCAGCACGACTTCCCTGCGCTTCCCCCGTCCGTCCTGGACCCGAAGGGGGAACCATGGAAGCCGTCAACGTCAGCGTGCTGCTCGGCCCGATCTCCGCTCCGCCCGAGATCCGCGCGCTCAAGTCCGGTCGCCGCGTCGCCACGCTCGCCGTGCGCACGATCGCCGGCGACGGTCGCAACACGTCCGTGCCCGTCACCGTGTGGGACCCACCGGCGTGGATCGAGACCCTCGAGACCGAAGACGACGTGCTCGTCGTCGGTCACGTGCGAAGGCGTTTCTATCGCACCGCCACCGGCGGCAACGGCGCTCGCACGGATGTCGAAGCCGACGCGCTCGCGCCGGCCGGGGACCGCCGCCGCCGGGGCGCGCTCCTGCGCCGGATCGACCGTGAGCTGGACCGTCTCGACGACCCGGGCTGATGGGCCCGGCGCGTCAGCCCGTTCCAGGGTCGCGACGCACCGAAAGTATGATCGTGAACAGGCAGAATCCGACCCCGCCCCGACGACGTGGCGGAAGCGGAAGACAGGCTGTGACGGCAGAGACGACGTCCACTCGCCGCCCGGAGACGTTGGACCGGGTGGTCATCAGGTTCGCAGGCGACTCCGGCGACGGCATGCAGCTCGCCGGCGATCGCTTCACCGACATCAGCGCCGCCTTCGGCAACGACCTGGCCACCCTGCCGAACTTCCCGGCTGAGATCCGGGCGCCCGCCGGCACGATCGCCGGGGTGTCGTCGTTCCAGGTGCACATCTCCGACCACGACATCCTCACCCCGGGCGACGCCCCGAACGTGCTCGTGGCGATGAACCCCGCCGCGCTCAAGGCGAACATCCGGGACATGCCGCCGGGCTCGACGCTGCTCGTCAACGAGGACGCCTTCGAGCAACGGAACCTCGAAAAGGCGGGGTACGCCGCCAACCCGGTGGAGGACGGCTCGCTCTCGGCATACCGGATCGTCCAGGTGCCGATGACGTCGATCACCCTCGAGTCGACCAAGGAGCTCGGGGTGAAGCCGCGCGATGCGGAGCGATCGAAGAACTTCTTCGCGCTCGGGCTGCTGTCGTGGATGTACACGCGCCCGATCGAGCCGGTCATCGAGTGGATCGAGGAGAAGTTCGCGTCGAAGGAGATGGTGCGGGACGCCAACCTCGCCGCGTTCAAGGCCGGTTACAACTTCGGCGAGACGGCCGAGCTCTTCGATCATCCGTGGGAGGTGCCGCCGGCCGAGCTGCCGCCCGGGCGGTATCGCAACATCACGGGCAACGTCGCGCTCGCGTACGGGCTCATCGCGGCGTCGCAGAGCAGCAAGCTCCCGATCGTCTACGCGTCGTACCCGATCACGCCAGCGTCCGACATCCTCCATGAGCTGTCGCGGCACAAGAACTTCGGAGTTCGTACCCTGCAGGCGGAGGACGAGATCGGCGCGGCAGGTGTTGCGGTCGGCGCCGCGTTCGCGGGTCATCTCGGCGTCACCGCGACGAGCGGGCCGGGGATGGACCTCAAGGCCGAGACGATGGGCCTCGCCGTCAGCCTCGAGCTGCCGCTCATCGTTATCGACGTGCAGCGGGGCGGGCCGTCGACGGGGTTGCCGACGAAGACGGAGCAGTCCGATCTGCTGCTGGCTGTCTACGGTCGTCACGGTGAGGCGCCGATGCCGGTCGTCGCGCCGCGGTCACCCAGCCACTGCTTCGAGGCCACGTTCGAGGCGGCGCGCATCGCGCTGAAGTACCGCACCCCGGTGATCCTCCTCACCGACGGGTACCTCGCCAACGGCGCCGAGCCGTGGCTGCTGCCGGACGTCGACGCCATTTCCGACATCGGCGTGCCCTTCGCCGACTCGCCCAACCACGACGGCGAGTTCTGGCCCTACCTCCGTGACCCCGAGACACTGGCGCGACCGTGGGCGATCCCGGGCACGCCGGGACTGATGCATCGCATCGGCGGCCTCGAGAAGGAGGACGGCACCGGGAACGTCAACTATGACCCCGAGAACCACGAGCACATGGTGCGAGTCCGCGCCGAGAAGGTGGCGCGCATCGCGTCCGACATTCCGCTGGTCGAGGTCGACGACGACGGCGACGCCGACCTGCTCGTGCTCGGATGGGGCAGCACGTGGGGTGCGATTCAGGCCGCGGTGCGCCGCATCCGGGCCGGCGCGAAGCAGGTCGCGCACGCACACCTCGTCCACCTGAACCCGCTCCCGCCGAACCTCGGCGACCTGCTGTCTCGCTACCCGAAGGTCCTGGTCCCGGAGATGAACCTCGGGCAGCTGTCTCGACTGGTGCGCGCCGAGTACCTCGTCGACGCGCACACCCTCAGCAAGGTCCAGGGCATCCCGTTCAAGGCCGCCGAGATCGAAGCCAAGATCCTGGAGCTGATCGATGCCTGACGAAGCGGTGAAGCTCGGTCGCAAGGACTTCCAGTCCGACCAGGAAGTGCGGTGGTGCCCGGGGTGCGGCGACTACTCGATCCTCGCCGCCGTCCAGCTCCTGCTGCCCGAGCTCGACGTGAAGCCGGAGAACCTCGTCTTCGTGTCGGGCATCGGATGCGCGGCGCGCTTCCCCTACTACATGAACGTGTACGGGCTGCACGGCATCCACGGGCGCGCGCCGGCGATCGCTACTGGTGTCGCGCTGGCCCGGCCCGACCTCGACGTGTGGGTGATCACGGGCGACGGCGACGCGCTGTCGATCGGCGGCAACCATCTCATCCATTCGCTGCGCCGCAACGTGAACTTCACGATGCTGCTGTTCAACAACCAGATCTACGGGCTCACGAAGGGCCAGTACTCGCCGACGAGCGAGGTCGGCAAGGTCACGAAGTCGACGCCGTTCGGGTCGATCGACCAGCCGTTCAACCCGGTGTCGCTGGCCCTGGGCGCGGAGGCGACGTTCGTCGCCCGCACCCACGACATGGACCGCAAACACATGACGGAGACGTTCCGCCGGGCGCACGCGCACCGCGGCTCGTCGTTCGTCGAGGTGTACCAGAACTGCAACGTCTTCAACGACGGTGCCTTCGCCGCGGTCACGGCCAAGGAAGCACGGCCCAACATGCTCATCGACCTGAAGCACGGCGAGCCGATCCGCTTCGGCGCCGAGGGGCAGCACGGCGTCATCCTCAACGACCGGGGCGAAACGGAGATCGTCGACGTCGCCGACGTGGGCGAGGACCGGCTGCTCGCGCACGACGAGCACCGTGACGACCCGTCGCTCGCCTTCGCGCTCTCCCGCCTGGCCGACGCTCCGACCGTGCCCACGCCGGTCGGCGTGTTCCGCGACGTCGACCGCCCGATCTACGAAGGCGAAGTGCAGCGCCAGCTCGTCGGCGCGGCGGAGAAGCGCGGCCCGGGCGACCTCGGAGCGCTGATCGGGTCGGGCGCCACGTGGGAGGTCGGCGGCTAGGACGGCTCGTCCAGGCTGCGGAACACCATTCCGGTGCGCGGCTTCGGGGAGAAGAACGTCGTCTTCTCCGGCATGCGGACGCCGGCGAACGCGGCGGCGCGGATCTGCGCCACCGTCACCGGCCGCAGCAGCACCGCAGCGTCGGCCGCTCCCTTCTCGACCAGCGCGGCAACCGCACCGGCGTCGCTGCGGAAGGTCACGCTCGCGTCCGGCAGCGCCGGGCGCACGTACGCATCGAATCGGGTGGAGTCCACGTCGGGCGCGTCCCGCGTCGGGTGCAGCAGCGCCAGCCCCGGCCGGTCGACAAGCCCGAGCGCGCCGTCTTCGCGCATGCGGGCGCGCAGCGCGACGACCCCTTCAGGCGTGTTCGGGCCCATGTTGACGACGGCGAACGCGCCGCCGAGTGCGCGCCGCACGTCGACGCCGCGCACCCTGTCAAGCAGACGGTGGATCGGCCGCACCGAAAGCTCCTCGTCGGCGAGCTCGGCGGCGAAGGCCATGATCCGCTCGGCGCCGGGATCGTCGACTCCGGCGGCCACGCGCTCGTCGCGATACGTGCACGCGGTCTCGAAGCGGTGATGGCCGTCGGCGAGGACGACGGGCGCGGCACCGATCGCGCCCGACACTTTCTCGAAGCGTCGTGGATCGGTGAGAAGGAAGAGCCGGTGGGTGACGCCCTCGTGGTCCTCGCAGTACGCGATCAGCGGCAGATGGTGCGGGACGAGCAGCGTCGAGAGACCCTCCCTGAGCGAGAGCACCCAGATCGGGTCGAGGTTCGCACGCGTCGCGCGCAGCAGCGACAGGCGGTCGCTCTTCGCCGTCGTGAGGGTGCGCTCGTGGGGCAAGACTCCTCCCGCGGCGGGGTCGGCCCCGGACGGCGGGAGCGTGAGCGCGCCGATGACGCCATGGGTGCGCCGGTACCGGCCATCCTCGTCCTGGAACAGCATCTCGTAGAGGTAGAAGCGGGCAGGGTCGTCCATCACGAGGACCTCGGTTCGCCGCCACTCATCGAGGCAGGCGGCCGCCACCTGGTAGCGATCACGTCCACCCTCGCCTTCGCGGGGAAGGATCAGACGTACGGCGTTCCGTGGGTGCGCGGCCTCGAGCATCGCCCGGCGGTCCTCGTCGATGACGTCGTAAGGTGGCGCGGCAACCGCCCCGATGTCCGGGGTTATCGCATCGGGGTTCGTCTCGCTGTGCGCGTAGCGGATCCCGCGAAAGGGAAGGAACTCGGGCACCGGACGGTTCACTTTCGTCGAGGTAATCCGATTGTCGCATACCACCCGGTAGCGGCCACCGAAGGAACACCATGGAGCCGACTGCGTACGACGCATTCCAGGAGGGATGTCGCCTGCTCGCCAGCTCGAGCGCGCATGCGGCTGTCGTCGCCCTCGAGCGAGCGCGCGATCTCGAGCCCGACAAGGGCTCGATTCGCGAGACCCTGGGTCGCGCCTACTTCCGCACCGGGCGATTCGACGCCGCCCGCGCCGAGTTCGAGCGCGCCGTCGAAATCGACCCGGTCAACGACTACGCGCTGTTCGGGTTGGGACTCAGTCAGCTCCGCGAGGGGGATCGGTTGGGCGCGCGCCGGCACCTGAAGCTGGCGGTGGCGATGCGTCCCGAGATGCACGCCTATCGCGACGCGCTGTCCGCCGCCGAGTGAGCCCAGCACGCCCGGTCGTCTGCTGCGACCTCGACGGCGTCGTCTGGCGCGGCGCGGATCCGATCCCGGGCGCGGGCCAGGCAATCGAACAGCTGCGTGCTGCCGGGCTCCGGGTGGGCTTCGTCTCGAACAACTCGAGCCAGCCCCTCGGCGAGGTGACCGCGAAGCTCGCGGCCGCGGGCATACCGGCCTCCGCCGAAGACGTGGTGACGAGCGCGCTCGCGGCGGCCGCGCTGCTGGCGTCCGACCTGCAGCCGGGGGCGCCGGTCCTTGCCTGTGCCGGCCCCGGTGTGGTCGAGGCGCTCACGGCCGCCGGGTTGCGGGCCGTGGACCGTCCGCCGGCCGCCGGGGTCGTGGTCGGCATGCACCGGGACTTCGACTTCGACGAGCTCGACCGTGCGTCGGCGGCGGTCCGTGGTGGCGCCCACTTCGTGGCCACGAACCTCGACCCGACCTATCCCGTCCCCGGGGGCATGATCCCGGGCTCGGGCGCGATCGTGGCTGCGGTCGCGACCGCGGGCGGGCGCGTTCCGGAGGTCGCCGGCAAGCCCGAACGCCCGATGGTGGACCTGGTACGGAAACGTCTCGGTCCGACGGGCGTCGTCGTAGGCGACCGACCCTCGACCGACGGGGCGTTCGCGAGCGCGCTCGGCTGGCCCTTCGCGCTCGTGCTTACCGGT
>DASPXI010000013.1:0-24612 GCA_035637335.1 Acidimicrobiia bacterium
ACCGGGCCATCGTCGAGACCTTGTACGCGACCGGTGTGCGCATCAGCGAGCTCGTCGGCCTCGACCGCCGGGACGTTGATCTCGAGGACGGGCTCGTGCGTGTGCTCGGCAAGGGAGGCAAGGAGCGCATCGTTCCCGTCGGCCGATCAGCCCGCGACGCCCTGAGCCTGTATCTCGATCAGGCTCGGCCTGAGCTGGTACGGGACCGGCGCCGCGCCAGGGGTGATGCCGAAGCCGTGTTCCTGAACGCCCGCGGCGGCCGGCTCAGCCGGCAGAGCTGCTGGAAGATCGTGCGGACGGCGGGGGAGCGGGCGGGCCTCGGTGGTCGGCTCTCTCCGCACGTCCTGCGCCATTCCTGCGCCACGCACATGCTCGACCGCGGTGCCGACATCCGCGTCGTCCAAGAGCTGCTGGGCCACGCCAGCCTCTCGACCACCCAGGTCTATACGAAGGTGTCGCCCGAGCGGCTCCGGGCGGTCTACGAGGCGGCCCACCCGAGGGCCAGATTCCCTGATCGCGCCGAGCGCCCCGGGCGATAGGCTTGGCTGATGGCCGGGACGCTCCATTCGACGTTGCGCGACCAACTCGAGGAGGAGCGCGCGCGCCTGCTCGACCAGCTGCGTCAGCTGGGGATCGGCCCCGGCGGCAAGCTCGACTTCGACGATGGCTTCGCCGACTCGGGGCAGGTGACCGCGGAACGCTCCGAGGTCGAGGCATTGGGGGGGACGCTTCTCGACACCCTGAGTGAGACCGAGGATGCCCTCCGCAAGTTCAACGAGGGGACCTACGGCCTCTGCGAGTCGTGCGGAAACCAGATCGGCGAGCCGCGCCTCGAGGCCATGCCGGCCGCGCGCCTCTGCATCAACTGCGCGTCCAAGCGCCGCTGAGCCGGGCCGCGGCGGCGGCCTTCCAATAGGTCGTGCAATAGGTGTTGAGCGCCGACGTCGAAGAGCGACTCGTCTTCTTCGGCTGCCTGTTCTTGGCGATCATCCTGCACGAGATCAGTCACGGGGTCGTGGCCCTGTTCTTCGGTGACGACACGGCCAAGCGTGCGGGTCGAATCACGCTGAACCCGATTCCGCACATCGACCCGTTCGGCTCGATCCTGCTCCCGGCGATGCTGACGATCACCGGATTCGGGGCGTTCGGCTGGGCCAAGCCGGTGCCCGTCAACCCGGCGAAGCTGCGGAACCCGCGCCGCGAGATGCTCTTCGTGGGCCTCGCCGGTCCGCTCTCGAACTTCGGGTTGATGGTGATCGCCGCGGTGGCGGCGCGCGCGGCGTACGGCGCGTACACCGGCGGAGCCAGCCGTATCGCCGACCTCCCGCTGGTCATCCAGGTGTTGCTGTTCTTCGCGCTCGGGAACCTGCTGCTGGGACTGTTCAACCTGCTGCCGATCCCGCCACTCGACGGGTCGTCGCTCATCGAACGGGTCCTGCCCGACGCGTGGCTACCGGCGTGGTACCGGTTCCGGCCCTACGGGATCCTCGTCCTGCTGCTTCTCGGGCTGTCGACGAACGTGTTCGGGCGACTGTTCGCGCCCTTCATCGACGGCCTGTTCGACTTCATCGTTCAATGACGCGCGTGAAACCGCTGCATCTCGTCGGGCGGTTCTTCCGTGCCCTGTGGCCGGGACCGCCGCGGGCGCTCGACGTGGCGTGGGTCCAGAGCATCCTCGAGCCCGGCGAGTTGAAACTGTGGCGCGAGCTCCCGAACCACGACCGCCGGTACTCGATCCGGGTGGGGAAGCACGTCGAAGCCCGCCTCGCCGGCACCGAGCACGCCGGTGAGTCTCGCTGGCTCGCTGCCGCACTTCTCCACGACGTCGGCAAGCTCGACGCCGGGCTGGGCGTGTTCGGGCGCAGCGTCGCCACCGTCATGGGCGTGGCGGCGGGCACGGCGCGCGTCGACCGCTGGACCTCGATGCCCGGCTTCCGGGGGCAGGTAGGCCGCTACCTGCGGCACGACGAGCGAGGGGCCGAGCGGATCCGTGCCGCGGGTGGACGAGACGAGCCGGCGCGCTGGGCGCTCGCGCACCATCATCGCGATCGCTGGCCCGCGAGCGGAGTGCCCGCGCCCGTCGCTGAAGCGCTCGACACCGCCGACAACGCGTAGGTCCACCGCGCCTGCCGCTTCGGTGGCGACCGCCTGTTATTCGAATGGCGGCAGCAAGCCGACGGCCGACCGAGCCCGCTGGAGCACGGGGCCGGAGATGGAGCGCGCCTTCCGCGCGCCCTCGGCCAGCTGCCGGTCCACCTCAGCCGGATCTGCCTCGAGCTTCTTGTACGTCTCTTGCAGCGGCCGCAACGCGTCGACGACGGCGTCGGCGACCGCGTTCTTGAACACGCCGTACCCCGAATCCGAGTACTCGGCCTCGATCTCCGGAATGGCGCGCCCCGTGACGGCAGCGTGGATCTCCAGGAAGTTCGAGATGCCTGGCTTGTTGGCGGGGTCGTAATGAACGTCCGTGCCGGAGTCGGTGACGGCGGACTTGATCTTCTTGGTCACGACGTCCGGGGGGTCGAGCAGCAACACCGTGCCCTGTGGGGAGTCCGCCGACTTCGACATCTTCGCTGTCGGCGTCTGCAGGTCCATGATTCGCGCGCCGACGGGCGGGAACGTGGCCTTCGGCACGACGAAGGTTTTGCCGAACCGGCTGTTGAACCGGGTCGCTACGTCACGCGCCAGCTCGAGGTGCTGGCGCTGGTCGTCCCCGATCGGCACCTCGTCGGTGTCGTACAGGAGGATGTCGGCGACCATGAGCACCGGGTAGTCGAACAGGCCGACACTCACAGACTCCTGCCCCTCGCTCTTCTCCTTGAACTGCGTCATACGGCGCAGCTCGCCGAACGTCGCGACACAGTTGAGGAGCCACGTCAGGTCGGTATGGGCATGAACATGGCTCTGCACGAACAGCGTGCAGCGGTCGGGGTCCAGTCCCGCCGCCATGAGCAGCATCGCGGTCTGTCGGGCGCGGCCCGCGAGCTCCGAGGGCTCGTACGGAAGCGTGATGGCGTGCAGATCAACCACACAGTAGATCGCGTCGTGCCGGTACTGGTCCTCCACCCAGCGCCGGACGGCGCCGAGATAGTTGCCCAGGTGCATCTCGCCCGTCGGCTGGATCCCCGAGAACACGCGTTGCATCCGCCGCAGGCTACCTGCGCCTTCGTCGCGCTTCGGATCGATTCCACTGGCGTGCGCAAGGCCTCCGGTACCCTGACCGCCGATGACCTACGAGGTGTCGACGTCCGTCTTTGAGGGCCCGTTCGACCTGCTGCTGCACCTGATCCTCAAGCAGGAGGTCGACCTCTGGGAGATCTCGCTGTCGAGGATCGTCGACGAATACCTCGCCGAGCTCGAGCGTATGGAGAGCCTCGACCTCGAGCTCACGACCGAATTCCTGCTGATCGCGGCGACGCTCGTCGATCTCAAGGCCCGTCGCCTGCTCCCGTCGCTCGAGGCCGTGGAGCTCGACGAGGAGCTGCTGCGCTTCGAGGAGCGCGACCTGTTGCTGGCGCGTCTGCTCGAGTGCAAGACGTTCAAGGACGCTGCGCGCGCTGTCGACTCGCTCGTCCGCCGCGCCGACCGCAGCCTTGCGCGCCGGGCCGGCCCGGAGGAGCCGTTCGCGTCGCTGACCCCCGATCCGCTCGAGCATGTGGCGCCCTCGAGGCTCCTCGCCGTCGTGATGCGCGCCCTGGCGGCCAAGCCGGAAACGAGGATCGAGGTCGAGCACATCGCGCCCATCCGGGCCAGCGTGCGGGACGCGGTGGAGACCGTCCTGGCTGCGCTGCCTCCGCGCGATGTAATGACCTTCCGCCAGCTCGTCGCCGACGCGCCCACCCGGCTGGAAACGATCGTGCGTTTTCTCGCCGTGCTGGAGCTCTACAAGCAAGGTGTCATCGACCTCGAGCAGTTCGACACCTTCGGTGAGCTGCGACTGCGCCGCCTGCGCGAGGGGGAGACCGCCCTCGACGCCGCGAGCCTGGCCGAATGGGACGACGACACCGATGAAGTCGTCGGCGCCGCCGAGGAGGCGGAAACGAATGGCGAGCGCGCGCAGGTCAGCTCCGAGCCCGAGTAACCCCGACACCCATGTACGACGACCCGCTGGAGAACCCATTGGAGGAAGCCACCGAAGGGCTTCGCGCGCACGAAGCCCGTCGCGTGGTCGAAGCGGTGCTCATGGCCGCGACCGACCCGGTCGAGCCCGGCTTCCTCGCTCAGCTCGTCGAGCTGCCCGTCGCCCGCATCGAGGCGCTCTGTGGCGAGCTCGCCGACGAGTACGAGGCGGCCGGGCGCGGTTTCGTGCTGACGAGGGTGGCCGGCGGCTATCGGTTCCAGACGCACCCCGACATGGCACCGTACGTCGAGCGGTTCGTGCTCGAAGGCCAGCACGCGCGACTCTCGGCGCCTGCGTTCGAGACGCTGTCGATCATCGCGTACAAGCAGCCCATCTCCCGGGCGCAGATCTCTGCGATCCGGGGCGTCGACGTCGAATCGGTGCTCGGGACCCTGCTGCGGCGCGGCTACATCCACGAAGTGGGACGCGATCCCGGTCCCGGTCAAGCCGTGATGTACGGGACGACTCGCGAGTTCCTCGAACGGCTCGGCATCGATTCGCTCGAGGATCTGCCGCCACTCGGCGATTTCGTCCCTGCCCCCGAGGTGGTCGACGCGCTCGAGCGGGGCTTGCGCGTCTCGGACGATCCGTCGCCCAACCCGTAGATGGCGCCCCGGATGCCCTCCGGGAGGCGCGGCAGCTTGCGACGGCGACCAAGGAGTCCTGTGGAAGGCGAACGGCTCCAGAAGGTCCTCGCCCGGGCCGGATACGGCTCGCGGCGCGCCGCCGAGGAGCTGATCGCGGCGGGTCGGGTAAGCGTGGACGGCGAGGTCGCTCGCCTCGGCCAGCGCGTCGACCCCGAACGAGCCCGCGTCGAGGTCGATGGAGTTCCAGTCGCCGTGCGCGACGACCTCGTCTACTACCTGCTGAACAAGCCGCGGCGCGTCGTGACGACGGCGCACGACCCCGAGGGGCGGACAACTGCGTTGGATCTCGTGCCCGCCGGCCCCCGTGTCTTCCCCGTCGGCCGTCTCGACTATGACACCGAAGGGTTGCTGGTGCTGACCAACGACGGTGAGCTCGCGCAGCTCGTCACACATCCTCGCCACGGGATCGAGAAGGCGTACCTCGCCGAGGTCTCCGGCGTGCCGAGCCGCACGGCGGTGCGCAAGCTCCGTGAGGGAGTCGCCCTCGACGACGGGATTACCGCGCCGGCGCGTGTACGGCTCGTGCAAACCCGCGGCGAGGATGCTGCGCTCGAGATCGTCGTCCACGAGGGCCGCAACCGCCTCGTCCGGCGCATGTGCGAAGCGATCGGCCATCCGGTCCAGAGGCTCGTACGGACGCGTGTCGGACCGATCAGTGACAGGCGCCTCCCGCCGGGCGATTGGCGTCAGCTGCGCCCCCGTGAGGTGCGGGCGCTGTACGCCGCCGCGAGCGGTGTCGCAGCCGGTCAAACCGCCCCGAAAGCGGATACAGACCCCGACTAATCTGCGCACGTGTGAGGCTGCAGGCGCTGCGCGGCGCGATCACGTGCGACGAGAACACCAAGCAGGAGATCGACGAGAAGACCCAGCGTCTCGTGAAGGAGCTCCTCGCCCGCAACGAGCTCGAGCACGATGATCTCGTGAGCCTCGTCTTCACCGCCACCGAGGATCTCACGGCCGAGTTTCCGGCGACCGCGGCGCGCGCCGTGGGCTTGGGCGACATTCCACTGCTGTGTGCCCGCGAGCTGACCATCGAAGGCGGCAAGCCCATGTGCATTCGCCTCCTGGTCCACTGCTACACGGATCGCCCGCGCGACCAGCTGCACCACGTCTATCTCGACGGGGCGCGGTCGCTGCGCGACGACTTGCCGGAGTAGTCACGTGGCGTACCGCTTTTCAGGGGCCGAGGCCGTGAAACGCGCCGCGGTGATCGGGACCGGCCTCATCGGGGGATCCGTCGGGCTGGCACTACGACGGTCCGGGATCGAGGTCTCCGGCTACGACCACGACCCGGTCCGAGCCGAGCAAGCGCGAGACGTCGGCGCCATCGACACCGTCGCGCCCAGCCTCGAGAAAGCTGTCGCGGACGCAGACGTCGCCGTCGTTGCGGTGCCGGTCGGCGACGTCGCCGTGCTCGTGGTCGCCGCCCTCGAAGCCGACGTCCCCGTCGTGACCGACGCCGGCTCGGTGAAGGCACCGATCGTGGCCGCCGTTCAGGACGCCGTTCCCGAGCTCGCGCCGCGTTTCGTCGGCGGCCATCCCATGGCGGGCTCGGAGCAAGACGGCCTCGACGGGGCGGACGCGGATTTGTTCGAAGGTGCGACGTGGGTGCTGACCCCGACCGAGCACACCGAGATCGGTGCGTTCACGAAGCTGCGCTCGCTCGTGGCCGAACTTGGCGCCGAGATCGTGGCGATGACGCCCGAGCATCACGACGCGCTCGTCGCGGTCGTGAGTCATGTGCCGCAGCTGGCGGCCACAACCCTCATGGATGTTGCCGCCGCGAGTGGTGAGGAACACGCGACCCTGCTGCGCTTGGCGGCCAGCGGCTTCCGCGACATGACCCGCATCGCGGCCGGCCATCCCGGCATCTGGCCCGACATCTGCGTGGCGAACCGCGACGCGATTGTCGGCGTCCTCGACGATTACCTCGATGCTTTACTGCGCGTACGCGCTCTCGTCGACGAGGGTGACCGCGCCGCGCTCCTCGACGTGCTGGAGCGGGCGCGTTCAGCGCGGCGCAACCTCCCGGTCGGCACGCGACGGGGAGAGGAGCTGGCCGAGGTACGCGTCCCCGTACCCGACCGCCCCGGCGTGCTCGCCGAAGTCACCACGCTGGCAGGGACGCTCGGCATCAACATCGCCGACCTCGAGATCGCGCACTCCATGGAAGGCGCGGGCGGCGTGCTCGTACTGGTGATCGCAGCCCGGCACGCCGACAAATTCGAAGCCGCCCTCGTGTCGCGCGGATACCACGCGTCCCGAATCGTGCTGCCATGAACGCCGAGATCATCATCGCCGGCCCGCGGCCTTTGCGGGGCACGTTGCGTGTCCCCGGCGACAAGGGCATCTCGCACCGCGCGCTCCTCGCCGCCGCGCTCGCATCGGGGAGCAGCACGGTCCGGGGTCTGGCCGACGGCGACGACGTTCGGCGCACACGCGTCGCTCTCGAACGGCTCGGCGTGCGGCTCAGGGTGTCGGAATCCGCCGACGCCGGCAGTGGCGCAGTCAATGTGCAGAGCACTGGCGTCAGCGGTCTCCGCGAGCCGGACGGCGTGATCGACTGCGGCAACTCGGGCACGACGATGCGCACGCTGTCCGGACTCGGGGCGGGGCGGCCGTTCCTGACCGTCCTCACAGGTGACGCGTCGCTCCTTTCACGGCCCATGGGTCGCGTCGTGCATCCACTGCGGGCGCTGGGCGCGCGCGTGGACGGACGGGCCGACGGTGAGCTCGCGCCGCTGGTGATCCGGGGCGGGAATCTCACCGGCCGCCGGTGCGAGCTCGACGTCGCCACGGCGCAGGTCAAGACCGCGCTCGTGCTCGCGGGCCTGCAGGCCGACGGCATCACCGAAGTGGTCGAGCCCGCGCCGAGCCGCGACCACACCGAGCGCATGCTGGCCGCAGTGGGCGCGCCGGTGACGCGCGTCGACGACCGCATCACACGTGTCGAGCGCGGTGCCCCCGATCCGTTCGAGCTCGATGTACCGGGTGATCCGTCGTCGGCGGCGCTCTTCGCGGTCGCCGCATGCATCACACCGGACTCGGAGATCGTGATCGAGGACCTGTGCCTGAATCCGAGCCGCCTGGGCTTCGTCGAGGTGCTCAGGCGGATGGGCGCACGGATCCATGCGGAGCAGACCGAGGAGCGCTTGGGGGAGCCCGTCGGGCGGCTCGTCGTCGAAGCCTCGGCGCTCGCCGGCACCCCGATCGCCCCGGACGAGGGGATGATCGACGAGATCCCGATTCTTGCGGTGGCGGCCGCGTTCGCCGACGGCGTCACCGAAATCCGAGGCCTCGCCGAGTTGCGCGTGAAGGAAAGCGACCGCATCAACACGATCCAGCAGGAGCTCACCCAGATGGGCGTCGACGTCGAGGCGCACCGGGATGCGTTGACGATTCGTGGCGGGGCGCCGCGCCCAACGCTGTTCAAGAGCCACGGCGACCACCGCATCGCGCTCGCAGCCGCCGTGGCCGCGAACGCCATGGCGGGTGAATCGATCGTCCGGGGCTGGCACGCGGTGGCGGTGTCGTATCCACGCTTTACCGACGACCTCCGGGTCTTGGCCGGCGAGAACGGCTCGTGATCCGAGTCGTGGCCATCGACGGGCCTGCGGGCTCGGGAAAGTCGACCGTGGCCCGGGGGGTCGGCGATGCGCTCGGCCTTGAAGTTCTCGACACCGGCGCGATGTACCGGGCAGTCACGCTGCTCGCGCTCGAGCGCGGTCTCGACCTGCGCGACGGTGACGCGATCGCCCGCGCCGCGGAGCAAGCCACCCTCGAGCTCGGCGACCCGCCCGGCAGCGTCCGTCTCGACGGCCGCGACGTCAGCCGTGACATACGCGGTCCGGCGGTCTCGGCCGAGGTGTCGGCCGTGTCGGCGCATCCGGAGGTCCGCAAGCTCTTGCGGGAACGCCAGCGCGCTTGGGCGGAGGAACGAGGCGGCGGTGTCGTCGAGGGGCGCGACATCGGCACGGTCGTGTTCCCGGACGCGCCGCTCAAGGCCTTCCTGACCGCGAGCGACGACGAGCGGGCGCGCCGGCGACACCGGGACGAGGAATCCGCGCAGCGTTCCGCGGACCTCGCCGAGGTGCGTGATGAAGTCGAGCGGCGCGACGCCCTCGACAACAAGACGACACCGCTCGAGCCCGCGCCCGACGCAGTCATGATCGACACGACAGGTCGTATGGTCGGCGACGTCGTGAAGGAGATCGTCGAGAGATTCGAGTCCGTCGTGGGGTCGAAGCAGTGAGGACGCCGCGCCGCAAGGACCTCGGGAAGCGGATCTTCTATCGCGTGGGGCGCGCGATCACGCTGACGCCGCTGAAGGCGATCTTCTGGGTGCGGGTACGGGGCCGCGGCAAGGTGCCGCGCTCGGGTCCGTTCGTGGTCGCGCCGTCACATAGATCGCTCCTCGACATCTTCTTCACCGGTTACATCACCCGCCGCCCGATCCGCTTCATGGCGAAGCAGGAGCTGTTCGAGAACAGGTTCCTGGCCTGGCTGTTCACCGCGCTCGGCGCGTTCCCCGTCGAACGAGGGTCGGCCGACCGGGCGGCGCTGCGGGCCGCGCAGCAGGTGCTCGAAGACGGCGAGCCGTTGACCGTTTTCCCGGAGGGGACACGCCGGCGGGGTCGTGACGTCGTCGACCTTTTCGACGGGGCGGTGTACCTGGCGAGCCGCGCGCGCGTCCCCATCGTTCCGGTCGCCATCGGCGGCAGCGAGCAGATCCTGGCCTCAGGGCGGTCGTTGCCGCGCCCGCACAAGGTGGCGATCGTCATCGGCGACCCGATCCAGCCACCCGATCGCGGCAATGGACGCGTTCCCCGTCAGGAGATCACGAACGTCACCGAGAAGGTCCGAGTGGAGCTCCAGTCGTGCTTCGACGAAGCGCTCGCGCTCGCCGGGGTGACTTTTGGCGAGCCCGCTTCTAATTCAGCCGGCGAGCTCGGCCAGCACGAGTGACGCGTCCACACCCCGGTCGTCGCTGAACGGGCCGCCGCGGGCGCGCGCGTCGGCCGGGTTGCCGCCGACCATGAACGCGGCGAGGGCGTCGAGCGCGGGGACAAGCTCGCGGAGCTCGCGCGGCGGAGGGAAGTACTCGTCCTCGTCGGTCACATGCACCATCTCCACGCCATCCTCGGGTGCGAGCTCAGCAATGACCGCCTGAACGAGGTCCTCCGGGGCGCTGGCACCGGCGGTGACACCCACGACGCGGGCGCCGGCCAGGTCGTGCAGGTCGAGCTCGTCGGGACCGTCCACGCGCACGACCACCTCGCAGCCGGCGGTGTGGGCGACCTTCGTGAGTGCGATCGTGTTGGATGAGTTCGCGCTTCCGATCACGACGACGGCGTCGGACCGGGCCGCGATCGCGGTGAGCACGGCCTGGCGGTTCGTGGTCGCGAAGCACAGGTCGTTGCGCGTCGCCGTCCACAACTCGGGGAATTGCGTACGCGTGCGATCCATGATCCCTTCCCAGTCATGGATCGAAAGGGTCGTCTGGGCGAGCAATGCGACCTTGGAGGGCTCCTGTACCTCCGGGAGCACCTCCTCGAGGTCCTCCTCGTGCTCGACGAGGCGCATCGCGTCGGGCGCGACGGCAAGTGTGCCGATGGCCTCGTCGTGTCCAGCGTGTCCGACGTACAGGACGGTGAATCCCTTGTCGGCGCGCACCTTGGCTTCGTGGTGGACCTTGGTGACGAGAGGACAGACCGCGTTCACGACGAACCGTCCCCGGCCGCGAGCGGCCTCGACGACCTCGGGCGCCGAGCCGTGCGCTGAGAGCATGAGGGGTGCGCCGTCCGGCACCTCGTCGACGTCGTCGACGAAGACGACGCCGAGGTCGCGGAACCGATCGACAACGAGCTGGTTGTGAACGATCTCGTGGTAGCAGTACACGGGCGGCTCGAAGACGCGCACCATCCACGCCAGTGCCTTGATCGCCATCTCGACACCGGCGCAGTAGCCGCGGGGCTGCGCCAGGAGCACGCGTTCGACCGCCATCGGGTCGAGGCTACCGCCGGATGGGCAGAGCGCCGGATCCGGTATGCAGTCGTACACTCGCGCGTATGCCCCCCGCGCGCGTCGTGGCGGTGGCGCCCGGCTCGCCGGCGGCCTCGACCGGGATCCTGCCCGGCGACGAGGTTCTCAGCCTCAACGGCGAAGCGGTGCGCGACGTCATCCGCTACCAACTCCAGGCCGACGAGCCCGTCGTGGAGCTTGAGGTCCGGCGCGGCGGCCTCGAGCAGCTCGTTGTCGTCGAGAAGCCGGCCGGCGCGCCGCTGGGCGTCGAGCTCGACAGCCCCGTGTTCGACCGGGTGCAGACATGCGACAACCACTGCCCCTTCTGCTTCATCCATCAGTTGCCCAAGGGCATGCGCCGGAGCCTCTACTTGAAGGACGACGATTACCGGCTGTCGTTCCTGTACGGGAACTTCACGACGCTCACGCGCTTCACCGAGGCCGATCTCGAGCGCGTCATCAGCGAGAAGCTCGGCCCCCTGTACGTCAGCATCCACGCCACCGATCCCGAAGTGCGCGCGCGGCTCCTCCGCAACCGGCGCGGTGCGACGAGCCTGCGCTGGCTCGCCGCCCTGCTCGACGCCGGCATCGAGGTGCACGGCCAGATCGTCGTGTGCCCCGGCGTCAACGACGGCGCGGTGCTCGACGACACACTCCTCGGCATTCTCGACCGGTTCCCGCGCCTGGTCACCGTCGGCGTGGTGCCGCTCGGCGTGAGCGACTACACGACCGAGCGGGACATGCGGGAGCACACCGCCGCCGAGGCCGTTGCGGTCATCGACATCGTGGCGCGCTGGCAGGAACGGTTCCGGGCCGCGCTCGGAAGACGGATTGTGTTCGCCGCCGACGAGTACTACGTGCTCGCCCGGCAACCGTTCCCGGCACCAAACGAGTACGAGGGGTTCCCCCAGCACGAGAACGGCATCGGCATGGTGCGGGCGTTCGAGTCCGACGTGCATGCAGCGCTGCGGGGCGAGCAGGCCACGGGCATGGGCCCGAGAGCGGGCTTCTTCGCCTGGGTCGACGGTGCGCCCGCACACGGATACCGGGCACCTCGCGCCGCCGACGATCGAGCAACAGGCACGCCCGACCGAGCGACTGCCGGGAGCGTCGCGATCGTCACCGGGGAGTACGGCGAACGCGTGCTCACGCCGTTGCTGCCTGTGCTGCGCGAGGCGGCCCGGATGCCCGTCCGCCTGCTCGCGGTTCCGAATCGCTTCTTCGGCGGCAACATCGCGGTCACCGGCCTCCTGACCGGACGAGACGTGTGCGAGGCGCTGACCGACGAACCGCCCGGGGACCGGTACCTCGTTCCCGACGTCGTGTTGTCGCGCGACCGCTTCCTCGACGGGATGACGATCGCCGACTTACCTCGCGCCGTCGAGGTCGTGGCGACCGACGGCGCGTCGCTCGTCGCCGCGCTGCAATGAACGGTGCTACCCCGTTGGTGGCCGTCGTCGGGCGGCCGAACGTGGGCAAGTCGACGCTGGTGAACCGGTTCGTCGGCGGACGCGAAGCGATCGTCGAGCAGCAGCCGGGCGTTACTCGCGACCGCAAGGAGCTCGTCGCGGAGTGGGCAGGCCGTCGCTTCCGGGTCGTCGACACGGGCGGATGGCTCCCGGGCGGGGCGGCGCTGGATCGGCAGGTGAGCCTGCAGGCCGAGCGGGCTGTCGCCGAAGCAGACGTGATCCTCCTGGCCGTCGACGCCACGGTCGGTGTCGTCGAGGAGGACGCTCGGGTCGCGGCGCTGCTCCGGCGAGCCGGCCCGCCGGTGATCGTCGCGGTGAACAAGGTTGACGACGCGTCACGTGAAAGCGACGCCTGGGCGTTCACGAAACTGGGCCTGGGTGATCCGTATCCCGTGTCGGCGCTCCACGGGCGGGGGAGCGGTGACCTCCTCGACGCCGTCGTCGCGGCGCTGCCGCCCGTTACCGAGACCGCGCCCGAAGCGGAGACCGGCGCGGGTCCGTTCTCGGTCGCCATCGTCGGACGTCCCAACGTGGGAAAGTCGACGCTGTTCAACCGGCTCGTCGGCGACGAGCGCACCGTCGTGCACGAAGAGCCGGGCACGACTCGTGACTCGATCGACACGATCGTGGAGACCGACGACGGACCGTTGCGATTCGTGGACACCGCCGGCATGCGCCGGCGCAGCCGCGTCGACGAGCCGACCGAGTACTACAGCCTCGTGCGGGCGCTGGACGCCGTCGACCGCGCCGACGCCGCCCTCGTGGTCGTCGACGCGTCCGAGGGCGTGACGCACCAGGACCAGCGGCTGGCGGAACGGGTCGACGCCGCCGGGACGGCCGCGGTCGTCCTGCTCAACAAGTGGGATCTGCTCGACGCCGAGCAACGCAAGGACGTCATGGGGCAGGTAGGGGACCGGCTGGCGTTCCTCTCGTACGCGCCCGTCCTCAAGGTGTCGGCGCTCACCGGCCGCAACGTCCGTCATGTGCTCCCCGCTCTACGCGAAGCCGAGGCGGCGTACCACAGGCGCGTGCCGACAGCGGCCCTGAACCGCGTCATGACCGACGCGCAGCAGCGACACCCGCCGCCCGCAGTGCGACGCCACCGGCCGCGGGTGCTGTACGCGACGCAGGGGGCCAGCGACCCGCCGACGTTCACCTTGTTCGCGACGCACGAGCTGCCCCCCACATACCTCCGATATCTGGAACGCCGCATCCGCGAAGCGTTCGACCTCGGTCCGACCCCTCTCAAGCTCAGGGTTCGGCTGCGCGGTCGGTAGCCTGGTCGCACAGCATGAGCGACGACCGCGTTCGTAAGCACATCGAGCGCGCGCTCGAGGGCAACCTCGAGACGGAGCGCCAGAAGCTCGCCCGTCAGGGCAAGCGGTTCGTACGCGACCGGCTCGCCCGCCTCCTCGACCCCGGATCGTTCGCCGAGGACGGGCTCCTGGCCAACGCCCTCGCCGGCGACCTGCCGGCGGACGGCGTGGTCACCGGCGTCGGGCGGGTCGAAGGTCGTCCTGTCTGCGTTATGGCCAACGACCCGACCGTGAAGGCCGGGTCGTGGGGCGCGCGCACCGTCGAGAAGATCGTGCGGCTGACCGAGAACGCGCTCCAGCACGAGCTGCCCGTTCTGTACCTGGTGGACTCGGCCGGGGCTCGCATCACCGACCAGGTCGAGCTGTTCCCGGGGCGGCGGGGCGCGGGCCGGATCTTCGCCAACCAGGTACGGCTCTCGGGTCGCGTGCCCCAGGTGTGCTGCCTGTTCGGCTCGTCGGCGGCGGGCGGCGCCTACATTCCCGCGTTCTGCGACGTCGTCTTCATGGTCGAGGGCAACGCATCCATGTATCTCGGCTCGCCTCGGATGGCGGAAGAGGTCATCGGTGAGCACACGACGCTCGAGGAGATGGGTGGCGCGCGCATGCACGCTACTGTGAGCGGTTCTGGCGACAACCTCGTCACCGACGATGACGCCGCCATCGATGCCGCCAAGCGCTGGTTGTCGTACCTACCGTCGAACTGGCGTGACGCGCCGCCGGCGATCGATGCACGCGCACCGCGCGCCGATGCACGCCCGATCGCCGATGTGGTCCCAGCCGAAGAACGACGCGCCTACGACATGCACAAGGTGATAGACGCGCTTGTGGACGACGGCAGCTTCTTCGAGATCAAGCCCCTGTACGCGAAGGAGCTCGTCGTCGGGTTCGCCCGGCTCGAGGGTGAGAGCGTCGGTATCGTCGCCAACAATCCGATGCATCTTGGCGGCGTGCTGTTCGTCGACTCCGCCGATAAGGCGGCTCGCTTCATCTGGCTGTGCGACGCGTTCAACGTGCCGCTCGTCTTCCTTGCCGACGTCCCCGGGTTCATGATCGGTAGCGCCGTCGAGCGTGACGGCATCATCCGACACGGCGCCAAGATGATCACCGCGGTGACCGAAGCGACGGTGCCCAAGCTGTCGGTCATCGTCCGGAAGGCGTACGGCGCCGGCTTGTATGCGATGTGCGGGCCCGCGTTCGACCCCGATGCCTGCCTCGCGCTGCCGACGGCGCAGGTGGCGGTCATGGGCCCGGAGCCGGCGGTCAACGCTGTCTTCTACAACAAGATCCAGGCGATCGAGGATCCGGACGAACGGGCTGCATACGTCGGCGAACGCCGGGCCGAGTACGAAGCAGACGTGGACCTCGTGCGTCTCGCCGCGGAACTGGTCGTGGATGCCGTCGTCGACCCCGCCGACTTACGTGACGAGTTGGTGAACCGACTTTCGCTCGCCCGGTGCCGGCGCCGCGAGGACTTCGCCCGCCGTCACGGCGTGCCCCCGGTGTAGCAATGCCCTGGTGCACGACCTGCGATCGGTTCCTATCACCGTCGACGGTACGGGAGGACGGAACGTGCCCGACGTGCGGCCGAACGGTCGAGCGGGGGACCGCGCAGGCCACGGTCACGCAGGACGATGAGAAGCGCGACGAGCGACCGTCGCTGCCGTGGCATCTGTGGGTGCTCGCCGCTGCGCTCGCGGTGTACCTGGGCTTCCGTGCCTGGCAAGGTATCGAGTGGGTGATCCACAGCCTCTGAATCCAACCCGGACGTAGACTCGTTTCCTCTACGGGCTGTGGCGCAGCTTGGTTAGCGCGTCGGTCTGGGGGACCGAAGGTCGCGGGTTCAAGTCCCGCCAGCCCGACCCCGACGACCAGCACTCCGACCGGTTGCTGCTCGTGCGCGCGGCCTGTGTCGCGGAAGGTAACCTGGCACTCGGATCGATGAGTCTCGGCACCGTGAGTCGTCTCAGCTGACAGGCTCCCCGGGAGCCCGCGAGCGCACGAGACGAGACAGCGGAGCACACCATGCCGACCACGCCCGGCAACGCGAGCAGCAACCTCGCCGGCAAGCCGCCAGTCGTCGACCTGGCCACCTGGCAGGCGGCGCGCGAGGAGCTGCTGGTCCGCGAGAAGGCGCACACCCGTGAGGGCGACGCGATCGCCGCGGCCCGGCGGCGGCTGCCGATGGTCGAGCTCGACGGCGCGGTCGAGGTCACCGGCGTTGACGGGCCGGTCCCGTTCGTCGACCTGTTCCAGGGTCGCGACGAGCTCGTGGTCTACAAGCACATGTGGTACGACGGCGCGCCGTACCAGGGGCAGTGCGAGGGCTGCACCACCACGGCCTGGCACGTGAAGGACGCCGTCTACCTCAACGCCCGGGGCGTCTCGTTCGCCGTCCTGACCTCGGGCCCGTGGGACGAGGTGGCTCGCTACGTCGAGTTCATGGGTTACACCCAGCCCTGGTACTCGGTGCGGGGCGTGGAGGCGCCGGTCGGCGGAGGAATGGGGCACATCGTCTGTTTCCTGCGCGACGACGACCGCGTGTTCCTCACCTACTCCACGACGGGCCGTGGCAACGAGCCGGTCAACGGGTCCTTGGGCCTGCTCGACATGACGCCCTACGGCCGCGGCGAGGCGTGGGAGGACAACCCCGAGGGCTGGCCCGTGATCGGCGATGTCCGCGAGGGGCACCCGTCCGAGGGCCGCCAGGCCTGCTGGTACTGGCGCTCGGACGCCGACGGCGTCGCCACCTGGGGCCCGACCAGCCGGCCCGTGCCGCAGTGGACCCGCCCCGGCGCGACCCCCGTGGAGACCCTCGGCCGCCAGGGCCACCACCACTGACGCGGGTTCCGTCGGGCTGGACGTGGCCCCGCCCCCGGGCAGACGTCTCCTCGTCGGCATGGCGTGGTGGGAGTGCAGGAGCAGTGGAAGCGCGTCGAGATTGGCTTGGGGCGCGTCGAGCAGGTCTATGCAGGCAGATCGGGGGGTTCCGACGAAGCTCTTTACGACCTCTACTCGTTCTTCCTGAACTGCTACCAGTTGCGCGACTGGCTGCGTGCTGATCCCAAGAGCGGAATGAGCGACGACGAGGTCGATGCCGTCATTCGCAACTGCGTCCCGCTTCGCGTATGTGCTGACCTCGCCAATAGGACGAAGCACGTTGAACCGTTGCGATCGCCCTGGATCGATCGCAACGCCGCGTTCCTGAGTCAGAACGTGACGGTGTACGTGGGCACCGGGACCTCTGCGCACTACTGGGAGATCAGCGCGGGCGGCGCTACCTACGATGCCCAAGATGTCGCTCGGGACTGCGTCTCCGAGTGGCGCCGAGTCCTTACACAACGCGGGCTGCTATAGCGCTAACGGATTGCTAACCGGAGCTCGTGCAGCGGCTCCTCACAGGTGCGGTCAGGTCCGCCAGCGCTTCGCGAACTGGCTGCTCAGTGGACTGATGGGCACGTGCGCGTGCTCGCCAGCACGTGCGGCTGAAAACTGGGGGACCGAACGTCGCGGGTTCAAGTCCCGCCAGCCCGACTCCGCACCTGCACGTCAGCGAGACAGTTCGCGCTGCCGGCTGCGTTGCCGCTGATGACGTCGTGGCTCGCGCCGCTGTCGCGCCCGTGTCAGAGCGTCGTCATGGCGCACCCATGGCTCCCACGAGCCGGGCGCTAGCCTTCCACGATGCACGCAGAGGGACAGGCGCACAGGCGGTGGCCCGGGCTCGACGGTCTCCGCGGCATCGCCGTCCTTGCCGTTCTCGGCTTCCATGCGGGAATCGAACACTTCGTCGGCGGCTACCTCGGGGTCGAGGTCTTCTTCGCTCTGTCGGGGTTCCTGATCACCACTCTGCTCCTCGACGAGTTCGGTGCCAGCGGGCGCATCGACCTGAGGGCGTTCTGGAGTCGGCGCGCGCGCCGAATCCTTCCCGCCTTGTTCCTGGTGGTCGCGATCACAGGAGTTCTGTGGGCGTTCGTCGGGACCGCTACGCAACGAGCCGCCCTGCCCGACAATGTGCTCGCCGCCTTTGCCTTCGGGTCGAACTGGCACGAAATCGCGACGGGGACCGGCTACCTGGCCGCAAACTCGGTTCCGTCTCCATTGCTGCACACGTGGTCGATCGCCATCGAGGAGCAGTGGTACCTGCTGTGGCCCCTCGTGATCCTGGGCGTTTTCGCGCTCCTGCGACGGACCCGCCGCGCGTTGATGATCGGAGCGGGGCTGTGCGTGGCCGGCGCGGCGGCGTCGTGTGGGCTCATGGCGTATCTAGCCGGCGGCAACACCTGGCGCGCCTATTACGGGACGGACACGCGCGCCGCAGCACTGCTCGTCGGCGCGGCGCTGGCCTTCGCCTTCTGTCATGGTGAGAGCGCGCGGGCCAAATGGTTGTGGAGCCGTACGGCATCCCGCACGGTTACCGTCCTCGCGGCGGTCGCGCTGATCGGACTGGGAATTGCTGGCGCGACCGTCGACCACGAGGCAGTGGGTCTGTATCGAGGTGGCTTCTTGCTCGTGTCGCTGGCGACCGTCGCGGTGGTCGTCGCGTGCGTACACCCCGTCGGAAACCCGATTGCCCGCCTGCTCTCGATCGCCCCGCTGCGGTGGGTGGGCGCGATCAGCTACGGGATCTACCTCTGGCACTGGCCCGTGTTCCTGCTTCTCACCCCCGACCGGACGGGCTTGAGCAGCACGCCGTTGACGATCGTCCGCGTCGTCATCTCGATCGCACTGGCCTGGCTGAGCTGGCATCTCATCGAGCAGCCCATCCGCCTGCGCCGGGTGCGCCCGCGTATCTGGGTTCCGGCGTCGACCGCAGCTGCGGCGGCCGCGATTGCGGTCCTCGTGCTCGTCTCCACGTCGAATCCGGGATTCAAGCTCCCCGCCGCGTCAGCACTTCGCAAGAGCCCACCGCGCCCCGCGTCGTCCTCGAACGGGCCGGCGCGACCTCACCTCTTCTTCGCCGGAGACTCCATCGCGCTGACGCTCGGCGCCGGGGTCTCCCAGTGGGCCGATCAGACCGGTCGTGCCGTCGTCACCGGACATCCGTTGCTCGGTTGTGGACTGATGGACGACATCGAACGTCGCCGGCCCGGGAGCGACGCCGCCCCGCCTGACTACTGCACGTCGTGGAACACGCGATGGCGACTGGAGGTCGCCCGCCACCACCCGGATGCCGCTCTTCTGGTGCTCAGCGTTTGGGATCTCCAGGAACACGCCGTCGACGGGAAGGACTTCAAGGATCCTGGTGACGCTGCGTTCGACCGCGCGTTCCTGGACCGGCTCGATGCAGCGGTCGGCGCTCTCTCGTCATCGGGGGCTCGAGTGGGACTGGTCACGCTTCCCCTCCTCGGCAACGAGGACGCGCACGCGGCGGGCATACCAACCAGCGCCATACCGGAAGAGCAGCCCAACATCGTCGGGCATGTGAATGAGGCGCTCCGTCGCTATGCGGTCACCCACCAGGGGATATTCCTGGTCGATATTGCTCGCGAAGCGCGCGGTGAGACGCAACACCCGCAGGAGTACCGCGGCGTCCCGTTGTTCGCGGACGGGTCGCATTTCACGCCCGAGGGCGCCGCCGCTCTCGGGCCGTGGATGCTCGACCAGGTCAAGCAGGCGCTGGCATCTCCTTCCCGCGCCTGACATCCATCGCGCGTACGAACGCGGCATCGAGCGCCGCGGCTGCGAGCACCACGATGGACACCTCGGCCGGCACACGGAAGCGGACGAGGCCATAGAACAGGGCCGCGACCAACGTGACAATGACGAGCGGAGCGAGAAGCGGAAGCAGTGAGGAGCCCCGGCGGCGGCCGACGATGACGCCGGCGGCGGCGAGGCCTATAAGCGGCCAGAAGATCCACCAGCCGGCCAGGGATGCCCATCGAGGCTTTCCTTCCGCCACGCCGAACTTTGCCAGCTGGAACGGGCGGTACACGCTCCACAGTCGTCCGACGCGTGCGGCCACGACGATCGGCAGGCGGCCGAGGTGGTCACGCATGTACTCGCGGCCCATGTTGCGCTTCTGCTCGGCGGCAACCGACGGCTCCCGGGAGAGGCGCTCCGGTCTGCAAAACCCGAGCCAGAACCCGACCAGGAACCCGGAGTAGGTCGAATCGCAGTTCGCGCCGGCGACGACGCCCCCGTCGCCATACGAGATGAATGACGGCTTCTCGAACCGGCTGAGCAGGAAGGCTTGCCACGGTGCGACGACGACGGCGGCAACGAGGACGATGACGCCGGCGAGGCGCAGTCGTCGTGACCACGCTAAATCCTTGATCAAAAGCGTCGCCGGGAGCGCCAACATGGGCAGCAGCAGCACGAGCTCGCCGCGGCTCAGTGCCGCAACCGCGCACGAGAGACCCAGCAACGCCGCGTACCGCCATCCCGGCGCGCGCATGAGCCGGTACGCGAACAGCAACGCCGCCGCAGTGGCGAGCGCGGCGAGCGTCTCGGGGAGCAGGAGCGCGTCGTTGATCCAGAGATTGGGATACACGGCTGCTATTCCGGCGGCGATGAGCCCGGAGCGAGGACCGGCTACCTCGCGTCCGAGCAGCCCGATGACTGCCACCGCCCCGCTGCCTGCCAACGCGATCGTCATGAGCATGGCGACCTCGTTGTCTCCGATCAGGGCGGCGGCCGGCGCCAGTACGAGCGCGGTCAGCGGCGGGTGCTCGCCACTGCCGAGAAAGTGGACCCCGAAGTAGCTCGGTTCGAAGCCGTCACCGTTTACGAAGCTGGTCGCCTCGCTCTTGTAGAAGAGCTCGTCATACGAACGGGTCTGGTCCCGTGTGACGGTCAGGATGTACACCGCCCGCCCCACGAACGCCGCCGCCGCGATGCACAGCAGCGCAATTACGAAACGCCCGCGGCCCATGGGCGCAACCCCCCCATCCCCGGAGGGCCGCGAGTGTAGGAGCGAGTCCAGCGCGCACACGCAGTGCGCTGGAGTGCTCGGAGCTGCGCCGCGACTACGTCGACGCAGTCTCCTCGTGCGGTGCATCCACGGGCTTGGATTCAGGTGAACCCCGCTGTCGGAGCCACACGGAGAACAGCACGATCGAGCCGACGGCCAAGAACTCGCTCTGCCAGTTCTGGAATGACTCGAACCAGAACCGGGACCTCTGGACGTACTCGACTGCGCTCACGCGTGGCTCTCCGTGTTCCTGTTGCTCTGCGCTATATGCGCGGGCGCCGCTGAACGCGTGGATGACCATCGAGGTGATGAACAGCGCCAGAAAGACCAGGAAGAGCGAGTTCTCGTAGAGACGCAGCCAGATGCCTCCCCGGCGGACTGGCCAGGGCACGTTCCTGCGCATGTCGGCGCGACGGGGATCCCGGTCGGACTCCTCGGCATCCTTCTCAGGATCCCTCGACTCGGATGATCCCTTCTGGATGAGGAAGACCGTCAGGATCACATAGGAGGCCATCTGGAGATACTCGCTCTCCCAGTTCTCCGACAGCGATTCCCAGAACGCGCCGCTGGTTGCGTATTCCCCGAGCGAGAGCTCCGGCTGTTTGTGTGTCTTCTCGTCGGCGTTGTAATCCCGGAAGCCAGATCGCGAACAACCCGAAGCACACCAGCGACAAACTGTTGTTCCGGAAGACGCCCTTCTTCGAGCGCTGTTGCCCTGTGTCCCTCCGCGCCTTCATCTCGGTCACGACCATGGCCGGCTCATACCCATTCGCCCACATGCGCAAGCGGAGCGGGGCTGACGAATGCCGGTAGCCTCGGCTCGTGGTCGCGAAGCGGTTCCCGCGCGCCGGTGTCGCGAGCCCGCACTACCTGGCCTCGACGGCGGGCCTTGCGACGCTCGCACGTGGCGGGAACGCGCTCGATGCCGCAATCGCCGCCAACCTCGCGCTCGGAGTCGTCGCGCCGTACCTCTGCGGCTACGGCGGCGACGTGTTCGCCATCGTCTGCGACGGCCGCCTGCATGGATACCTCGGGTCGGGCCGGTCACCGCGGGCGGCCACGATCGACGAAGTGCGCGCGCGAACCCGCAGCGACGCCATGCCCCTGTTCGGGCCGCACTCCATCACCGTTCCCGGCGCGGTCGCAGCGTGGTTCGATCTGCTCGAGCGGTGGGGGACCAAGTCGTTCGGCGAGCTCGCCCAGCACGCGTTGTCGTACGCCCGCGACGGATTCGAGCTCACGCCGACCGGTGAGATGTACATCACCGGGTCACTCGCGATGTACGAGCACTTTCCAGCGCTGCACGCCGCATACGGCGACGCGCAGGCCGGGCGGGTCCTCGACCAGCCCGCGCTGGCGCGCACGATCGCGACGCTCGCCGCGGACGGGCCCGACGCGTACTACCGGGGCCCGATCGCGGCGGCGCTCGCCGAGACCGTGCAGGCCGCGGGGGGCGTGCTGACCGTCGGTGATCTCGCCGCCCACGAGGGCCGTTGGGCCGAGCCGCTCCGGACGCAATACCGAGACGTCGAGGTCGCGGAGCTCCCGCCGCCCACGCAGGGCGTGACCGGGCTCGAGGCGCTGCGGATCCTGGACGGCGTCGCGCTCCCGACCGAAGGCCCCGATCGGCAGCATCTCCTGATCGAGACGCTCAAGCTCGCACTCGAGGATCGGAACGAGTACATCTCGGATCCCGACGCGATGACCATTACGCCGGACGACATGCTCTCGGACGAATGGATCGGAGAGCGCCGATCGCGCATCGATCCTCGGCGCGCCGCGACACCCAAGGCGGACGCCGCGCACGTCGGTGGCACGGCGTATCTGTGCGCAGCCGACGGCGACGGCCTGCTCGTCAGCCTCATCCAATCGAACTTCCTGTCGTTCGGCTCCGGGATACACGTGTCTGAGTGGGGTATCAACCTGAACAATCGCGGCTCGTCGTTCACGCTGAACCCCGCTCGCGTGAACGCGCTCGGTCCCGGCAAGCTGCCCATGCACACGTTGATGCCGGCGATGGTGATGCGTGGTCGGGAGCCGTGGCTTGTATTCGGCACGATGGGGGGCGACTCGCAGGCCCAGATCCAGGTCCAACTGCTCGCGCACATGGTCGACGACGGCGCTGATCCGCAGGACGCGCTCGACGCGCCGCGTTGGTGCATCGACCCGTCGAGTTGGTCGGTGCGCGCCGAACGGCTCTTTCCGCCCGAATGGTTCGATTCGATGCGCACTCTGGGCCACCAGCTGCAGCCGACCGGCCGTGGTGACACCGGCATGGGACACGCGCACGCCATCGCGCGCACCGCCAACGGGTACGCCGTTGCCACCGAGCCTCGCACCGAAGGAGCGGCGCTCGGCTTCTGACCAGCGCCATTACGCTAGATCACATGAAGGACGTGCTCGACGACATCGAACGCTGGCGGGCCGCCGGACACCGTGTCGCCGTGGCGCGAGTCGTCGACGTCGAAGGCTCGGGACCCCGTGAACCCGGTGCGACCATGGCCGTCAACGACGCCGGTGAGGTCGCCGGGTCCGTATCCGGCGGCTGCGTCGAAGGCGCCGTGCTCACCGAGGCGCTCGCGGTCCTCCAAGGGGAACGGGCACCCGGCGTGATCTCCTTCGGGTATTCCGACGACGAGGCGTTCGCCGTGGGCTTGACGTGCGGCGGCACGATTCACCTCTTCGTCGACCCGCTCGACCTTATTGGCGCCGTCGCAAGCTCCGGCTCTGCTGCGACGGTCGGCAAAGCCGCCGTCTCCGCTGGTGATCGCATGAGCTCGGGAATCTACGACGCGCTGCGCGACGCGCTTCGAGCCGAGGAGCCGGTCGCGCTCGCGACCATCATCGAAGGCCCGAATCTCGGCGCCAAGCTGCTCGTCACACCGGAAGGCGATCGGCTCGGCGGGCTCGGAGACCCGGGCCTCGACCGTGTCGTCGTCCGTGACGCCCGCGGCGAGCTCGAGGCCGGGCTCACGTCGACCCGGCACTACGGCCCGCACGGCGAGGCTCGCGAGCGCGCAGTGGCGGTCTTCATCGAGTCGTTTGCGCCGCCGCCTCGGATGATCATCTTCGGCGCCGTCGACTTCACCGCCGCCTTGGCGCGGGCGGCGAAGCTGCTCGGTTACCGGGTGACGGTGTGCGACGCCCGCGCCGTGTTTGCGACCGCGCAGCGCTTCCCGATGGCTGACGAGGTCGTGAACGACTGGCCCCACCGCTATCTCGCCAAGGTGGGGGAGGACCTCGGCCCGCGGGACGCAGTGTGCGTCCTGACCCACGACCACAAGTTCGACGTGCCTGCGATCACCGCTGCGCTCGAGACGGCAGTCGGCTACATCGGCGCGATGGGCTCACGCCGTACCCACCGTGACCGCGTCCGACGCCTCGCGGAGGCAGGTGTCGATGAGGCTGCGCTCACCCGCGTCATGGCCCCGATCGGACTCGACCTCGGGGCGCGCACCCCCGAGGAGACCGCCGTCTCGATCTGCGCCGAGATCATCGCCCTGCGCACGGGCCGCACCGTGAGCTCGCTGCGCGACGCGGACGGCCCAATTCACGACTGAGCCCCGGCGGAAGGAGCACGATGAACCTCGGGATCTCGGGTCGCCGCGCGGCGGTCGCGGCCGCCGGCCGCGGGCTCGGATACGCCACCGCCGCCGCGCTCGCCGCCGAAGGCGTCCAGGTCGCGATCTGCAGCCGGAACCAGAACGCGATCGTGGAGGCGGCGAATCGCATCGGCGACCGCGCAGTACCGCTCGTCGCCGACGTGTCCACCGTCGACGGCGCACGAGCGTTCGTCGATGCCGCCCGAGACTCGCTGGGTGGGATCGACATTCTGGTGACGAACGCGGGCGGACCGCCGCCCGGCGACTTCTCTACGACGGACGTCGATCAATATCTTGCCGCGTTCGAGCTGAACTGCCTCTCGGTGATAGCGATGTGCAACGCCGCCGTGCCAGACATGCGCCGGCAAGGCTGGGGCAGGGTCGTCGCGATCACGTCGCTCGCAGTGCGCCAACCGATGCCGGCCCTGATCCTCTCGAACACCGCGCGCGCCGGTGCGACTGGGTTCCTCAAGACGCTCGCGCGCGAGGTCGCGGGCGACGGTGTCACGGTGAACTCGCTCCAGCCCGGC
>DASPXI010000014.1:0-12360 GCA_035637335.1 Acidimicrobiia bacterium
GTGGCGCTCGAAGGCGGAGGCGTGCTCGAGCTCGTGCAGCGGTACCCCGAAGACGGCCCGGCCCGTCTCTGGGTGGCCGCACCGCACATCGACCGTCCCGTGCTCGAGTACCTGGCGCGTTCGGGTCAGCCGATCCGTTACGGCTGCACCGAGTTGAGCTGGCCCATCGAGACGTACCAGACCGCGTTCGCCGTCGATCCCGGCAGCGCCGAGATGCCGAGCGCGGCACGCGGGTTCACGCCTGCGCTCGTGACGCGGCTCGTCACGAAGGGCGTCGGGATCGCGCCGATCACTCTGCACACCGGCGTGAGCTCACAGGAGGCGCACGAGCCACCGTACGCCGAGTGGTACCGAGTGCCGGCCGCGACCGCCGAGCGGGTGAACAACGCCCACGACACCGGTCACGCGGTGATCGCGGTGGGAACGACTGCGACACGGGCGCTGGAGACGGCCGCCGACGCGCGCGGTCGTCTCCACGCCGGCGAAGGCTGGACCGAGCTCGTCATCACACCACAGCGCGGCGTGCGCGCCATCGATGGGCTCCTCACCGGCTGGCACGAGCCCGAGGCGTCACACCTCCAGTTGCTCGAAGCGGTGGCCGGACGAGAGCTCCTCGACCTCAGCTACGCCGCTGCCCTCGAGCTCGGCTACCGGTGGCACGAGTTCGGCGACCTCCACCTGATCGCGCCGTGATCCTTGTCACTCGCCGCCGCTGATCTGATGCGTGAGTGGAATGCACGGGAACGGTTGAGTGGAGCAGAACCCGCAGACGCTGGCTGACATCCACGCCTACGTGCGGAACGCCGCGCTCTGGCTCGCTGCGTAGCCAAGGGTTTTCGCCGAGGCCGAGCTGCGCGATGCTAGTGGTATGAGTTCACGCCACGGCCGTTCGTGGCACTGGCGGACGCTCCGGTCACACGCCGACGTGCGGTGTGCGCGGTGCGGCCTTCCCATCGAGCACAGGGCATCGGCCTCCTCGTTCTACGGCAGCGCCGGTCCGGTCGGATCGATGGTGATGGCCCGCATGTCGAGCACCTCGTGCACCTGCGAGCAACCGGACCCGATCGTCGCCGACGCGACCCGCTGACCGCCTCAGCCGCCGGCAACCGGCGCGTCACCGATGACGTGCTGCTGACGGAGGCGCGCCAACTCGTCGTCCCCCACTCCGAGCTCGCCCCGTAGCACTTCGTCGTTGTGCTGCCCAAGTAGCGGGGCCGGGTCGCGCCAGTACCGGTCGGGCCCGCCCGAGAACCGCATGGGCCAGCCCGGGTACTCGTGCTCCCCCACGAGCGGGTGCGTGACGGGCTCGAAGTACCTCCGGGCCCGAAGCTGCGGGTCGTCGAGGGCCATGAACGCGGGCACCATCGCCGCCGCCGGGATGCCGGCGTCGAGGAGCTCCTTCGCCGCCTGATCGGGCGGGCGCTGGGCGCACCACGTCGCCCGCTCCTCGGTTGGCAGCGGATCGGATGCCAGGTGCACGGCGACCCACTGCTCGCCCTCACCCTCGCAGCGGTACACCCCCCGCTCGCCCCGACGCCCGAGCAGCTCGCCGTACGCCGAGTACTCCGCGACCTGCTCGGCCGTCATCGCCGCCGCCACCTCGATCATCGGCATCTCGACGAGCTGACCCTCACCCGTACGGTCCCGGTGCTCGAGGGCGGCCACGAGCGCGATGGCGGCGTGCACGCCGACGGCCGGGTCGACAAAACCACCCGGGATGATCGGCGGCCCGCCCTCGTAGCCCGTGAGCCAGGCCATCCCGGTGATCTGTTCCATCGTCTGCGCGAACCCGGGCCGGTCGCGCCACGGGCCCTCCAACCCGAACGCGGGCAGGCGGAGCACGATCACGTCCGGGCGAATGGCTCGCATCGCCTCGTAGTCGAGGCCGAAGCCGTCCATCACCCGAGGCGTGAAGTTCTCGCACACGATGTCGGACCGCTCGAGGAGCCGCCTTGCGAGCGCGAGGCCCTCGGGCTGGCCGAGATCGAGCGTGATGCCGCGCTTGCCGAGGTTGGTGGCATGGAAGAGCCCGGCCATCTCGTAGTACCGCGGTTCGACCTTGGGGCGAACGGCGGCGCTGAAACGAATCCCGTCCGGCCGCTGGACGGACTCGACCTTGACCACGTCGGCGCCCATGGCGCTCCACCACGCCGTCGCGAACGGGCCGGACCAGAACGCGGTGAAGTCGAGCACGCGGACGCCGGTGAACGGACGCTCGCCGACCGCACCCGGAGTGCCGCCGACCGGACGCGGCCCCGGTATCGGATCGCCGTCGTGCTCGCCGAGACGCGGCGCCGGTGTCATCACCCGATCGCGCAGTGCCGAGAAGCGGAACGGTGCACGGGGCCGCACGAAGTTCGAAGCGGGCTGCCGCTCGAACGCGCGCCGCTCGGCAAGCTGCACGAACGTCGGGAGGAGCTGTCCGTTGCCGACAACCGCAGCGGGCACGCGTCCCTCCGCGCACTTCTCGACGACCTCGTCGGCCGTGCGCTGCATGGTCCAGCTCCGGATCGCCTCGTTGACCTCGGCGGCACGTTTGAACCTGCCCAGCATCGACATGAGCTCCTCGTCGCCCACGAGGTCGTCGCGGCCCATCACACGGAGAAGCGATCGCCATTGTTGCGTCGTGACCGTCGTGATCCCGACGAACTTGCCGTCTCCCGTGGGCTCGTTGCCCGGCAACATCACCCACCGGAAACTGATCATGTGCCCGCCCGGGAACCGGGCCATGATCGTCGGCACCGTCACCAGCGTGTACTGCATCGCCTCGAGCATCGAGACGTCGACGTGCTCGGCGTTCCCCGTCCGGCTCGCTCGCCACCATGCCGTAACCGCACCGAGTGCGGCGAAGGCTCCCGTCACGTACTCGCCGAGCTGCCCGCCGACGGTCAGCGGAGGCTTGTCCACGTGCCCGTGGTTCGACAGGGAGCCCGACCTCGCTTGGAGCACCTCCTCGGGCAGGGACAGCTCGGAGTCGGGCCCGCCCCGCCCGAACGACGAGATCGAGACCGTCACGGGCGCAACGCCGACGATGCCGAGTTCCTCGGCGGCGCCGGGAAGGAACGATTCGAGCACGATGTCGGCGCTCTCGACCCAGGATCGGATGCGATCCTTGTCTTCGGCGACCACACTGCGCTGCGACGTGTGCAAGTAACGGAAGAGCACGCCATCGGGATCGCCGTCCTTGCCGACCGAGCCCGTCGCCGACTGCCGCCGGAGCGGATCTCCTTCGGACGGCTCGAGCTTGACCACATCGGCGCCGAGGTCGGCGAGCAGCTTGGAGCAGTAGCCGCCGGCGATCCCGGTCGACAGGTCGACGACGCGCAGCCCGTCGTAGATCATGCCGGGACGAACATCGGGACCTGCACGCTGCGGTCAGGCACGGTCGGGAAACGCAGCGCGCGGAACACAACTTCCACGGGCATGCCGGCGGTCAAGACCTCCGGCTCGCAATCGACGACGTAGCTCACGATGCGTACCGCGGGGTCCTCCTCCAACGACACGAGCGCCGTGATGAACGGCACCATCTCCTGGAAGGCGGGGAGGAAGGGGCGCCGGACGACCGTCCACGAGAAGAGGCGTCCCCGTCCGCTCACCGGCCTCCACGAGAACGACTCGCAACCGCATGCCGGACAGCGCGGTTCGGGGTACCAGACGAGCCCGGCGCACTCGTCGCACCGCGGGATCACGAGCTCGCCGCGGGCACCGCCGGCGAAATACTCGGCGGTGCGCTCGTCCGACAGATCCGGGAGCGGGAAGTCGGCTCGCTTGAGCGCCATCCGGCTCACCCGTCCTTGCGCAGGATGAGCGTCGACGCGTTCATGCCGGTGTACCCGCCGTACACGCCGACCTCGCATCCCGGCACCTGTGCCGGCGCCGTGCCCCGTAGCTGCTTGACGACCTCGACGACGTGGGCGATGCCGAGCACGTAGGCGTGGCTCAGCAGGCCACCGTGGGTATTGAACGGGAGCCGCCCCGAGTCGTAGAGCAGCGCGCCGTCGTCCACGAACGTGCCCCCCTCCCCCTTGGGGCAGAACCCCATGTCTTCGATCTGCATCAGGGACACGACGGTGAACGGGTCGTAGACCGTGAGCACGTCGACGTCGGCAGGGTCGAGACCCGCCATCTTGAACGCTCCGGGGGCCGAGAACACCTGCGGCGTCGAGGTGAAGTCGCGCTGCTGGCTCCAATGACCTCCGGAGTGCGCGCTGCCCTCTCCCACGCCGGCCACGACCGCCGGAGGCTGACGGAGATCGCGGGCGCGCTCGGTCGACGTCGTGATGTAGGCGGCGCCACCGTCGGAGATGAGGCACGAGTCGAACATGCGGAGTGGATCGGCGAGCATCGGCGACGCGAAGTAGTCGTCGAGCGTCATGGGCTTGTCGCGCATCACGGCGTCGGGATTGAGGTTGGCGTGGCGCCGGCTCGACACGGCGATCGCCCCGAACTGCTCCTCGCTCGTCCCGAACTCGAGCATGTGTCGCCGCATGATCGTGGCGAAGTACACGGGCTGCGGAAAGAACCCGAACGGGACCTCGAGGTTCTGCTTCAGCGGCTGGGCAGCGTGCGTCTCCCCCGGCCCACCCGTCATCGACCCTCGTTGTGTTGCCCACGCCACCGGGAACACGTTCAGCACGTGGGTCGCCTTGCCGTCGGCGATCGCCTTTGCCGCGAGATACGGCGCCGTACCGGCCCACGTCATTCCACCGCCCCACGGCGACGTCCACAGCTCGTGGCTCGTGCCGAAGTGCTCGCGGAATGCCTCAGCGTCGAAGTCGGCGAAGGCGCCGCTCCAGGTGAGCCCGTCGACGTCGGTCGGCTCCAGGCCCGCGTCGGCGATGGCGCGCTCCGCAGCCTCGGCCCCGATCTCCCTGGCGGTGCGTCCCGATGCTTTTGTGTAGGCGCTTTCGCCGATTCCGGCGATGGCCACGCGGCCCGAGATGTCGTCGAGATCGGCGGCGTGGCCCCACTCGGGCTCCGTCATGAGCAGCAAATGTATCTGACACATCCGTCAGATCCTGGGGGTGCGAATACATTGCGCACTGGAACGGTTAGAGTCCCGTGGTTGACGCTTCCGCTCCACGGGTAAGCCGGGTCGGAGGCCCGGCACGAGAGGCACGAATGAACGACCGAAAACGACTCGAAGAACGGCTCGAGAGACTCCCCAAGGAGTTGCGCGAGCCTCCGGTCGCTCTGGCGGCCATCTCCCTGATCGGACCGCTGTTCCTCGTGCTGCTCGGTTTGGCGGCGGGGCAGAGCGAGGTGTCGTCGCCGCTTTACACGCTGGCGTCCATCGTGTTCGTCGTCGCGCTCGTCGGATTCATCGTCACATCGATCCGACACTTCAAAGTGGTGCGCGCCACCGAGGAACAATTCGAGGCGGAGCGGATTCGCGCGCGAAGCGCACGGCGCTCGTCCACTTTTCGAACCAGTCGGTCGCGGGCGGCCGCAGAAGAAGCACGAGCCGACGCGCGTCGCGCGTCGTAAGGCAGACTCGGCGCAGGTTTCGCTCAGCGAAAGCGGCGGTGCAAAGAAGGCTGAGCGAGGTGGACGACTACGGCCGGCGAAGCGCGAAGAGCTCGAGGGGCTCGTCGAATCCCTTCAGGAGCCGGCGGCCGGCGGGGTCGAAGGCGAGCGGCGCCGCTTCCTTCTGGGCCCGTTCACGGAGCTCGTCGGTGACGAGGATCTCGTTTGGCACCGCAAGGTCGGCGATCCTCGACGCGACGTTCACGACCGGCCCGTAGTAGTCACCGCCGCGGGTCAGGATCTCCCCCACCGCGAGCCCGCCTCTCGGCGTCACGCTGGTTTCGCGACCGAAGCGCTCGACGAGCGCGAGCGCAATCTCTGAAGCGGACGCAGCGTCGAGAGCTACGAACATCACCTCGTCCCCGATGAGCTTGACGACCCGACCGCCGTTGGAGGCGACGATGTCGTAGGCCGCCGCTTCGAACTCGTCGACGACCGATCCCAGCTCGGTGGCCGGGATTCGCTGTGACAGGGGTGTGAACCCGACCAGGTCGACGAAGCCCACCGCGACGAACACAGTCACCTTCGACCCCGACTCGGCGCGGGCCGCGCGGTTGCGTGCGATCGCGCCCTCCATGAGCGCAAGGAAGACGACTTCCATCAGGCCGGGGAGCCACTTTGCCGTCTCGATCGCCTCGAGATTGGCCTTGGCCAGCGCGAGCTCACCGGCGTCCGACTGGTCCATTGGCGTCTCGACATCGGCGAGGAACAACGACACCGCGGCGTCGGCGACACGACCGAGTGAAGAGCCGAGGACGCGCACGAACTGGAGCAACGGTTGCTCCCCGAAGAGGGCGGCGGCGGCGCCGAACATCTGGAACGCGTCCACGTCGGCAGCGGTGAAGGCGCGTTCTTCGGGATCCGAAACCGGCCGACCGATGGTCAGCGCGAGGCGCTGCACATCCTCGACGGAAAGCCCCGTCTTCTCCGCCACCTCGGCGCACGTGAACCGCTCAGCAGATCGAAGCGCGACGTCACCGGCGAGGCCCGTGAGGTGATCGCGCTCGTGCGCGTCGACGATCAGGTCGATCGAGATGCCCTGGTCGACCAGCCAGTTGAGGAACTCGAGGTGGTCGGCGGCGCCCGGCGCGCTCGGGTCGTAGAGCCCGCGTGCCTCGTACTCGGCGGCATCCACAAGGTTGAGCCTACGAGCCGTCGAGGCCGATTGCCTCTGCAAACGCCGCGCACCAGTCCGCGTAGCCGGTCTCATTCGGGTGGAAGCCATCGCCGGCGTACTTCCCGCTCCATGGCGGGCCGGTGTGCGCCCATACGTCCGCGATACGCAGGCCGGCGGCGGGAGCCTCGGCGCGGATGGTGCGATTCAGCCCGAGCGTGCGTCGTGGCCACAAGCCCTGGGGGCAGGTTGCCATGACCGCCGCTGGCGGGAGTCCGCCGATCAATTCGTGGAGCGCCTGGCGCGCACGGGGGAACCCGAAACGGAAGAGGTCGTTGGCGCCGGCCGCGCACGTCACCAGGTCCGCCTCGCCGAGATCGTCGAGGCGCGGCAGCTGCTCGCGCACCACGTCGGCAATGCGCGCCCCGGTCACGGAAAGGTTGACGACTCGCCAAGCCGCGCTCTCACCTTCACGGAGACGACCGAGAAGCTGGCCCACATAGCCGCGGTCGGGCGTCGACGCACCGATGCCCTGCGCGGTCGAGTCTCCCAGCGCGACCCACAGCTGTCCTTCGGCGCGTCGTGCCCGCTCGTTGGACTCCTCCCAGTACCGGCGCCAATCGTCTTCGACTTCCAGCGTCGCCGCGGTGCCAGGTCGCATCCGGCGCACGAGGCGACTCGTGAGAAATCCCACGGCCGTTATCCTTCCATCCGTGGGGGACGATCCGTCGCTACGGGTCGAGCTGATCGCGATGGCCGAGCGCGACAGCGCGAGCGGCGGACCGACTGTCGCGCCCCACGGCGATCGACTGTGGGAAATCCTCGACGACTACGAGTGCTGGCCCGGTCGGCGCCTCGTCGACGACGACGGCGAAGAGGCCGCCTGGATCCTCGCGCAGCGCGCAGTGTTCGACCCCGGACTGCAGCGTCGTTGCCTCGAGATGATCGAGATGGCCGTCGCGGCCGGCGACGCGCCACCGGCGCACTACGCGCTTCTCCTCGACCGCGTGCGCATGGCCGACGGGAGAGACCAGCTGTATGGCTCGCAGTTCGTTCGCACCGAGGACGGCAGCTCAGTCGCGCCGTGGCCGATCGAGGACGCCGAGCACGTCGACGAGCGACGGCAAGAGGTAGGCCTCACGCCGCTGGCCGAGCAGGCCCGCGAGATGCGCGAGCAGTATCAGCGGCGCTCGGTGCGGTAAGCGCGACTGCGACGTCGGCGTTCATTCCTCGCCCGGCGTGACCGTCTCGGCTGCTCGCCAGCAGTACCACGCCGCCACGGTGCGGTAGGGCCGGAAGCGATCCCCCAGCGGTTCGAGCTCCTTCGGCCCCGGCGGGTCACTGAGCCCGTACAGAAGCGCGTATCCCTTGCGCACGCCGTAGTCACCGACGGGCCACACGTCGAGGCGGCCCAGTTGGAAGATGAGGAACATCTCGGCCGTCCACGGCCCGATTCCTCTCACGAGCGTGAGCTGGCGGACGATCTCGTCGTCGGGCAGTCGGCGCATGCGGTCGATTTGCACGGAGCCGTCGACCACCTTCTCGGCAAGGTCGCGGATCGACGCCGCCTTGTTGCCCGAGAGTCCGGCCCGGCGGAGCTGTGCCCGTGGCACAGCCAGAACCGCTTCCGGCGTCGGGTTGTCGCCGTCGAACAACGCCACGAAGCGTCCGTGGATCGCAGCCGCCGCCCTCCCGGCGAGCTGTTGGTAGAGGATCGCCCGCGCCAGGGCGGCGAAGTGCTCCCGACGCGGCCGGCCGCGGTGCAGGTCGACCGGGCCCACCCGCTCGAGCATCGATCGCATGGTGCGGTCCCGAGCCGCCAGAGCCTCCGACGCCTCGACCAGGCGTTTCGCGGGGCGGCGGGGGGTCATGGCCGAACCGTAGCTACCGTCCGCCGCCCGCTAGCCTGCGGCGCGGCGGCTTTGCCGGCCGTCGCGGCAGGGCCGGAGCTTGGACGCGACAAGGAGGGAAAGTGCCGGAGGAGACGCGCGGCCTGTGGGCGGATCGCAAGCGGCGGAACGCGGTTTTGGGCGCTGCAGGCGCCGTCGTCGTGATCGCCGCGATCATCGTGGGTTTCGTCGCGTTCCGTTCGGGCGCGAACGACGACCGGCCCACCGTCACGAAGAAGTCGGCGCCGCAACCGACGCTGACGCCCACCACGACAATCCCGGCCGGCGTCAACCTGATCGCAGAGGCCACGGTGCCGCAGGTCAACGTGTACGACACGCCCGGGGCGGCGGTGCCGCCGAAATTGACGCTCCCGAACCCGTGGCTTCTGAACGGCGAGGCCGACAAGGCAATCCCGCAGGCGTTCCTCGTCGAGGAGCAGCGAGCGGACGGGTGGGTACGTGTCCTTCTCCCGGAGCGCCCGAACGGGAGCTCCGGATGGATCCGTCAGAGCGACGTGAAGATCACCCAGAACCCGTATCACATGGAAGTGAAGCTCAGCGACCACAAGATCACTGTGTTCAACGGCACCGATGAGATGTATTCGGGACCGGTCGCGATCGGCGCGGCGGCGACACCCACGCCACCCGGGAAGTACTACATCCGGGTGCTGCTGCAGACACCCGATCCCAAAAGCGTGTACGGACCGTACGCCTACGGGTTGTCGGCTCACTCCGAGGTGCTCACCGAGTTCAACGGTGGCGACGGCGAGGTCGGTGTCCACGGCAACAACGACCAGTCGGTCCTCGGGAAGAGCGTGACGCATGGTTGCGTGCGCATGGACAACGAACAGATCACCAAGCTCTCGAAGCTGCTACCGCTCGGTACACCGGTCGAGATCGTGAGTTGAGCGTTCGCGCGCCGAGACGCCGCGCAAGCATCCTCGCAGTGATGGTGCTGGCGACCGCGGCCACCGCGGTCGCATGCTCAGGCGGTAGCTCGGGCAACGACGAAGCCGCCGGCAAACTCCCACTGAACAAGAAAGCGGTGATCGAGAAGGTCTTCGAGTCCCCGCTCGACCGCCTCGGGCTCCGTCTCACACGTGGCGCGCTCGTCGACCTCAAGACCGGCAAGCCGTCGGCCAAGGGAACCCACCTCGCCGTGTACGTCGAGCCGACCGGGCCCTACACCGCCGACGACTACGCCCGTCGGGTGGTAGCCGTCACGCGAGTGTTCGCGCCCCGCTCATTCGACATGTGGCGGGGGCTGCAGTCATTCGACGTCTGTCAGGAGCCCCTTCCCGAGGTCGACGCTCGACCCGAGCCGCCGCCCAAGACCAAGGTGACGATGACCCGAGATGCGGCACGCAAGCTTCGCTGGAAGGGGCTCGACCTCTCCACGCTGCTGACCGATGCCAAACGCCTCGGCTCTCGGCAGCTCTCCGTCTACGCGGCCTCGGACGTGCGCAGCACGGCCCGATACCAAGACGCGATGGTGCGCGCCCAGGCGTCCCAGACGACGAGCCCTCCCCCGCCCGCCCCGTCGTACTAGTCCGAGGCCGCGGCGGCTTGGCCGGTCGGCGCCGCAGGAGCCGGAGCCTGCGACGGCGACCCGTCAGTCTTCGAGCAGCAGCTGCGTCGCGACCTCGAGGTCCGAGATGACCCGCGGGGCGTCGTCGACCCCGCCCACCCATCCGATCAGCGCCGACAACCAGACCTGCTGCAGTGTCCGGGCGACTGCGAGGTCGCGGGGGCTCGGCGGCCCTTCGTGCATGGCGCCCGTGATGATGCGGGTCATGATCTCGCCGATGCGCCGCACGACGTCGGCCTCGTCCGGCGCGGCGGCGCCTTGCGCTCGCACCATGGCCGCGGTGACTTCGGGGTGGCGCTGCAGCGCCGCCGTGCCCCGGGACACCACGTCGATCACACGGGCCGCCGGCGTGGCACCTCTCGGGGGCCGCGACCGCAGCTGCTCGGCGAGGGCTTCGATCTCCTCGACCATGGCCTCGAGCAGCAGCCGCTCCTTCGACGTGAAGTAGCGGTACACGGTGCCGAGGGCGACGTTGGCCTCGGTGGCGACGTCCCGCATCTGGACGGCGTCGAATCCGCCCCGCTCCGCGAGCCGGAGAGCGGCGTCGAGCACCCGCCGGCGGCGGGCAGCCTGACTGCGGGCAAGGGCGGTGCCGGGCGCAGGCCCGGCCGCAGGGGGCGTCACCGCCGAATTGAAACACGTTGCGATTCCGGCGGGCAAGCATTCGGGTACGACCGCTGGGAGACTGCGGGCATGGCCGCCGACCTGCTGGACCTCGCAGACCGGCTGTGGCGGGGCGAGACCGACATCGCGGACCACCATCCGATCGCGGGGATGTGGGGCGAGATGGCCGAGCTGGGGCACGGCGCCGCGTTCGTGGCCGCCTTCTCCAACATCGCCGCGTTCGCGTCCGACGAGGGCATGGTCCTGGTCGACACCAGCAGCCCGTTCCTTGCCGGGCGGGTGCACGACGTGTTGCAGAGCTGGCGCGACGAGCCACTGCATACCGCGGTCTTCACGCACGGGCACATCGATCACGTCTTCGGGGTCGAGCGGTACGAGGCCGACGCTCGCGACCGAGGCGCGCGTGCCCCGCGGGTCGTCGCCCACGAGGCGGTTCCGGCGCGCTTCGACCGCTACATCGCGACCGCGGGCTACAACGCCGCCATCAACCGACGCCAATTCGGTCTCGATCGAGGGTTCGAATGGCCGACCGAGTATCGCTATCCCGACGAGACGTACGGCGACTCGATGACGCTGGACATCGGGGGCATGCGGTTCGAGTTGCATCACGCGCGCGGCGAGACCGATGACCACACCTGGGCCTGGCTACCCGAGTCCCGCATCTTGTGTACCGGGGACCTGTTCATCTGGGCATCGCCGAACTGCGGCAACCCTCAGAAGGTGCAGCGTTACCCGAAGGACTGGGCGGTCGCGTTGCGCACGATGGCGGCCTTGGGCCCCGAGACGTTGTTGCCCGGGCACGGTCTGCCGATCGTGGGCCCCGAGCGAGTCCGCGAGTCGCTCGAGAACACGGCGACGCTGCTCGAGGGACTCCACGACGACACGCTCAGGTTGATGAACGAGGGCGCACGGCTCGACGAGATCATCCACACCGTGCACGCGCCGCAGTCGCTGCTCGAGAAGCCGTACCTGCGGCCGATCTACGACGAGCCCGAGTTCGTGGTCCGGAACATCTGGCGGTTGTACGGCGGCTGGCACGACGGCAATCCCGCCCAACTCAAGCCGGCGCCCGATGCGGCGGTGGCGCGTGAGGTGGCGACGCTTGCCGGCGGCGCAGCCCGTCTCGCGGCACGCGCCCTCGAGGTTGCGGCGCAAGGCGACCTGCGGCTGGCCGGGCAACTCGCAGAATGGGCTGCCGCGGCCGCTCCCGACGACCCTGACGCGCAGCGCGCCAGGGCCGAGGTGTTCGAGGCGCGCGTCGGGGCCGAAGCGTCCACGATGAGCAAAGGCATCTTCGGCGCCGCGGCGCGTGAGTCACGCGAGAAGCTCGACGACGACCGCTGAGACTCGTCGACGTTACGATGACGCCCTTGTCAGAGACGTGGCGATACGTCGACTGTGGTGCGGTGGACGCGTTCGAGAACAACGCGCAGATGGCGGTGCTCGCCCGATCCACCAGCGACGCAGCCCAGCCGATCCTGCAGACCAGCGTGTGGGGTGCGACCCACCTCAACGTCGGTTGGTTCGACGACGTCGACAGCACCCTTGACCTCGCGGCGTGCGAGCGCCTCGGCGTACAAGTGATCCGTTCGCCCCTTCGCCGGCGGCGGCACGGCGTT
>DASPXI010000015.1:0-46445 GCA_035637335.1 Acidimicrobiia bacterium
GCTCAAGCGCGCGTTCATGGAGTTCGTCGGTGCCGACAAGGTGTGGGAGTACTACGGGGCGTCCGAGGGTGGCGGGACCGTCATCAGCCCGCAGGAGTGGCTCGAGCATCCCGGGAGCGTCGGCAAGCCGTTTCCCGGCAACGAATTCGAGATCGTCGACGACGACGGCAACGCGCTCCCGCCGGGCGAGGTCGGCACCATCTATGCCAAGCCGGCGGCGTCGAGCTTCGAGTACCACAACGATCCCGGGAAGACCGCCGCGTCGCACCGCGGGAGCTGGTTCACCGTGGGTGATGCCGGCTACCTCGACGAGGACGGCTACCTGTACCTCACCGACCGCAAGAGCGACATGGTGATCTCGGGCGGCGTGAACATCTATCCCCGTGAGATCGAAGACGCGCTCTACCAGCACCCCGAGATCGTCGACTGCACGGTGCTGGGTGTGCCCGACGACGACTGGGGCGAGATCCTGTACGCCGTCGTGCAGCGCCACGATGGGTCGAGCCTCGACGCTGATGGCGTCGTCGCCTGGTGCCGCGAGAAGCTGGCGGACTACAAGCGCCCCCGTGTCGTGGAATTCGTCGCCGAGCTACCGCGTGATCCGAACGGCAAGGTGCGCAAGCCGAAGCTGCGCGAGGCCTGGATCGCACAACAGCGAGGGTGAAGAATCAGGTCGCCATAGGCGAGGGGGGATCATGCCGTATTACCTGATCCAGACCGCGTACACGCCCGAGTCGTGGGCGAAGATGATCAAGAATCCGCAAGACAGGGTCGAGCTGGTCCGGTCCGCCATCGAAGGTCTGGGCGGTCGTATCGAGACCGCGTACATCTCGTTCGGCGAGTACGACTTCACCACGATCGTCGAGTTCCCCGACAACGTGAGTGCTGCCGCGTTCTCGATGTCCGTGTCGTCGAAGGGCGGCGTCAAGGCGTTCAAGACCACGCCCCTCATGACCATGGACGAAGCACAGGGCGCGATGGTGAAGGCAGGTGGGAGTACGTACGAGGCGCCGAAGTGACGACGATCTTCCACGATGACGACGCCGATCTGGCGGCGCTCGCGGGCGCGAGCGTCGCCGTTATCGGCTACGGCAACCAGGGTCAGTCGTGGGCGCTGAACCTGCGCGACTCGGGTATCGACGTGTCGGTCTACGTGCGCGCCGACGCGTCACGAGAGCAGGCCGTCGCCGACGGCTTCGAGGCCGGCGAGCTGTCGGACGCGTCGGCTGCCGACGTGGTGTGCGTGCTCGTGCCCGACGACGTGATCCCTTCGCTTCCGTTGCGCCGGACTGTCGACGGGATCACGATCGTCGCCAGCGGCTACACCCTCGCGTTCGACCGTTTCGACCCGGCCGGTGACGTCGGCATGGTCGCGCCCCGGATGCTCGGTCCTGAGGTACGACGTTGTTACGAGGAGGGGATCGGCTTCATCACCGCCGTGGGCGTTCACCGCGACGCGACGGGACGTGCGCACGAGCGCACCCTCGCCCTCGCGAAGGCGATTGGCGGTCTCCGCCAGGGTGCGGTCGAGCTCACACCGAAGCAGGAGGCCGTGCTCGACTTGGCGGTGGAGCAGGCGCTCTCGCCCGCGCTCACATCGGTCCACACGACGTTCGTGCAGGTGATGCTCGAGCAGGGGATCCCGCTCGAAGCCGTGCTCACCGAGCTGATCCTCTCCGGTGAGGTGGAGCGGACGATGCGCCTCGTGCGCGAGTCCGGGTACGCGGCGCAGTTCGGCTTCCACTCACCGACGAGCCAATACGGTCAGCTCACCCGTCGCGGCGCATACGACCATCTCGACCTCGCGACGACGATGCGCCGTCTCGTCGACGACATCACGTCGGGCCGCTTCGCCGACGAATGGGACGCCGAGCGCGACGCCGGCTATCCGCAGCTGACGGCGCTGCGCGAGCAGTACGCAGGGCCAGCCGTCGAAGAGTTCGAGACCGCGTTACGCCGGGAGCTGGGGGAGGGGGCGGCCCGCTAACCGCGCCGCCCCCTCCGTTCGCTGGGTCGAGCCCTGTTACGCGTCTGTCACCCGGCGACGGCCGAGGACGGTCATGATTCCGCCCAGCGCAAGCGCCGCGAGGGCGATGGCGAGCGGGACGAGCACCTTGTTGCCGGTAACCGGCAGCGACGGCCTCCCCACCGTGGGGATGCCGACGGTTGCACGACGGGTCGTCGGTGCCGAGCATTCCGGAGGACGAGGAACGTCTCACCCGCGAAGAGACCACGACGACCGTCCACTACCTCAAGTTCCGCTTCACTCCCGAACAGATCGACGCGTTCGCGTCCGGCCCGGCGCGCATCGTCGTCGACCATCCGCACTACAACGCGGTCGTCGAGCTCACCGACGAGCAGCGCGAGGAGCTCCTCGCAGATCTGCGCAACTGACCGCATAGCCTGACCGCGGCGGCGGCGGCGGCTTTGCCGACCGTCGCCGCGAAGCCGGAGCTTGCGACGGCGACAGGAGAACGGATGCACATCCGAGTCCGGCGACTCGATCATGACCTCGAGCTCCCCGCCGCGCAGCATCCCGACGACGCGGGATACGACCTGTACGCGGCCATTGATGCGCACATCGATCCCGCCGGTGGCCGCGCCCTCGTACCGACCGGCATCGCGATCGCGGTCCCATCCGGTCACGCCGGATTCGTGCTGCCGCGCTCCGGGCTCGCACTCAACCACGGAGTCACGTGCCTGAATGCACCCGGGCTCATCGACCCGCTCTATCGGGGCGAGATCAAGGTGCTGCTCGTGAACACCGACCCGACACGCCCTTATGAGGTGCAGCGCGGCGACCGGATCGCGCAGCTGGTGATGCTGAAGGTCGAGATGATCGAGTGGGAAGAGTTCGACGACCTGGGCTCGACGGAGCGCGACGTGTTCGGATTCGGCTCGACCGGGAGCTGATCGCGCCGTCCGATGGCCTGCCGCCGCATGGCACACGACCGGAAGTTCCGATTCGGGGTCATGTGCTCACACGCGGCGTCGGCAGCCGACTTTCGTGAGAAAGCACGCAACGCCGAGGCGCTCGGGTACTCGACGCTGTTCGTGCCGGACCACTTCATCGACCATCCGCTCGCGCCGATGCCGGCGATGGCGACCGCCGCCGCCGTCACCGACACGTTGCGCATCGGCTCGCTGGTCCTGGGCAACGACTACAAGCACCCCGTGGTCCTTGCCCGCGAGGCCGCTACCCTCGACCTGCTGTCGGACGGCCGCCTGGAGGTCGGGCTGGGCGCGGGCTGGATGACCGCCGACTACGAGAAGGCCGGTCTCGAGCTCGACCGGCCCGGCGTGCGCATCGACCGTCTGGAGGAGTCGGTCGCGATCCTCAAGGGCTTGATGGCCGACCAGCCGTGCACGTTCCACGGCAAGCACTACACGGTCACCGATCTCGACGGGCAACCCAAGCCTGTGCAACAGCCGCATCCGCCGTTCATCATCGGTGGCGGTGGCCCGAAGATCCTCGGGTTGGGCGCACGCGAGGCCGACATCGTCGGCATCAACGCCAACCTGCGCGGCGGGGTCGCGATCAGCGACGACACCGCGCGTTCCATGACGGGCGTCGCCACTGACGAGAAGCTCGCTCGGCTGCGCGCCGCCGCCGGCGATCGGTTCGACGAGCTCGAGATCCAGTCGTTCGTCGGATTCACGAACTTCACCGACGATCGCCGCGCACTGGCCGAGATGATGGCGAGCGCGTTCGGCGTCGCGCCCGAGGAGGCGCTCGAGATTCCCGTTGTGCTGGCAGGCACGCTCGAGGAGATGATCGACGACGTGTACACGCGCCGCGAGCGATGGGGGATGAGCTACGTCGTGGTCGGCGTCGACGTGATGGAGCAGTTCGCGCCGGCCGTGGCCCGGTTGGCAGGCACCTGATGGCGCATGGGCGCACGTTCCGTTTCGGCGTTCAGAGTGGCGGGGCGAGCTCAGCTCGCGAGTGGCGCGAAGAGGCGCGCAAGATCGAGGATCTCGGGTACTCGACCTTGTTCATGCCCGACCATTTCATCGATACGCCGTTCGCTCCGATGGTCGGCATCGCGATGGCGGCCGAAGCAACCGAGTCGCTGCGGGTCGGCACGCTGGTTCTCGGCAACGACTACAAGCACCCAGCCGTCGTCGCCAAAGAGTTCGCCACCCTCGACGTGCTCTCCGATGGGCGCGTCGAGGCAGGCATCGGCGCAGGCTGGATGCGAACCGACTACGACGCGCTGGGCCTCCGGTACGACCTACCCGGCATCCGGATCGATCGCCTCGCGGAAGCGCTCGCAGTCCTGAAGGGCGCGTGGGGACCGGAGCCGTTCTCGTTCGAAGGCGAGCACTACAACATCACGAGCTATGACGGGCTCCCCAAGCCGGTGCAACAACCGCACCCTCCGATCTTGGTCGGTGGCGGTGGCCGCAAGCTGCTGACCCTCGCGGCCCGCGAGGCGGACATCATCGGGTTCACGCCCGTCGCCCGCACGGGCGAGGTCACGACCGAGCAGGCCCGGGAGACGCTGCCCGCGACATGGACCGAGAAATTCCAATGGGTGCGCGAGGCCGCGGGTGAGCGCTTCGACGACCTCGAACTGCAGATTCGTTACTTCTTCGCCGCCATCACTGACGACCGGCGCGGCCTCGCCGAGGCCGCTGCCCCCGCGTTCGGGATCAGCGCCGACGAGGCGCTGCAGTCGGGCGTCGCGCTGGTGGGAACGGTCGACGAGTGTTGCGATCTGCTCGTACAACGACGCGAGGAGTGGGGCGTCTCCTACATCGCGTTCGGCGACAACGAGTACGAGGCGTTCGCTCCCGTGGTCGCGCGGCTGGCAGGGGCGTGAGGAATCGCCGACGCCGTTCCCTCCTCGCCGTCGCCGTGCTCGGAGCTGGTCTTGGCGTGGCCGCGTGCGACAGCAGCGGCGGTTCGGGCAGAGCGAATGACCGCATAAGGAGCGCGTGCGACCTGCTGACAACGCAGGAGGCAATCGGGTCATGGGCACCGACATGTATCCCGGCTCACAGGACACCGACCGCACGATCCCGGGCACCTTCTGCGAGTGGACGTCGAAGGACAATGTGGGCGAGGAGCAGGAGAACCCCGAGTACGCGATCTTCATCGACGAGGCCAGCACCGACGAACGTCGCGAGAGTTTCGATAGCAGGAAGAACGCCAAGCAGCCGGAGACGGTTCGCGGCCTCGGCGACGGCGCGTACTTCTACATTCTCGGGACGGCTCGGGTGCCCTTCCTCGAGCTGTTGGTCGGCGATCGCGTGATGACCATCTGCGTCTCCGGGAACGACCTGCACCCGGTCTCGAACGACGAGGCGAAGCGACTCGAGCGCGCCGCGGCCGACCTCATCGTGCGCCTCGAGAGCTGAGTGACAGCTTCGCCCGGCCTGCGCGATGTCGTCGCGCAGTGGGGTCGCATCGGCCTCACGGGTTTCGGCGGCCCACCCGCGCACATCGCGTTGTTGCGTGAGCTGTGCGTCGATCGGAAATGGTGGCTCACGGCACGCGAGTTCGAGGACGCCGTCGCGACGTGCAATCTGCTGCCCGGTCCCGCGTCGACGCAGCTGGCGATCTTCTGCGCCTGGCGCGTCGCCGGCCCGATCGGAGCCGTCGTGGGCGGCGTTCATTCTTCCGGGACTGGCCGTCATCCTCGCGCTCGCGGCCGTGTTCCTTGCGGGATCGCCGCCGGATTGGGTGCGGGGCGCCGGCGCGGGCGCGGGTGCGGCTGTGGCCGCCGTCGCCGTGCGCGCGGGGACCGGGCTCGCGCCCGAGAGTTGGAGACGCTCGCCGGCGCACGGGCGCTGGATCCTCTACGCCCTTGCCGGTGGCATCGCAGCGGCGACGGTCGGACCTTGGCTTGTCCTCGTGCTCCTCGGCTGCGGTGTGATCGAGGTGGCGTGCCAGTCGGCGGGTCGTGACGGACGCGTCAGCGTGCAGCTCTGGCCACTGGCGGCCACCGCCGCCACGGCGACCGGCGGTGTCCTGGCCCTGGTCTGGGTCGCCTTCAAGGTCGGTGCGCTCGCGTACGGCGGCGGGTTCGTGATCATCCCGCTGATGCAGGCGGACGCCGTGGACACCTACCACTGGATGACGAGCACCGAGTTCCTGAACGCGGTGGCGCTCGGGCAGATCACACCGGGCCCGGTCACACAGACGGTCGCCGTCGTCGGCTACGCCGCGTACGGCGTGGGGGGCGGGTTGCTTGCATCACTGGTCGCGTTTGCGCCCTCGTTCTCGTTCGTACTGCTCGGCGCCAAGCGCTTCGGGGCTGTGCGTGAGAACGCGTACGTGCGCGCGTTCCTCGACGGCGCCGGGCCGGCGGCGATTGGCGCCATCATCGGGGCCGCGATTCCGCTCGCGCTCGCGCTGGGCGAGGCGTGGCAGTTCGGGGTGCTCGCGGCGGCGGCCATCGCGCTGCTCGTGCTGCGCCGCAGCGTCGTCACGACGTTGATCGTCGCGGGTGTGATCGGTGCCGTCGCCGCGCTCGTCGGAGTGCCGCTGCCCTAGGAGAAACGCGCCGGGATCCAGCGGCCGAGCCGATCGCGCAGGTCGTCGGCCACCTCGCTGAGGAGATGTCCGGTGTCGGGGAACACGACGAGCTCACCGCCGGTCAGCATCTGCACGAGCTCGCTGGCCTGCGGCGGGAGGAGCTCGTCGCGCTCGCCGTGGAAGAGAATGACAGGCGTCTCGCCGAGCCGTTCGGCTTCCTCGCATCCGGCTGATTGGGTCGCCAGCGTCACGACCCCGACGGCGTCTTCGCCGAGGACGATGGCGGCGCGGATCGCGACCGCGCCGCCGAAGGAATGACCCATCGTGACGAAGCGCTTGGCGCCGCGCCGCGCGCCGAGCTCGGCCACGGCCACCAGGTCGTGGACGCAGGCTCCAAGGTCGTTCGGCTTGCGGTAGCCGACCCGGACGAGGCCGATGCCCTGCTCGGCGAAACGCACGCCGAGGTCGTGGTAGATCCCTTCGGCCGGTCCGAGCAGCCCGCCCATCGCACCACCGCACGCGGTGACCAGGTGCTCGGATGCCGGATCACCGTGCCACAGCAGCGTGAGCAGACCACCAAGCGTGTAGATCTCGACGTGGCGCAGGCCGTCGGTGACCTCTATTTCTTGCGACGCGAGGGGTTGGAGCTCCTGCATAGGTGAGCCCGACTGGGACACGGCCGCACGCTACCGGCGGCCGGATTCGGTTGCGGCGTCTGGCTGCGGCGAGGAGGACGAGGAGGAGGCCAAGGAGCATAGGCTGATTCCATCAAGCTGATTTGATCGATTGCGCCACGGATGGGTAGCATCAAGGCCGTGGAGGCTGCTGTTGCTGCTGATCCCCCCGGGTTCGTCCAGCTCGTCGCGCATCCCGTGCGGTGGCAGCTGTTGCGGGAGCTGGCCCATAGCGATCGGGCGGTGCGCGAGTTGACCCAACTCATCGACGAACCGCAGAACTTGGTCTCCTACCACCTCCGCCAGCTGCGAGACGGCGGACTCGTGTTCGCGCGTCGCAGCTCGGCGGATGGGCGCGACAGCTATTACGCCATCGACCTGAGTGCCTGCCAGGAAGCGCTACAGGCGGCTGGCGGGTCGCTGCATCCGGCGCTGTGGCTCGCACCGGTGCCCCCGACGCGTCCACCTAGTCGGCACTCGCGTCGTCGCCGACGGGTGTTGTTCTTGTGCACCGGGAACAGCACGCGGTCCCAGATCGCGGAGGCGCTTCTCGAACGCATGTCAGACGGGACCGTTGAGGCTGCGAGCGCGGGCAGCAATCCCAAGCCGCTGCATCCCAACGCGGTGCGCGTCCTGAAGAAGCGCGGGATCGACATCAGCGCGAACCGCACCAAGCACCTCGACGAGTTCCTCTCCCAGCGGTTCGACATGGTGATCACGCTGTGCGACCGCGTCCGCGAGGTGTGTCCCGACTTCCCGTCCCACCCCCAGCTCGTGCACTGGAGCGTCCCCGACCCCGCGCTCGAAGGCCCGGCCGATCGTGCCTCCTACCCAGCCTTCGAACGCATCGCGACTGAACTCGAGACACGGATCAGCTTCTTGCTCCACCTTCTGGCCCGCCCACAGACGACGAGGAGGTCATCCCATGCCGACCAATGAGATCGTCAACGTCCGCTACATGGTCAACGACGTCGACGCGTCGATCGCCTTCTACACCAAGCTCCTCGGCTTCGAGCTCCTCACGAGCGCCGCACCGGCCTTCGCCGACGTCAAACGAGGCAACCTCCGGCTGCTCCTCGCCGGCCCGACCAGCTCCGCAGGACGGCCGATGCCCGACGGCACCAAGCCCGGACCTGGTGGCTGGAACCGCATCCACCTCGTCGTCGACGACATCGACGCCGAAGTCGCCCAGCTCCGCAATGCCGGGGCCAGATTCCGCAACGACATCGTGGAGGGACCCGGCGGCAAGCAGATTCTCCTGCAAGACCCCTCCGGTAACGTCGTCGAGTTCTTCCAGCCGGCCGCCCGCTGAACCTCGCCGCGGTCTGGGCAGTCCTCTGACCGCGGCCACCCCTGTTGCCATGAGGCCCTGACCAGGGGCGACGCGCCGATGGGACAATCAGCCCGAGGCGACGGTTCCCATCTATTCCCTACGCCTCCGCCGATACACTCAGTTACTTCGCGGACGTGGCTCAGTTGGTAGAGCATCACCTTGCCAAGGTGAGGGTCGCGGGTTCGAGTCCCGTCGTCCGCTCCACGAGCACTTCGAATGGCTCGGCGACAAGCTGCCTGCCGCCTTGTGGGACGAGCTGGCCGCGCTCGAGGCCCGGCTCGCTAGGGCGTTCGCGCTCGCTCCGGCGCGCCGAGGCTCACTGCTCGCGCCAGGACCGCTCGTACCCTTCGACGCGGATCGCCGCGCCCGCCGGCGTGAGCTGGAGCGGCCGTCGCGCGTCGACATTCACCGCCACCTCGTCGGCGTACCCGCCCAGCGGGCGCTGCGCCGCCCGCTCGACCGCTTGGGGCTGGGGTCCATGGTGGATGCCGGCGGGATGGAACGTCAGCATCCCTGCTTCGATCCCGGCCCGGCTGAAGAACTCACCCCGGTGGTAGAAGATCACCTCGTCGTAGTCGGTGTTGCGGTGGAAGAACGGCACCCGCAGCACGTCGGGATCCTCCTCGAACGGACGCGGCGCGAACGTCGCCACCACGAACCCGGGCCCGACGAACGTCGTGTGCGCCGACGGCGGCAGGTGGTACCGCGCTGACACGACCGGGCGGAAGTCGTCGACATGGAGTCGCAGCGGCGCCAAATCGCCCTTCCAGCCGACGACGTCGAACGGGTGGAACGGGTACACAGCTCGCGTGACCTCGCCGGCGCGCATGATCCGCACCTCGAATTCGCCGGCCTCGTCGTGCGGCTCGGGTTCCGGCACCTCGACGACCGCCGGGTCGAACAGCGCGTGCCGGCCGAGCAGCCCGCGGTCCGGCAACGACAGCGCGCCCTCGAGCGACTCGACGGTGAACAGGTGGGTCGGCGACTCCGGCGCGAACTGGTGCGTCGTGCCACGCGGGACGAGCAGGTAGTCGCCGGCGCGGTACGGAAGCGGGCCGTACTCCGTTTCGACTCGCCCTTCGCCCTCGTGGACGAGATAGAGCGCGTCTCCGTCGGCGTCGCGCACGAACCAATCCGGGGTTCCCACGGGCCGCTGCCACCACGACACACGCACCTCGTGATTGGCGAGCAGCGTGACCGGCATTGCGTCGGCGTCGATGCCGTCGAGCTTGCGCATGTCGAGCGCGGCTGGCCGCAGCGGCCCCTCGACCGACGCCCACCCGGTCGGCGGGTGGAGCCGGTACAGATGACTCGCGGGGCCGCTGAAGCCTTCGCGGCCATGCTCCTCCTCGACAGTGCCGTCGGGCAGCCTCGCATGTGCCTGCCGCGACGCTCGCCCCCGCATCCACTGCGGGCGCACGAATCCCTCATTCATCGGTGTCCTCCCGCGCAGCGGCGCGCGCCACCAGCGGCAGCACGCGAAACGGGATCTGCTCGGATAGTGCGATCACGGTCGTGGTGCGGTTGATGCCCTGCACTTCCAAGATGCGGTTGATCACGTGCTGTAAGTGCTCGTTCGTATGCGCCACCACCCGGCAGTGCAGGTCGCCTTGGCCCGTGGTGGCGTGAACCTCGAGCACCTCGGGGATGTCCTGAAGGTGCGCCACCACGTCGACGAGACGGCCCTGGGCGATCTCGATCGACGTGAACCCGAGCACCTCGTACCCGATCCCCGTCAGGTCCACGTCGGGCGCGAACCCCGTGATGACCCCGCGGTCGACGAGCTTGCTCAGCCGGGCCTGCACGGTTCCCCGTGCCACCCCGAGCATCCGAGCCAGCTCGAGAACGCCCACCCGCGGATGCTCGGCCAGCGCCGTGATCAGCCGGCCGTCGAGCTCGTCGAGGGCCTTGGTCATCGTGCCCATATCGTACGGCTCACGGCGAGATTTGTGAACAGATTGCTCAACAATTCCCAGCGTTGTTGACTGATTCTGCGGATCGGGTACAGATGAGGGGGTCAGATCGTCCCCGGAGCTCGGACCGACGCGGTGCGGGAGCCGCCGATGGATGCTGCGAACGCCCCAGGTCGTGACTTCGCCGCCTTCCAGGCGCGGGTTGACGACGTCGTCCGCCATCATCCCGTCGTGGTCGCGAACCCGTACACGACCTGGTTCGCGAAGGGAGAGGCCACCGGCGACGACGTCCGCCACCTCACAGTCCAGTTCTCGGTCTTCAGCCACCTGTTCATCGAGGCCCAACTGCGGAAGGTGATCAACGCGCCCGACCTCGACACGTACCGCGCCGGCAAGGAGATCCTCCTCAACGAGCTCGGCGTCGTGTTCCGCCCGCTGCACGTCGAGTCGGCGAAGCCACTCGAGCCCGGCACCGACCCGGAGATCGTGGGTGCCGAGGGAACCGTCGACGGCGGGACGTTCCGGTTCGGAGCCGCGCACTTCGAGTGGCTGCTGAAGTTCGCCGAGCCCCTCGGCCTTCGCTTCGAGGACCTCGGCACGCGCCGGCACGCCACTTCGAGCACCGAGTTCTTCTGCGACGAGCTCCTTCGACTGTACGGCTCGGACGACGCCTCGACCGGTGAGGGCGCGTCGTTCGCGGTCGAGCATTGGGCTGCGGCCGGCTTCTGGAAGGAGCTCATCCAAGGGCTGCGCACGTTCAAGGAGCGCGAGTGTCCAGATCTCCCGCTGGGGTTCTGGACGTTCCATGACCAGCTCGAGGACCAACACGCAGCGCACACCGAAGACGAGCTCCGCGAGGTGTACGACACACCCGGCTTCGACGAGGAACGGTTTCTCCGCGGGGCCACCCAGATGCTCGACGGCGTGTACGCCTTCTGGCGTGGCCTGGACGAGGATCGGCAAGCCGGGAGGGTGTCGTGACCGCGCTCGATGCGCGCACGGCGCATGACGCCGCCACCGCGCCTGCCTTGCTCGATTTCGACCACCTCGAGCTGTGGGTCGGCAACGCTCGTCACGCAGCGGCGTTCTTCGCGTCGACGCTTGGCTTCGACGTCGTCGCGTACGGCGGTCCCGAGACGGGTATCGACGACCGGGCGTCGTACGTCCTCGAGCAAGGTGCCGTACGCTTCGTTGTCACTAGCGGGCTGCGCCCGGAGTCGGAGATCGCCGAACACGTGCGCACGCACGGCGACGGCGTCCGCGACGTCGCCTTCGCCGTCGACGATGCCGTCGACGCGTTCGCGGCCGTGACGGCACGGGGCGCGCATCCGGTGCGGGATCCGTACATGCAACGCGACCGTTCGGGGTCGGTGACCCGCTCGACCGTGGCGGCGTACGGCGACACGACGCACACGTTCGTCCAGCGCGTCGGCTACCGCGGCCCGTTCGCGCCCGGATACGAGGCGGCCCGGCTTCCTTCGCCGGTCGGCCCGCCAGTCGGCCTCACGCAGATCGATCACGTCGTAGCCAACGTTCCCGAGGGCACCCTCGGAACGTGGGTGCACTGGTATCGCAGAGTCTTCGGGTTCGACGAGCTCACGCACTTCGACGAGGAGCAGGTATCGACCGAGCACTCCGCGCTGCGCTCGACCGTCGTGTGGAACGGCGGCCGTGTCGTACTACCGGTGAACGAGCCGGCGCCCGGCCTGCGGACGAGCCAGATCCAGGAGTACCTCGACTTCTACCGCGGACCGGGCGTCCAGCACATCGCCATCCGCACCGACGATATCGTGACCACCGTTCGGGCGCTGCGCGACCGCGGCCTGTGCTTCCTCGACGTCCCGGCCACGTACTACGACGACGCGCGCCAACGGATGGCAGGCGTTCCGCTGCCCTGGGACGCTTTGAGCGAGTTCGGAATCCTCGTCGACCGCGACGCCAGCGGCTACCTCCTCCAGGTCTTCACCGAGGGGATCACCGACCGCCCGACGCTGTTCCTCGAGATCATCCAGCGCGTCGGCGCCCGTGGCTTCGGCGGCGGCAACTTCAAAGCGCTGTTCGAGGCAATCGAACGCGAGCAATCCCGCCGCGGCAACCTCTAGCACCGGGGCCGGGGAATGGCGGAAACCATGCCAGCCGGTGGAGCGAGGAGCGAGCGAATGGCGCTTGAGACGGTACGCGCCTGGATGAGAGAGGGCACGTCGCTCTTTGACGCCCAGGTTTGCGGTCTGCATGACGAACAGCTGCGCCAGCGATCTCTGCTCCCGATGTGGACCAGAGCACACGTCATTGCCCACGTCGCCCGGAACGCCGACGCGCTCGGGAATTTGCTGTGTTGGGCGCGCACGGGCGTCGAAACCCCGATGTACGAGAGCGTCGCGCGGCGCGATGCCGATATCGAAGACGCCGCCGCCCAGTCGCCGGAGGCGCTTCGCTTCGACCTCCGCGACGCGGAGCGCCGGTTTGCGAACGCGGTTGACGCGCTACCTGCGTCGGCGTGGACGGTGGAGGTACGCACGCGCACGGGACGCGCGATCCCGGCAGCTGAGGTGCCCTGGATGCGTTGCCGGGAGGTCTGGGTTCACACGGTCGACCTGGCCACCGGAGCCTCGTTTGCCGATTTTCCCGAGGCGCTAGTAGCGGCGCTCCTGCAAGAAGTTACCGACGGTTTCACGGCTCGTCCGGACTGCGGCGGAATTGAACTTGTGGCCACGGAGGCCGCCGGCAGGTGGGCTATCGGTCCAAGACCGACGGAGGAGGTTGTGGTGCAGGGTCCGGCTCACGAGTTGCTCGAATGGCTTACCGGGCGCGGGAAGGGTACCGGGCTCACTTCGTCGGTACGGGTCCTCCCGCCCATTCCCGCGTGGCTCTGATCGCCCGCATGCCCCGCATGGATCCGGATTCGACGAGTGGAACGCGATATCTACTCCGGATGGACTCCTTGCTCGGTGACATGGATCTTTGGACATTTCACGAGTCCTTCGTCACTGGCCATTACCACAAGCACGCCGATCAGCTCGATGGGTTCACACGCGTCTGAGTGCTGGATTCACATTCCGGAGGGCAGCGGATTCGGACTTGAGAACCTGCCGCTCGGTATAGGCGTGCGGTCGGGAACACCCCCACGGCCGTACGTGGCGGTTGGCGACCATGCCTTGGACCTCGCGGCCGTCGCCCAGAGTGGCCTCTTGAGTGCCTCCGGAATGTCGGACAGCATGTGGCAGGCAACGACGCTCAACGCGTTCCTCGCCGCGGGCAGGCCCACATGGGAGATGTTCCGGACACGGCTGACCGAGTTGTTGACTGATCACTCGGTTGCCGAGCGACTGGCTGGTGCCACCGTCGCCCAGGCGGATCTCGCGATGGTGTTACCGGTTGAGATCGGCGACTACGTCGACTTCTATTCATCGTTGCACCACGCTACGAACCTGGGCATGCTCTTTCGAGGCAGCACGGAGCCGTTGTATCCCAACTGGCGCAGACTCCCCGTTGGCTATCACGGCCGCTCGGGAACGATCGTCGTTTCGGATGAGGAGATACCTCGGCCGCGCGGTCTGCGTCTGATCGACGGCGAGCCCATCGAAGGACCTAGCACGGCACTCGACATCGAGCTGGAGGTCGGCTTTGTGGTCGGCGTGGGCAGTGACCGCGGGACTGCAATCAGAGTGGCCGACGCCGCCGATCACATCTACGGCTTTTGCTTGGTGAACGATTGGTCAGCCCGCGACATTCAAGCGTACGAATACCAACCGCTGGGTCCATTCTTGGGCAAGAGCTTTGCAACGTCGATGTCGCCGTGGCTGGTCAGTCTCGAGGCGCTCGCGCCGTACCGTGTGGCGCAACCGACCCAGGATCCGCCGGTGGCGGACTACTTGCGCGTATCGGAGCCCTGGGGTTTCGACCTGCACCTCGAAGTCCAGATCGAGAGCAAGGCGATGCGGGCGGCCGGAATCGCGCCAATGGTGGTGAGCCGCAGCGGTTTTGCCGACATGTATTGGACGGCTGCCCAGCAGCTCGCGCATGCGACGGTCAACGGGGCTGCCACTCGCCCTGGCGACCTCTTCGCGTCGGGCACCGTTTCGGGACCTACGCCTGGGAGCGAAGGCAGCCTCCTCGAGCTCACCTGGCGGGGGGAGCGTCCGCTGGAGCTGCCCGACGGGACGGAGCGGACCTTCCTCCGAAACGGCGATCGCGTCATCTTGCGAGGCTGGGCCGGCGGCGATGATCGGCCCGTCATCTACCTGGGCGAGGTCTCCGGGACCATTACGCCAGCGCGGCGCCTATCGGGCCATCCATGAGTGCACGAAGGGGTTGGAGGGCGAACGGCGATTGAGTGAATCCACGCACCCGATCTGGACGCCCTCATCGGATCGTGTGCTTGCTTCAAATCTTTGGGCATTCGGTGCCTACGCGGCGGAGACCTATGGCATCGAATTCAGAGGCTACGAGTCGCTCCACGAATGGTCGGTGTCTGCACCGGATCAGTTCTGGGCCGCGATATGGAGCTTCACTGGCGTGCTCGGCAACCCGGGAGAACGCGTCGTCGAGACCACGGCTCCGTTCTGGGCGACGCGGTTCTTTCTCGACGCAACAATCAATTTTGCCGAGAATCTTCTTCGTCCGAACGACGATTCGGCAGCGATCCTCTTCGCCCGAGAGGACGGCGCCCGGAGCGCCATCTCTTGGTCAGAGCTCCACGATCTCGTTGCTCGCATCCAGGATGGGCTGCGCCGCGCGGGCGTCGGGCAGGGCGATCGCGTCGCTGCGTGGGTGCCCAATATCCCCGAGGCGCTCGCGCTCATGCTTGCCTGCGCGGGCATCGGCGCCATCTTCTCATCGTGTTCGCCCGATTTCGGCGTGCAGGGTGTCGTCGACCGTTTCGGACAGATCCAACCGGTCGTTCTCGTTGGCGTTGACGGCTACATCTACGAAGGAAAGATCTACGACTGCCGCGACGGGCTGGCTGTCATCTCGTCACGTCTGCCGACGGTGCGCACCACCGTGGTCATCGGCTACATCGATCCCGAGCCGGACCTCTCGTCCGTACGTGGCTCGGCGTCGTGGGACGGAGTGGCTGCCGTGTGCGCATCCCGGTGGCGTCGAGGTCGCGTCGCTGCCGTTCGATCATCCGCTGTACGTCCTTTACTCCTCGGGGACGACAGGGCTCCCGAAGTGCATCGTGCACCGGGCTGGGGGCGTCCTCCTCAAGCATCTGGTCGAGCACCGTCTCCACTGCGACGTGAAGCCGGGCGACCGGGTGTTCTACTTCACTACCACCGGCTGGATGATGTGGAACTGGCTGGCTTCCGTGCTTGCGACCGCGGCGACCGCCGTGCTGTATGACGGCTCACCGTCGAGCAACGATGGCGTCGTCCTCTGGGACCTCGTCGACGAGTTCGGCATCACGCTCTTTGGCACGTCGGCCAAGTACCTCGACTCATGTCGCCAGCGGGGGCTGCGGCCGGGCAAGAGCCACGACCTCGCCACCATGCGAACGATCACTTCGACTGGGTCGCCCCTCGCCGTCGAGGGCTTCGAGTATGTCTACGAGCACGTGAAGCCCGACGTCCATCTCGCTTCGATCTCGGGCGGCACCGACCTCTGCGGCTGTCTCGTCGCCGGCGACCCCACCGGCCCTGTTTGGCCGGGGGAGATCCAGCGCCCTGGCCTCGGAATAGCGATCGACGTATTCGACGACCACGGGCGCAGCCTCCCTCCTGGCCAGGGAGGCGAGCTCGTGTGCACGGCCCCGTTTCCTTCAATGCCATTGGGATTCTGGAACGATCCCGGTGACCACCGATATCGGGCTACCTACTTCGAACGCTTTCCCGAGGCTTGGCACCAAGGTGACTTCGCGACGTGGACAGACCACGGAGGAATCATCATCTACGGCCGTTCCGACGCGACGCTCAATCCTGGCGGGGCGCGCATCGGCACCGCTGAGATCTATCGCCACGTCGACGCCCTCGACGAGGTCATCGAGAGCCTCGCCGTCGGACAGGACTGGCGCGGTGACGTCCGTATCGTGCTCTTCGTCGTGCTGGCCGAGGGGCACGAGCTCACCGATGAGCTGGCCGGGGAGATCCGACAACGCATCCGGAAGGGCGCATCGCCGCGCCATGTCCCCGCCCACATCATCGCGGTCACAGATCTCCCTCGGACCAGGAGCGGCAAGCTTGTTGAGCTTGCGGTGCGTGATGTCTTGCACGACCGGCCTGTGAAGAACGTCGAGGCCTTGGCCAACCCGGAGGCGCTCGAGGAGTTTCGGGCGCTCGAGATCCTGCGGCGTTAGGTTGAAGGCGTGGAGGGTGACCGTCGGCTTGCTGCCTCGGGGAGCACCGCAGCGACGCCGCGAGCGGACCGCGAACGCAACTACGCGCTGCCGACCAATAGTCCTTTTTGACGACTAGTCATGAATCCGTTGGGGGGCGGTCGGTGGAAGGGTCGCCTTCAGGTGTTCAGGAAGGTTGGAGCCAATAAGCACGCGCTGAGGAAGCGGGCACTCCCAAAAGCGCGGTACCAGCGTCATTAGCTCCATGACGCGACCGGCGGCGAGGCGACCTGCTACTCCCTTGCTATTCCTCTGGAGCGGACTCGAGCGGTTCCAGCGGTAAACGCGCGCCGCTGACCTGGACTCCAGCGGTGCTGTCGGACTCCACCGAGACGTGACTTCACCTTGCCAAGGTGAGGGTCGCGGGTTCGAGTCCCGTCGTCCGCTCGATCCCCACACGCTCTGGCACGCGTTCATGACCGCTGCCCTCGATGCTGGTGTCTCGCTGCGTGACGTGCAGGAGGCGCCCGTCACGCCGATCCGCGAACGACCGTGCGTTGCGACCGACAGCGGCCAGGCCCCCCGACCACGCCACGTGCACCGTGGTCACCTTCGCCCTGGCGCTGCCCGCTTACCCGACGACTCGACCGCAGTGGGACGTCGGTGCGCGGTCGACCGGGCGACGACGGTGCGGCGTCACACGAGTGCGTCGCAACCGGCAGCTATGCCCTCTCCTTCGCGGAGCCGTGCGGGAACGGGCGACCCTTCGGATTCCTCGACACCGGGTGGCGAGCCCGCGAATCGGAGATCGTCAGGAGGCCGCGCGTGCTGACCCGGCGTGGCTGATTTGCGTCCCGCTCGGTCTGCCGGCCGGTCAAGTCAGCGTCATACTGTCGAGATATGCCGGAAGCAGATGTCGGTGACCGGCTGGTGACGGCGCTTTCGCACCTCGACGCAGTTGCCGACGAGGTGACCCCCGACCAAGCGCTGCACGCGATCGACGACGCGACCCTTGAGGTCTTCTGGCGGGACTGGCCGCAGATCAACGCCTGGGCGGCGTCCCTGTGGCAACGGCTCGACGAGGATCTCGCGGGGCCGGCCACCCCGCCTCAGGATCCCGACCTGGATGAAGTCGGTGAGAGCGGCTGAACCCGGGGCGGATCGGGGTGCGGCCGTGTGGAGCTGAGCAGCATCATGCGTAGAGGTGTCTTCATCCTGATCCGACGCTCAGCGTCATCGGAGGACGGGTGATGGCGCGCTTTGTCGAAGTGGCAAAGGGCGCGGAGGTGCCACCCGGCACGGCGACGGTCGTCCAGCTCGGTGGAACCGAACTCGCGCTGGTGAACGTGGACGGCACCTTTTTTGCCGTCGACAACGAGTGCACACACATGGGTGGCTTCCTCGGGCGAGGGAGAGATCAACGACGACTGGAGCGAGTGGGCAATCGAGTGCCCGGTGCACGGCAGCGTTTTCGACGTCCGGACTGGGGAGGTGCTCAATCCACCCGCGCCAAAGCCTGTGGGAACATACCCAGTGGAAGTCGAAGGAGAGGTAGTCAAGGTCTCGACCGAGTGAACCAAGGGCGCCGCGGTGCGCCTAGCACGGCTGTGCACGCGGCGCTGTAGAAGTGATGACAACGGAGGTGCGCGATGGTCGCTGCGTACGTCCTCGTATCAGTAGAGCCCGGAAAGAACCAGGAGGTCGTCGGGGCCCTGCGGGCGGTGGAGGGCGTGAAACAGGCCCACGCATGCTGGGGCCAGCCAGACATCTTTGCGTTCGTGGAGGTCGGGGACGACAAGGTTCTGGTGGACACCGTTCTCACGACAATCCAGGGCCTCCCGGGGATCCGCACGACGGAGACCCACGTCGTCGCGCCGGTATAGGCGGCTCTCCCGTTAAGCGGCTCCGAATGGCATAGTCGACGTGCATCCGCGGATGGGCTCCTTAGCAACCCCCGGATAGCTCCGGCGCACAATTTCGTCGCGTGTCTGGATTTGAGCCGGTCCCCGAGGGCCACGTCGCCTCCGTCCACGTCTTGCCGCGATCTCTGGAATCCGCCACGAAGCACGGCCCGGGAGGCACCGGATCGCTCGGGCCGAACCTTGTGGCAGTGAACACCAGGTTGTTCGGGTTCCTCGGGTTGATGGCGACCTCTGTCTGGCCGTTCCGAAGGTCCGGCGAGTTCGTCACGTCGACCTCGAGCTTCTCCGATCCTTGCCGGTGGTCGACGCCGGCGCGATGGCAGACCCGCCCCAGAGCACGGCCAGCATCGTTAGCGCGACAGCACACGTCGCTCCGTTTCTCGACCAGCTCATTGTCACCCCGGTGCTCCGATGACCCGGTGGCGCTCGCCCCGCAGCATGACGCCGGTGTTAGACATCCGGCAGCGGCGCGCTGCGGCGTCAGCCCCTGAATAGCCATGCCAACAAGGGTGCCTGGCACGCGGGCGACGCGGGTGTTATATATGCGCCGGCAAGCGACCACGCTAGGCGGGGGTCAGTGCGCCCGGCCCTTTCGAGGGTCGTCATGGGGGGAGTGCGAATGTCACGTTCTCGGGTGCGCGTGGGGCGTTGGGTAGCGCTGCTCGCGGTGATCTCGCTCGTCGGAGCAATGGGCGTCGCGGGGGCGGGTGCGCAGAACCCGCCGGTCGACCAGCCGGGCGTGACCAGCACGGAGATCCGGGTGGGGGGAGTCGCAACGGTTTCGAACGACCCGACCGGCAACACGCTCGGGACCGCCTTCGATGGGACCAATGCGTACTTCGATTACATCAACGCGTCGAAGGACAAGGGCGTCTGCGGGCGCAAGCTCGTTCTCGCCTCGAAGCGCGACGACGCTCTCGCCAACAACCGGCAAGAGGTTCAGGGGCTGCTCGACGACAACGTGTTCGCCGCGTTGCCCATCGCGGTGGACCTGTTCACGGGCTCTGATCTGCTCGTCAGGGAGGGAATCCCCTCCTTCGGCTGGCTCATCAACGGCGAATGGGGATCCGAAACCGTCAACCCCGGACCGCCGAACCTCTTCGGTCAAAGCGGTTCGTTCCTCAACCTCAGCTCTCCGGGTCCCAGCTTCTACAGCGACGCCTGGCTGGCTCAGAAGCTCAACAAGAAGCGGATCGCGCTGATCGCGTACAACGTTCCCCAGTCCTCGGGAGCTGCCGAGGCAATCGATGCGACCTTCCAGAAGTTCCCGAAGGCGGGAAAGGTCGCGTTCAAGGACACGAGCCTCTCGTTCGGCGCCGTTGACTACAGCGTGCAGGTGTCAAAGATGATCGACGAAAAGGTCAACCTGGTGATCCCGACCCTCGACGCGAACGGCGCGTACACCCTCGGCCGTGAGATGAAGAAGCAGGGTCTCAACGCCCCGATGATCCTGCCGAACGCATACAACCAGGAGGGCATCGCGAAGAACGCCAATGTCGCCAACGGCAGCTACGTGTTCACGCTCTTCACGCCGTTCGAGAGCAAGTCCAAGCCCAAGGGGCTGAAGCTCTACGAGAAGTGGATCAAGAAGAGTGGGGGCACCAAGAGCGAGAACTCTGTGGTCGGGTGGCTGAACGCCGATCTGTTCGTCCGAGGCCTGAAGGCCGCCGGATGCGACTTCACGCGCCAGAAGGTCGTCGACGCCATCAACCGGATGACGAACTACAACGCCGACGGGCTCATCGCCCCTGTCGACTGGACGAAGGCCCACCAGCAGGCTCCGAGCTGCTTTGCGTGGTCGAAGGTCGAGAACGGCAAGTTCAAGCCGGTGTTCGGGCAGCCCGGCAAGCCGTTCTTGTGCTTCCCGCCGGATCTCACATCGATTCCCGCGAACCCTGAAGCCGTCGGTTAGCGACTTCCGGATGTTCTGACTCAGCGAACCACGCGCACCGGGACGTTCGAGTAGCCGGCGACGTTGGCCATCTGCACCCGGCGCAGCCCCGCTTCGTCGACCTCGAGCCGCCGCCAGCGGGACGCGAGCTCCTCGATGGCGATCCGGCTTTCCATGCGCGCCAGCGCGGCCCCGAGGCAGCTGTGCACACCGTGGCCGAACCCGATGGTGATCCCCGGCTGGCGTTCGATGTCGAACTCGTCGGCGCGCTCGAAAGCACGGGCGTCGCGCGTCGCCGCGCCCGTGATGAGGAGTACGGGGAAGCCGGCGGGGACCGTCCCACTCTCCAACTCGTGCTCTTCGACGCAGAACCGGCCCTGGTACTGCGACGGCGGCCAGTAGCGGAGGATCTCGTCGACCGCTCGAGGGATCTTGTCGTGGTCGTCGAGGATCTTCTGCCACTGATCCCGGTGCCTCCCGAACAAGACGACCGCGTTGCCGACGAGCTTGGTGACCGTCTCAGCGCCCGCGCCGCCGAGGAGCGAGGCGAACCCGGTGATCTCGGCGTCGTCGAGCCCCGTTTCCTCGCCGTCCCCACGGTCCACGGTGACCTGCGTCAGGCGCGAGAGCATGTCGTCGCCCGGGTTCTTGCGCTTCTCCACCGTCAGCTCGTGGAAGTAGATCCCGTTCTCGAGCACCGCCTGCTGGTTCTCGGGGCTCGGCGCCATCTGGCCCGGCTCGCGATGCAGGGTGAGGTCGATCCGGTGACGGATCTGCTGGCGGTCTCCCTCGGGCACACCGAGCATGCGCGAGATCACCTCGACCGGGAAGGGGGCGGCGAAGTCGGCGACGGCGTCGAACTCGCGGGCGTCGTTCAACGGGTCGAGAAAGCTGCAGACGACATCACGGATCATGGGTTCGAGCGCGGTAACCGCACGGGGCGTGAACACGCGACTGACGAGTGCTCGGAAGCGGTCGTGCTCCGGAGGATCCATCATGATGATGTTCCGGTAGCTGCGGACCTCCTCGGGGTCCTTCGAGAGCAAGAAGAGCTCGACGCCGTGCGCGCTGGAGAAAGCCTCCCAGTCCCGGTGCGCGGCCAACACGTCGGCGAAGCGAGATAGCGCGTAGAACCCGTAGCGCTCGCTGAAATAGACGGGTGCCTCGTCGCGGAGGCGCCGGTACAACTCGTAAGGGTTGTTGAAGAACTCCTCCGAGAACGGGTCGAACTCGACGGGGGTCGTCGAGACACTCATGTGTGCTCCTCGAGATCAGGCCGCGGGGCGACGGTCACGGACGGCATCGAGAGGCTGGCGCCGCTGCGCAGCACGGCGTCGACCACCGACACCAGGTCGTCGACGGCGATCAGGCTGCCGCTCACGTAGCCGCGTGCGACCCACCCGGGCGCGAGCTGCGCGGCAAGCTCGCCATCCCAATCCTTCGTGAACTCCGTCCGCGAGTCGCCCTCGCCGCCGGCGCAATCGCCGACGACAAGGCGCGTAAAGCCGATGCCAGGATGCTCGGCCCGCCACGCTTCCACGAGCTTGTCGAGAGCGGCCTTGCTCACGATGTACGCCCCGAGTCCCGGCCACGGCGGCGTGCGCGACGCGCTGACGGACGACAGGTACGCAGCGGTGCCGCCGGTGGCTGCGAGGTGGGGGATAGCCGCTGCCGTGATGCGCGCCGCGCCGGTGACGTTCGTGTCGAAGACCCGCCGCCAGGTTTCGGAGTCGACGTCGACGAGGCGTGCGAGCGGGCCGATGGCCGGCGTGTAGACGAGCGCGTCGATCCCGCCGATCCCCGACGCCGCATCGTCGATCGCCGCTGTACACGAGGACTCGTCGGTGACGTCGCACTCGATCGCGAGAGTCCCGGGACCGGCCTCGCAGGCAGCGGCGTCGAGTCGCGCTCGGCGCCGCGCCAGCAGCGCCACGTGCGCGCCTCGTCGGGCGAGCCCGATCCCGATGCAGCGCCCGAGCCCGCTCGACGCCCCCACGACCACGGTTCGCACGTTGCCGACCCTCCCGACGCAGTGACGCAGATGTTAGATAGCCTGCCGAGACCTTGTGAATCCGGCCGCAGAGGGAGAGAGAAGGAGAGGACTCCGATGAGCTCGCAGGCCCGGGGTTCGCGTGTCGTGCGCATGCTCGACGACGCGGTCGTCGAGGAGCTCGAGCGCCATTGGGAAGAGGGGTGGAACCGCGGCGATGTCGACACGATCATGGTGCCCTTCGCCCCCGATGTGGTGTTCAGCTCGCCTGGCATCTCGATGCTCACGGGCGAGCCGGCGAGGACGACGATCGAGGGCTACGACGCGTTGCGTGCCCACATCGCGAGCGCACTGCGCCGGACGTCGGGGATCGGGTACGAGTCGCACGACACGTACGTCGGTACCGACAGCATCGTGCTCGTCTACGCGTGCAGCCTTCCCGACGGGACGCAGAAGCCCGGCGCTGACCTGATGCGTGTCGGCCCGGGCCGAAAGGTCGTCGAGTGGCGATGCCACTACTGACGCGGTGAGCGCGGCGATGGGATTGCTGGAGGGCAGGGTCGCGGTGATCACGGGCGCCGGATCCGGGATGGCGAAGGCGTCGACGATGGTCTTCGTCCGTGAAGGCGCGAAGGTGCTCGCGGCCGACATCAGTGGCGCAGAGAAGGACACTGCCGCCGAGGCCGGCGACGCAGTGGTCCCGTTCCATGCGGACGTCACCAACGAGCCGGATGTCGAGGCGATGATCGAGCGCGCCGTCTCCGAGTTCGGGCGACTCGACGTCCTGTGCAACGTCGCGGGCATCGGCAGCGGTCAGCTCGTCGCCGACGTCACCATGGAGGAGTACGACCGAACGCTGGATGTCGACCTTCGGGGTGTTGTCCTCGGGATGAAGCACGGTATTCGGGCCATGCTCGAGACGGGCGGTGGTTCGATCATCAACTGGTCGTCGGTCGGTGGGCTCAACGCGTCGCCGGCGACGAGCGTGTACTCGGCGGCCAAAGCGGGTGTCATCGCGGTCACGAAGGTCCCCGCGGTCGAATACGGCCGCAAAGGGATCCGGGTCAACGCGATCTGCCCGGGTTTCGTCGAGACCGAGATCATGGGCGCCGCGGGCCTCGAGGCGTTCCCCGAGATCACGAAGAAAGCGGCTTTGAAGCGCGCCGGTCAGCCGGACGAGGTCGCCGAGGTGGCGGCGTTCCTCGCCTCCGATCGTGCGTCGTTCGTCACGGGCGCGATCATCCCGGTCGACGGCGGCTGGGCCGCCCGGATCGCCTGACGAAAGCGTGCGATTCAGCGGATCGTGGTGAAGAAGCGCCGAACGTCCTCGACGAACAGCGCGGGCTGCTCCATGGCGGCGAAGTGGCCGCCCCGCGGCATGTGGGCCCAGTGCGTCACGTTGTAGCGGCGTTCGACCCACGCGCGGGGGAGACGGATCGGCTCCTTGGGATAACGCGCGACGCCCGTGGGGACCCCGACGAAGTCCGGCGCCGCCGGTTCCGAGCCGGCGTGCCGGGTTTCCCAGTACAGCCGCATCGACGGGGTGATCGACTCTGTCACCCAGTACGTCATCACGTTCGTGATCAGCTGGTCCCGGGTGAAGGCGTTCTCGGGGTGCCCATTGCAGTCGCTCCAGGTGCGGAACTTCTCGACGATCCAGGCGAGCAGACCGGCCGGCGAGTCGTTGAGCCCGACGCCCAGCGTCTGCGGCTTGGTCCCCTGCTCCTGTGCGTAGCCGGACTCCTCGCGCCGGAACTGCTGCATGACTGTGAGATCCGCCTTCTCGTCGTCGGTGAGCGGAGCCGCATCCTCGGGGCGGTCGGCGATCGGCATGTTGAGATGGATCGCCGCGCAGTGCGTCGGATCGAGCGCGCCGATCCTCGTCGCGACCTGGGCGCCCCAGTCGCCGCCCTGTGCGCCGTACCGCGTGTAGCCCAGGCGACTCATCAACTCGATGAAGGCGCGCGCCATGCGCCACGTGTCCCATCCGCGAGTGCGCGTAGACTCCGAGAAGCCGTAGCCCGGCAGTGACGGCGCGACCACGTGGAAGGCGTCGGCCGCGCTGCCGCCGTTAACGTCCGTCAACCGTGGAATGACGTCGAGGAACTCCACGATCGAGCCGGGCCAGCCGTGCATGAGGAGCAAGGGAAAGGCGTCCGCATGCGCCGAGCGCGCGTGGACGAAGTGGATCGACTGGCCATCGATCGAAGTGCGGAAGTGCGCGAGGTCGTTGAGCCGCGCCTCGTGGGCCCGCCAGTCGTACGTGTCGCGCCAGTACTCCACCAGCTCGCGCAGGTAATCCACCGGGATCCCGTACTCCCACCCCGTGTCTTCGATCTGGTCCGGGAAGCGCGTCTGCGCCAGACGTGCGCGTAAGTCGTCGAGGACCGCGTCGTCGACACGGATCTCGAAGGGCTCGATCACGGGGTGACGACCGGCAGGGTCTCCCACCCACGCACGGTGGACGTCGGTGACAGCCGGGCGTTGTCCCGGTCGACCTCCCACTCCGGGAACCGCTGCAGCACCTCGTCCAGCGCTACCCGCCCTTCGAGCCGGGCCAGGGCAGCGCCCAGGCAGAAGTGGATGCCGTAGCCGAAGCCCAGGTGCTGGCCGACGTCTCGATGAATGTCGAAGCGGTCGCCCTCGGGATAGCGGCGGTCGTCGCGATTGGCCGCGCCGACCAGTAGGACCATGACGCTGCCTTCCGACACCGTCTGGCCGTAGTGTGCGACGTCCCGCGCGACGTACCGGGCGACGTGGGGCGCGGGAGGCTCGTACCGGAGGAGTTCCTCGATCGCGTTGGGGATCAGTGAGCGGTCCTCGACAAGTTCCTGGCGCTGGTCGGAATGGTCGGCGAGCACCTTGCCCGCCCAGCCGATCAGCCGGGTCGTCGTCTCGTTGCCGGCCCCTGCGACCACGTTGACGTACGTGAGCGCCTCGTCGCGCGTCAGCCGCCGATTTGTGCCGGTCTCGTCCTCGAACTCGGCGTGCAACAGCTCCGTCATCAGGTCATCCGACGGGTGCTCGGCTCGCCAGTCGATGTACTCCGCGAAGGCCTCGCCGCTCACGAACTTGTCCTTCGAGTACTTCATCGGCCGCCCGGGCTTGGTGCGCAGCTCGGCGTCGGCCCGGTCTCGGATCGCTTCCTGATCCGCTTCGGGAATGCCGAGCAGCATGCCGATCACCCGCATCGGCATCTGGGCACCGAGGTCGCGGATGAAGTCGAAGCCCCCGCCGCCAACGAGCGGGTCCAGGCTTCTCGCGCAGAACTCCCGGATCTTCGGCTCCAGCGCGTTCATCTTCGTCGGCGTGAACACCCTCGAGAGCAGGCCGCGGTGCATCGTGTGGACCGGTGGGTCCTCGAAGACGATCACGCCCGGCGGGATGTCGATGTCGGCCTTGATCAGCTCGAGGATGGCGCCTCGCCCTGAGATGTAGGTCTCCCGGTCGACCAGGCCGCGCTCGACGTCCTCGAACCGGCTGAGCGCGTAGAAGTCGTGCGTGTCGTTGTGGTAGAGCGGCGCCTCCTCCCGGAGCCGCCGGAACACCGGATAGGGATCGGCGTGGATCCCGACGTCGTACGGGTCGTAGTAGACATCGCTCCCGGTCGTCGTGGTCATCTCCCACCTCCTTGCGTTCGAGGAATCGACATTTCAGTCAGCCAGGCAGCGTGACGGCGCGGGCCTCGGCCGCGTACTCGGCGCGGTCGGCACGTCGCACGTTCCCCTTTCTGATGGCGCGGGCGAGCGCCTTGTCGAAGGCGCGGTGGTAGGCATCCCTCGTCGGGTACAGCGACGAGAGGGTGGCGGGATCGAATGGCGTCGTGCTCCCGAAGATGACGCACAGCGGGGCGGTTTGCACTTGGGCCTCTCCGCTCAGCGTCTCCACTGGCACATCGACGGAGGGCGTCCGGATGCCGCCGAGTGCGATGCCGTGCTTGTCGCGCACGATCGTTGTGTTGTCCTCACCGGCGGTCCGGATTCGGCTGGCGCGTGGCGGCGCCTTCCCGTCGTCGACCCAACCGAGCAACCCGGCCATGGCAGCGGTGGCAACATAGTGCTGCGGGCCATTGTTGACCTCGCTACCCGGGCAGAGCGAGGCGCCCGCGCCGCCGAGGAGGTAGGCGTCGGCATGGGCGGTGCCGGCGACCTCCCAGACCCGCAACCGACGGTTGTCGGGCTGGCGCGCAGTCGCGTAGCGCAGCACCGGGCCGACGTCGGTTTCGGTCTCGAACACCATGACGGGCACTTCCAGGTCGGGACGCAGCCGGTAGGCGGTCGTCGAGCCGCGCACCGCGCGGGTGCCATCGGGCTGGGCCGCGCCTGCTCCGCGGCTGTGCACGAAGAACCCGTCGAAGACGTGGGCGACCGGCTGGATCGCGTTGACGTAGGTGGTGAGGAACCCTGCCGACTGCGATTCGCCGGTGGCGACGATTTTTCGCGCCCGACTCTCTCCGAACACCTGGACGTCCCCGGGCGACCGCAGAGCGGCGGCCACCTGTGAATAGATATCAAAGGCGTACGGGTCGCCAGGATGGTTCAGGGACCCGTAGCGCTCGGGGTTGCCGGCGCGGATGCCGCCACTTGCTGCCTGCTGCTCCGTCAGGCCGGTCTGGATCGCCGACGTCCCACCCACGACGCCGAGGGCCTGAGCCGAGACCCCGACCCATGCCGCCCCGTCATCGATGAGAGCGCGGCTCGTATAGGTCCAGTCAGGGGATGCCTCTACCACCGTGACGTTGAGCCACTCCACGACGACCGTGCCGTTGAAGCGAGCGCGTGCACTCGGCCGGCGCACGATGAAGCGGGTCTTGTACGGCACGGTGCTCGCCGGCGTCACCTTCCACTTGCCGTCGGCGCCCAGGTCACCATCGGCGGCGTACGCCGTAGCGGAGCCCGAGGCGAGAACTCCTCCTGGACGTAGCCGATGGCGGAGAGGTCCACCCCGCGCGGATCCGCCGGAGGCGAGGGTTGCCCGACCGTGATCGGCCCTTCGAGCGTCGCCGGTTGCACTGCGGGCTTCCGACCCGACGACGGCGTGGACAGTCCCTCGGTCATCGGGGTGCTCGCCGAGGAATTGGCGCCCGAGGACACTGCGCCCTCGGCGATGACGACTGTTGCAACGAGCAGTGCGCTGGTCAGTCGGAAGAAGTACCTCATTCGTCACCCCCCAATCGATGGCCGCGCCGCCACTCAGGCGATCTCCGGCCGCGTGCCGGGCCGCTGCTCGAGCGCGTCGAGCTGTTCGCCGTCAAGGCGGATCGGCGTTCCGTTGACCAGCACGTGGCGCACGCCGCTCGGCTCCTCCGCGGTCAGGCGTTCGGCGTCCGCGGGGAAGTCGCGCACGCGCCGCGTCGGCCCGGGGATCACCGTGTGCGGATCGAACACGCAGACGTCGGCCCAGTGCCCCTCGCGCAGGTAGCCGCGACGCGCGAAGCCGAAGATGTCGGCCGGCTCGCCGGTCAGCTTGCGCACCGCCGCCTCGAGCGGCATCAGTTGGCGCTCCCGCACCCAGGTGCCGAGCAGGTCGGTGGGCAGCGGCGCGTCGCACAGCTGGTCGACGTGCGCGCCGGCGTCAGAGAGGCCCAGCGTCACGTGCTCGTGCGTGAGCAGATGGCCCACCGCTTCGACGTCGTCGTTGGCGATGTAGGCGCGAAAGCGCGTCTTGAGGTCCTCGGCGACCGACAGCTCGCACATCACGTCGAGCGGACTGCACTCGCGCTCACGCGCGAGGTCGGTCACGCGCCGTCCTTGGAGCTCGGGGAACCGTTCCGACTCCGAGACCTCGAAGGTCTCCCAGCGCGGCTTCATCGGTGAGTTCTCCAGATCCGCGGACGCCAGCGCGCGCCACGCGGGATCGCGGTACGCAGCGAGGCGCACCACGTGCCCCACCTTCAGCAGCTCCCCGAACACGGTCCCGGTGTTGAGGCTGTACGCGTCCGCCATCGTGAACTGCATCGTGAGCGGCCGCGGCGTGACCTGGGGCCACACATCCGCGCCGCGCGCCAAGCCCTGCTCGTGCAGCTCGACCGGCTCGAGATGCTTTCCGCCCGGCGCGGCAAACAGCGGGTAGGTGAAGGGTCGCCCGACCCGAGGTTGCCATTCGTACACGTCGGCGTAGCTGCACTGCTTGCCCGGCGTGATGAGCACCATGCCCTTGCCTGCCTGGCCCGCCGCGAGGAACAGCGCCTCGACCTCGTCGCCTTCGGCGCAGCGGCTCGGGACCGGCTTGCCGTCGACGCCGCGATGCGCGTACGAGAAGCTGGTCGAGAACCCGGCGGCACCCGCGTCGATCGCCTCGCGCACGAGCCTGCACATGTACTCGATCTCTTCGGCGGTGGCCGCCCGCTCGTAGGCCGCGTCTCCCATCACGTAGAGCCGCAGCGCCGAGTGCCCGATGTACGCCGTGAAGTTGAGCGTCGTCCCGCGCCGCCGGATCGACTCGAGGTACTCCGGGAAGGTCTCGAAGTCCCAGGAGACTCCGGCGGCGAGGGTCGCGGGGTCCATGTCCTCCACGTTCTCGAGCGTGCGCACGATCACGTCGTGATGCTCCGGGCGGGTGGGCGCGACCGTGAAGCCGCAGTTGCCCGCCACCACTGTCGTGACGCCGTGGTACGACGACGGCCTGAGCGCCGGATCCCAGAAGACCTGGGCGTCGTAGTGGGTGTGGATGTCGATGAAGCCGGGCGCGACCGCGCAGCCCGACGCGTCCAGCTCGCGCTCTCCCCGCAGGTTCGGTCCGATCTCGCGGATCACACGTCCCTCGATCGCGACGTCCGCAGCACGGCCGGGTGTGCCGCTCCCGTCGAAGACGGTTCCGCCGCGGATGACGATGTCAGCCGGCATCTCGACCGTCCTCCGTGTAGATCATGAATTCCAGGAGGTTTCCGTCCGGGTCGCGCATGTACACGCTCGACGCAGGTGCCCGGCGACCGCCTTCGCGCGGCACTGGGCCCTCGATGACCTTGGCTCCGGCCTCGTCCAGCAGTGCCTCGAGTGACTCCGGCGATCCGCTCCACACGAAGCAGAGATCGCCGCACGGCGGCTTCGCTGCGGGTGCGCGCAGGGTGAAGTCTTTGCGCTGCCACGTCTCGGGACGATGAAAGTTGATCATCTGGTCCCCGACGTAGACGGACACCACGTGGGGATGCTCGACGACCTCCAACCCGAGCGATCTATAGAACGCCACCATGGCTTCGGTCTGCTGCATCGGCAGGGAGACATGATCGAAGCCGCAGATCCTTCCGGCGGGCTCATGACTCATGGGCGAAGCCGTACAGCCGGGCGCAGTTGGTCGCCGTGATCTTGCGGCGGTCCGCTGCGGGCAGCGTTCCCAGCGTTTCCTCGATCGCGTGCAGCGAGTTGGGAAAGGTGCTGTCGGTGTGCGGGTAGTCCGACGCCCACATGCACGAGTCCGCGCCCAGGAGCGGGATGAGCGTCGCGCCCAGCGCGTCCTCCTCGAAGGTGGCGAGCACCTGGCGGCGGAACAGCTCACTGGGCGGGGTACGCGGTGCGTAGTCGACCTTGTCGCGGAGGTTGCGCCACTCCAGGTCCATGCGCGCCAAGAAGTACGGCAGCCAGCCGACGCCCGACTCCGCCAGCACCAGCTTGAGGCCGGGATGTCGCTCGAGTGCTCCGCAGAACACCATGGTCGCCAGCGGCTCGTCGAGCTGCATCGGCAAGACGGTGGCGAACGCCGCCGACTGCCACTTGCCCATCTGGTAGCTGAGCTTGGGTGAGGTGCCGCCCTTGAGGTGGAAGCTGATCGGCAGGCCCGTGTGCTCGGCAGCCGCCCACAGCACGTCCCACGCCCGGTCGCCGACGTCGATGTTGAACACGTCGACGATTGCGCCGCGGTGCCCGAGCCCCGCGCAGCGCTCGATCTCGGCGGCTGCGGCCTCGGGGGAGTGGCCGGGGAGGAACGCGAGCACGCACAGCCGATCGGGCGCGGTCGCGTTGAACTCCTCGACGGCCCAGTCGTTCCACGCCGCGTAGCACGCGTTCTGGAGCTCGGGGTCGCCGATCGGGAACCCCAGCGCGAGGGGTCCGTAGATCACCGAGACCCACAGGCGGTCACGGTCCATGTCGTCCAGCCGCAGCTTGGGACTGCCGGCGCGGAAGCCGTCGTCCTCGATGCCGGCGCGGCCGATCGCGGTCAGGCTCTTCGCGACGGCGCTCTTCAGCGAGATTCCGCTGCGGCTCATGACGCGGTCTTCGCACACCCAGACCGACTTGCCGTCGCGCTCGACAACGCGCGGACCGCGCTCGAGCTGGTCGCGCGCCAGCCGCGACTCCCACACGTCGGGCGGCACTGCATACAGATCCAGGTGGTCATCGCACGAGTAGACGCCGGTCGCGGGATCCATAGCCCCCCTACTGCGGTTTCGCGTCGGCGCGCGCGGCGGCGACGTCCTTGATGTCGATCATGGGCGGTCCGGCGGTCGTCCCCCCATCCACCGGCAGCACGATGCCCGTCACTTGCGCCGACCGGTCGCTGGCCAGGTACAGCGCGGCATTCGCCACGTCTCGCGGCGACCCGACGCGCTGCAGCGGTTGCATGCGGCGCACGATCCGAGCCTGGTCGAAGGAAGCATTGATGTTGGTCGGGATGTGGGCCGGCGCCACGCAGTTCACCCGGATGCCGTGCTCGGCGAGGTCGATGGCGATGCACTTGGTCAGGTGGACGACCGCCGCTTTCGTGGCGCGGTAGGTCATCAGGCCGCCGCCGGCGTTGATCCCGCCGATCGAGGTGGTGTTGACGATCGATCCGCCGCCGTTCTTCGCCATGTGACGGGCGGCGCGTTGGCAGCCCACCATGACGCCGAACACGTTCACGCGCATCTGGGCTTCGAAGTCGTTCATCTCGTCATCGAGGAAGCGGCGGTGTGGGCCCGAGATCCCGGCGTTGTTGCACATGACGTGAAGGCCGCCGAACTGCTCGACGGCAAAGTCGACGAGCTCCTGGACCTCGTCCGCGTCGGCGACGTCGGTCTGCTTGAACGCGGCCGCCGCGCCGAGCTCGGCCACCAGTTCTTTGCCCCGCTCGGCATCCACGTCCGCGACCACGACGTTGGCACCTTCGTCCACGAAGAGCTCGACGGTCGCGCGGCCCAGGCCGCCGGCGCCGCCGGTGACGATCGCGACCTTTCCCGACAGCTCCGGACCCATCGTCAACGCCTCTCGACCAAGGTCACTCGTCCTCGATCCAGTAGTCCGGCACCGGGTTGACGTCGTGACGCTCGAAGATCGCATCGATCTCGGCGAGGTCAGCTTCGGCAATCGACCAGCCGATGGCGCCGACGTTGTCCTCTACCTCGGCGACCGTGCGGCAGCCGACGAGCGAAGTGCTGACGGCTGGGTGCGAGATCGCCCAGCGGAGCGCGACCTGCGGGAGGCTCTTTCCGTGGCCGGCGGCGATTCCCTTCAGCTCATCCACCGCTTGGACGTTCCGTGGAAAGAACTCCGGGCCGAACAGCGCGTCGAAGAGCCTGATCGAGCCCATCCTTCCCTGCCGAGCACGCCAGTCCTCGGAGCCGAAGTCCATGTCCGCGGTGAAGGTGCCCGTCAGCAATCCGAAGGCGAGCGATCCGTATGCCATGACGCCGACGCCGTGCTCCTGGCAGTACGGGAAGATCTCGCGCTCCATGCGCCGATCGAACATGTTCCACCCGTACTGGGCGACGTCGACCCGCCGCACCCGCATGCACGCCTCGATCTCTTCGCGCTTGAAATTGGAGACGCCGACGAAGCGGGCCTTGCCGTCGCGGACGACGTCCTCGAGCGCCTGCATCGTCTCTTCGAATGGTGTCAGGCGGTCGGGCCAGTGCACGAGGTAGACGTCGACCCAGTCGGTGCCGAGGTTCTTGAGGCTCTTGTCGATCGAGGCCATGACGCGCTCGCGGCTGCTGTCGCGGAGGTTCGGCTTGTCCCGATAGTTCATGCCGAACTTGGTGACGACGACCGCCTCTTCGCGGCGCCCGCCGAGCGCCTGCCCGAGCGCGCGCTCGGACGCGCCCATGCCGTAGCCCTCGGCGGTGTCGAAGCAGTTGATGCCGAGGTCGAGCGCTCGCCCCACGGCGCGGGCGAATTCCGCCTCCTCGACCTGCCCGTAGCCGCCGCCGATTTCCCAGCAGCCGAAGCCGATGGCCGAGACCTCGAGCCCCGTCCGTCCGAATGGCCGACACTCCATGGTTCATCCCTTCCTCGCCGCTCCGAGCGGGGCCACCGTGAGCTAACAGTCGTGTCAGCGGACCGTAGCACGGGGCGGGCTATGGCGCTCGGGCCTCGTCATCGACCTGGGGTACGTACTAACGGTAGTGTCATTGCGACCACTGCGCGGCAACCCGTTGAGGGAGTTCCCATGGCGGACGACCAGCGAGACCGGCGCTCGGACGGCGCCGTCGCGGTGGTTCGCCGCGCTCCGTTCTCGGACAACCCGCGGGTCGGGGCCCGGGGGCAGCGGACGCAGCAGCGCATCCTCGACGCGGCCCTGCGCGCCTTCGGCGAGGACGGGTACCACGGCTGCAGCATCGACCGCATCACGAAGCTCGCTCGATGCTCGCGAGTCTCCTTCTACCAGTACTTCGCCAGCAAGGAGGACGTGTTCGGCCACCTCGCCGGACAGGTCGCCCGCCAGCTGAGTGCGTCGACCGAGACGCTCGACCCGCTCACCCCCGCACCCTCTGGGTGGACCGCGCTCCGGGCCTGGGTGACTCGCTACGCGGAGATCCACGCGCGCTACGAGCCGGTCTTCAATGCACTGGCGAACGACGACGCCCTTGCGGCCGTCGCCGCGCGCACGGGCGAGGAGACCATCGCGAGGATCCATTCCAGGGTAGCGACGACGACGCTGCCTCCGCGGCAGCTCGACCCGGTCATCAGGCTGCTCCTGGAGTGCCTGAACCACACGCTCGACGTTGCGGGCATCCTGCGCTCCGTCGAGCCCGTCGCGTATCCGAGCGAGCGCGTCGAGGGCGCCGTCACCGATGTGCTGCATCGCACGTTGTTCGGTCTGCACACCGACGTGAACGTGCATCCACCCGACGGTTTGCTACCGCCCGCGCTCCGCTTCGACCCTGCCATGCTGGAACTGCTGCAAGGCGACGCAGCGCTCGAGCCGAGTGCTTCGGGGAACCGCGCGTTCGAGGCCGTGCTGGCATCGGGACGCGACGTGTTCGTGACTCGCGGCTACCACAACACCCGCGTCGACGATCTCGCCGCCGCCGCGGGCGTTTCTCACGGCGCCTTCTATCGCTACTTCCGGAACAAGGATGAGCTCGCGCGCATCCTCACTGCGCGCGCCATGCGCGCCATTGGCGCAACAGTCCTCGAGATCCCCGACCTCTTCGCGCACGACGGGTCGGCGGAGAGGGGAGCGCTCCGCCGGTGGCTCCGCCGCTACAACGCCGCCCACGCCACCGAGGCGGCCATGCTGCGCGTCTGGGTCGACGCCGCGCTCCAAGACCCCGCCCTCCGGGCCGAGTCCGCCCCGCCACTCGATTGGGGCCGAAGGCGAATGGCGCGCTACCTCCAGCCGCGCGGCTTCGGCGACGTCGACGTAGAGGCAGTCGTCATGGTGGCGCTGTTCGGTGTGTTCGGCGCACGGCAACGACCGGCGGCCGAGGTCGAGGCGGCAGCTCACATCATCGAGCGGGGATTGCTGGGCCGCTGACCCTCGGATTGGAGGATCTGTGAGCACTCTCAACTTCGACTCGATCGACTTCTTCCGCGCCCGGCCCCTCTACCAGGACCCGTACCCGTACTTCGAGTACCTCCGCGAGCACGGCCCGGTGTGGCGCGAGCCCCATCACGGAGTCGTCATGGTCACCGGATTCGAAGAAGCGATGGCCGTGTACAACGATCCCGAGACCTTCTCGAGCTGCAACACGGTCGCCGGGCCGTTCGCCGAGTGGCCGGTTCCGCTCGAGGGCAACGACATCAGCGAGATCATCGAGCAGTACCGCCACCACCTGGCGTTCAGCGACCAGCTGCCCTCGTTCGACCCGCCGAAGCACACCGCCCACCGCGGGCTGCTGATGCGACTGATCACGCCGAAGCGCCTCAAAGAGAACGAGGAGTTCATGTGGCGGCTCGCCGATCGCCAGATCGACGAGTTCCTCGCCCGCGGAGAGTGCGAGTTCATCCACGAGTACGCAAGCCCCTACACGCTGCTCGTCATCGCCGACCTGCTCGGCGTGCCCGAAGAGGACCACGAGACGTTTCGCGCAGAGCTGCAAGGTGACCAGCGCCCTGCGAGCGGCGGGGGGCCGCCCGCGCACAAGCCGTTGGAGTTCCTCTACGGCCGGTTCACCACCTACATCGAGCACCGGCGGCGCGAACCGCGCGACGACGTCATGACGAGTCTTGCCACCGCGCCCTTCCCCGACGGCTCGTTGCCGGAGGTCGAGGACGTCATGCTGATCGCCGCGAACCTCTTCGCCGCGGGGCAGGAGACCACAGCCCGCCTCCTCGGCACGATGCTCCGGCTGATCGGTGAACGCCCCGAGCTCCAGCAGCTCCTGCGCGACCAGCGCGACCGCATCCCGGACTTCGTCGAGGAGACCCTCCGGCTCGAGACGCCGCTCCACGCGCAGTTCCGATTGGCGCGCGTCCCCACGACGGTCGGCGGCGTCCATCTCCCCGCCGGCACCACCGTGATGGTGCTCAACGGCGCCGCGAATCATGATCCGCGTCAGTTCGACGACCCCGGCGAGCTCCGCCTCGACCGCTCGAACGGCCGCTACCACCTCGGGTTCGGTTTCGGCATCCACACCTGCGCCGGCGCGCCCCTCGCCCGGGCCGAGGCCCGTGTCAGCACCGAACGTCTCCTGGACCGCATGGCGGACATCAGGATCTCGGAGACGGCGCACGGCCCCGCCGGCGCGCGCCGCTACGAGTACTCGCCCATCTACCTGCTCCGCGGCCTCGAGAACCTGCACCTCGAGTTCACACCCATCGCCTGATCGGAAGGAAGCGACGTGGCCACCACGCTCGAGAGCCATGGCCTCTACATCGACGGCGAGTGGGTCAACGCGTCGAGCGACGAGGAGCTCGAGGTCATCAACCCAGCCAGCGAGGAAGTCATCACGAAGGTTCCGCAGGCATCGATGGAGGACGTCGATCGCGCGGTTGCTGCGGCGCGTCGCGCATTCGAGGACGGGCCGTGGCCGCGGATGTCGGCGCGCGAGCGCTCCGATACCTTGCTGCGGTTTACCCAGACCATCGCCGACCGGCGCGGCGAGCTCGTCGACATGATCATCGCCGAGGCGGGCGCGGCGCGCTCGATCGCCGAGGCTTTCCAGTTCGACACGCCGCTTCGATACGCGTTCTGGTTCGCGGAGCGGGCCGCGACGTTTCCGTACGAGGATCCGCTGCCTCCACAACTCACTGCGAGGGGGCTCGGCCAGGGCGTAATCCGGAAGGAGCCGGTGGGCGTCGTCGCCGCGATCACCGCGTTCAACTACCCGATGTATCTGAACCTGGCCAAGGTGGTGCCCGCCCTGGCGGTCGGCAATTCGGTGGTGCTCAAGCCGTCGCCGTACACGCCCCTCGAGGCGTTGGTGCTCGGGGAGATCGCCGACGCCGCCGAGCTGCCACCCGGTGTGCTGAACGTCGTCACCGGCGGCGTGCCCGAGAGCGAACGGCTCACGACGCATCCCGAGGTCGACATGGTGAGCTTCACTGGCTCCGACGTCGTCGGGAAGCAGATCATGAAGCAAGCCGCTGGCGGCCTGAAGAAGGTCCTGCTCGAGCTGGGCGGCAAGTCGCCCAACATCGTGTTCGCCGGTTCGGATGTCCGCAGGTTCGCGGCGGCCGCGGCCTACGCATTCACCATCCACGCCGGTCAGGGATGCGCGTTGCCCACGCGCATCCTCGCCGAACGCAGCGTGTACGACGAGGTCGTCGAGGGGCTCGAGGCGGCGCTCGCGAAGGTCGAAGTCGGCGACCCGGCAGAGCCGACCGTGACGATGGGACCGCTGATCCGTGAAGCGCAGCGCGAGCGCGTCGAGCGGTACGTCGCCAACGGCACGGCCGAGGGCGCGCGCCTCGCGTGTGGTGGTGGCCGACCCGCTCACCTGTCCCGGGGCTTCTTCGTCGAGCCCACGCTGTTCGTGGACGTGGACAACTCGATGAGGGTCGCGCAGGAGGAGATCTTCGGGCCGGTGGGTGTCGTGATCCCGTTCGACGGTGAAGACGAAGCCGTGGCCATCGCGAACGACACGCGCTACGGGCTCGCGGCGTCGATCTGGCACCCACAGCCGACTCGGGCGTACGAACTCGCCAAGCAGGTGCGGGCGGGGACCGTCACGATCAACGGGGGCGGCGGCGGGCCCAGCCCGTGGGGCCCCTTCGGCGGCTACAAGCAGTCAGGCATCGGTCGAGAGTTCGGCGATTACGGCATGCTCGAGTTCACCCAGCTCAAGACCGTCTCCTGGTCGGCGGGACGGCCGTGACGGCACCCGTGCAGTTCCGCGAGGAGCTGCGCTCCTGGCTGCGGGAGCACACGCCGCCCGACGTCGATGTCGCGGCGACGTTCGAGGACGCCGAACTGCTCCGGGAGTGGCAGCGGACGCTCCACTCCGGACGATGGGTCGGCATCCACTGGCCCGTTGAATACGGCGGGCGGGGCGCGTCGCCGACGCAGGTCGCCATCTACAACCAGGAGCTCGCGCGCGCCGACGCGCCGCCGATCCTCGGTCGCGCCGGTGTGACCCTCGTCGGGCCCACGTTGATGGCGCACGGCACCGAGGCGCAGCGGCGGCGGTGGATGCCGAGGATCCTGGCGGGCGACGACGTCTGGTGCCAGCTGTTCAGCGAGCCCGATGCCGGGAGCGACCTCGCCGGCCTCTCGACACGGGCGGAGAAGCGCGGCGACGTCTATTTCGTAACCGGGCAGAAGGTGTTGGTCGTCGTACGCGCGCTTTGCGGACTGGGGCATCGCTCTCGTGCGGACGGACCCGAAGGAGGCCGCGCACAAGGGTATCTCGATGCTCGCGATCCCGATGATGGCGAAGGGTGTGGAGGTCCGCCCGCTGCGGCAGCTCACCGGTGAGAGCGAGTTCAACGAGGTCTTCCTCGACGCGGTGGAAGTACCGGTCGAAAACCTCTTCGGCCCCGAGAACGAGGGTTGGCGCGTCGCCAACACGACGCTCGCCAACGAGCGCGGCGCATCGTTCGTGTGGAAGGAGCAGGTGCGGCACGAGAGCAATGGATCTCCTGGCGAAGGCCTGTGCGCGCCGCGGGCGGTTCGGCGATCCGCTCGCCCGCCAGCTGCTCGCGCAGACATGGATCGAGGTCGAGATCTTCCGCCTGCACAATGCGCGCACGCTCACGCGTCTCGCTCGCGGCGACGAGATCGGTCCCGAGTCGAGCCTCGTGAAGCTGTTCTGGGCGGGCATGAGCGAGCGGCTGAACGAGACGGCCGTGGCGGTGCTCGGGCCCGAGGCGCTCCTGATGCCCGGCGACGAGCGCGCCGTCGATCGGGGACGGTGGGGTCGCGAGCTGCTAGCGACGCGCGCCAACTCGATCATGGGCGGCACGAACGAGATCCAGCGCAACATCATCGGCGATCGTGTGCTCGGCCTGCCGAGGGAGCCCCGCATTCGATGACGGCCGGCGTCGATTCGCTCGACCTCATCGATCCCGCGCGTTACGCGCGCGACGGCTATCCCCACGAGGTGTGGACGCGGCTGCGGGCCGAGGCGCCGGTGGCGTACTTCACGCCGCCGGGCTACGAGCCGTTCTGGGCGATCACGAAGCACGCCGACATCATGGAGATCTCGAAGCAGCCGCTGCGCTTCTCGAGCGCGCAGGGGATCACGCTGCGCCGTGCCGATGCAGCGGTGATGCCGCCATCGGAGATGGTCGTCCTGCTCGATCCGCCGCGGCACGGCCCCGTGCGACGCGTCGCGAACGTGCGCTTCACGCCGCGTGCCGTGCGGGCGCGGCGCACCGACATCGAACGCATCGCGCGCGAGATCCTCGAGGCCGCGGCTCCCTCGGGCGCGTCCGGTGAGCTCGACTTCGTCGAGCGCATCGCTGCGCCGTTCCCGCTCGCCGTCATCGCTGCCATCCTCGGCGCGCCGCGCGACGACTGGGAGCTGTTGTTCCGCTGGACCAACGAGGTGATCGGCAAGGAAGACCCGGAGTACCGGCGCCCCGGCGAGACGCCGGGCCAGACCATCAAGCGCGCGCGCGGCGAGGTGCACGTCTACTTCCAGCGCCTGATCGAGCAGCGCCGCCGCCACCTGCGCGACGATCTGGTGAGCGAGCTGATAGACGGCGAGGTCGAGGGAACACCGCTCACCTTGGAGCAGCTCGTCTCGTACTGCGAGCTCCTGGTCGAGGCGGGCAACGAGACCACGCGCAACGCGATCAGCGGAGGACTGCTCGCCTTCAGCGAACACCACGGCGAGTGGGAGAAGCTGCGCGACCGCCCGGAGCTCTTGTCCGACGCCGTCGAAGAGATCCTGCGCTGGGTCACCCCGATCAGCCACTTCACGCGGACCGCCACCGAGGACTGCGAGGTGCACGGAGTCGAGATCCGTGCCGGCGAACAAGTGGCGCTGTACTTCGCGTCGGCGAACCGCGACGAGGAGGTGTTCGACGACCCGTTCGCGTTCCGCGTCGATCGCCGCCCGAACCCCCACCTCGCCTTCGGCTTCGGCGAGCACTTCTGCATGGGTGCCCAGCTGGCGCGCGTCGAGATCGAGGTCATCTTCCGCGAATTGCTCGCGCGTCTGGAGTCGTTCGAGGTGTCGGGGCCGGTGCAGCGCCTGAGCTCGATCGTCAACGGAAGCATCAAGCATCTGCCGCTGCGCTACCGCATGGCGTAGACCCAGTGCGCGAGACGGTCCCAGAGCTCGCGCCGTTCCTCAGCCGGCCGCACGAGCTGGCCGAGCTCCTCGTGGACGCAACCACCACCGTCCCGGTGGGGCGGCTCATCCGTGATTGACGGCGTCGGTGAGGTCCACGCGGAGGCGGGTCAGCTTCAGGGTCTTGATGCGCCAAACGCCGTCGGCCTTCTCGTACGTCTCCTCGTAGTGCCCGTAGCCATGCAGCTCGCGGCCGTCGGGCCAGCGGAGCATGTCCTCCATGGCCCAGATGCCGGTTGCCGTCGTCGGCGTCGTCAGCTCGATCTCCGGAGTGTGTCCGTGATGCACCGTGATCGCATCGCCGATCACGTGTCGGAGGAACGCCATGCATTCGTCGGCGCCGGCAATCACGTTGCCGCCAGACTCCGTCGTGTCCATCACCACGTCGTCGGCGAACACGTGGCGCATCGCGTCCCAGTCCTTGGTGTCCATCGTGCGGAAGTACCGCGCCTTGAGTTGCTTGATGGCTTCGACGTCATCCACGGAATGTGCCTCGCCTTCGCCGTGGTTCACTCACCGCGCCGGCGGGTGGTCTCCGAAACGCGGCCCAGGACCTTCGTCGCCACGCGGTAGTGCAAGTTGCCGTAGGGCCACTGGGTCACGATCTTCCCCGTGGGTGACTTGAAGTAGTTGTTGCTCATGGTCCAGGACGTGCCCTCCATCCGGGACTGGAGCCAGCGGTACCACCGCGCCTCGAAGCCCGGCTTGACCTCGACGGCGGTGACGCGCTCGCGGATCATGCGCTTCATGGCCCGCACGGCGTACTCCGCCTGGCTCTCGAGCATGATCACGAGCTCGCCGGCGTTGGTGCCGGGCCCGTAGAGCATGAAGAAGTTCGGGAACTCCGGCACCGTGATGCCGAGGTACGCCCGCGGCTCGCCCGCCCACCGCTCCTGCAGGGTCCGGCCACCGCGGCCCACGACGCGCAGGCGGGCAAGGTAGTTCGCCGGCTGGAAGCCGGTCGCCATGACGATGACGTCGACGGGTCGCTCCACCCCGTCGGCGTCGACGATCCCGGTGCGGGTCGCCGAGGCCACGGCCCGGGGGACCAGCTCCACGTTCTCCTTCCTGAGCGCCGAATAGAAGGTGCTGGCGATGACCGGCCGCTTGCCGGGATACGGGTACGTCGGCGTGACGGCCGCACGCAGGTCGGGGCGGTCGGCGAACTTGCGGGCGATGTACTCGAGGCAGAACTGCGGGCCTCGTTGATCTTGGTGCCGGGCCGGAAGACGCGCCCGAACCAGAGGTTCTTCTCCACCATGTACCGCTGCCGCCAGCGCTCCCACGTGCGCCGCCACGGCTTGGCGAGCGCCGCCCGCTCCTCGTCGGTGAAGTCGCGCTCGCCCTTGGGCACGATCCACCCCGGCTCGCGTTGGAACACGTAGAGCTTCTTCACGATCGGCTGGATGGCCGGCGCGACCTGGGTGGCCGATGACCCCGTGCCGACCACAGCCACGACCTTTCCGGTCAGGTCGTGCTCGTGCTGCCAGCGGGCGGTGTGGAATTTGGGTCCCTCGAAGTCGTCGAGCCCGGGCCAGTTGGGATAGCGCGGCATGTTGAGGAAGCCGACTGCGCTCACGAGCGCGTGGCACCCGTCGACGGTCCCGTCGTCGAGCTGAACCGTCCAGACGTGGCGGTCCTCGTGCCACGCGGCGGACTCCACGGTGACGCCGAGTTGCAGGTGCGGCCGCAGGCCGAACTCGTCGACCGTCTCCTCGAGGTACTTCTGCAGCTCGGGCTGCGTGGCGTGCGTGCGGGTCCAGTCGTGGGGCTTGAACGAGAAGCAGTAGAGGTGCGAGCCCACGTCGACCTCGGCGCCGGGGTAGGTGTTGTCCCACCACGTGCCGCCGATCCCGAGCGAGGACTCGTAGATCGTGAACGTGTGGAGGTCGGCTTGCTTCATCTTCACGCCCGCCGCGATGCCGCCGAAGCCGGCACCGACCACCACGACCCTCGGGTTTTGCGCGGGACCGAATAGCTCCTCGATGCTGGGCGTCACGGGCAACAGTATGACGTCCCTGTTAGAAACGATTGCATGACCGCTGCGCGGTTCTCGATCATGCTTCGCTCGTATCCAGCGGCTCGCTCGGTCGATGGCATCCGTTCTGTGGGCTCGCCTAGCCCGAACGGACTAGCCTCCCGAAGGGTCGAAAGGGCCAGGTCGGGCCATGTTCTCGGCCCGTGCGTGGTCACACAATGGGGTGTCACTCACCCCTTCCGGGGGTGTGCGCGCGCCGGACCGGCCCGGCGCGCCGGGCGACAGTCGGATGGGAATCGATTGACCACGACGACACCGAGGCGGACGGTGCGGTAATGACCCGGGCCCGGTCCGTCCTCGTCGCGATTGGTGCGGGCCTTGTCGCCGCCGGTGTGCTGATTCCGACCGCGCACGCGCAGACGCCGCCGCCGTCGAGCCCCCCGGATCTGGGGCTTCCGCCGGCGACGACCCGACCCCCCGGGGCCGAGGCGCCAGGCACGACCGTTGGTGGAGGCGGCTCGACGCGGCGCAGTGGCGAAGCTGACGACGGGTCGTTCGGCGCGACCCTCACCGAGCCGAGGACGCTGGTGGCGGCGCTGGCCCTCGCGCTCGGGCTCGGTGTCGCCGTCGGCGCGGCGCTGTACCTCCGCCGTTACCGCCGCCGGCAGCGCGAGCTGCTCAAGGAGTGGGCGAATGCGTCGGCATACGCGGTGGCGGCCAAGCTCGCGGAAGCTGACCAGAAGCTCGCGGAGGCGGACCACAAGCTCGCGGAAGCGGACCAGCAGAAGAGCGAGCTCCTCGCGCTCGTGTCGCACGAGCTGGGCAAGCCGCTGACCGCCGCGAGGAGGTTCGTCGACACCGTGCGGCTCCATTGGGGGGAGCTCCCCGAAGCACGGCGTCGCGACTTGCTGGACCGCGCGTCCTTGAACGCGGACGAGCTCAGCCGCCTCGTCCGCCAGCTACTCGACTTCTCGGGTCTGGATGCCCAGCGCGTCACGATGACGCCGCAGCCGATCCTGGTGTCCGAAACCGTCGAACGAACACTCGATGACCTCGGACCCGTACTCGCCGATCACCGCGTCTACGTCGACATGCCTGACGGTCTGACGATCCTTGCCGACGTCGCAGCATTCGGTGACGTGCTGACGAACCTCCTCACGAACGCGGCCAAGTTCTCGCCGCCGGGACGTCGGATCATCGTCAGCGCCACCCTGGCGGACGGCGCCGTGGACATGTCGATCTCCGATGAAGGCCGTGGCATCCCGCGCGAGGAGCAGGAACTGATCTTCGATCCCTTCTACCAGTCGCCGTCCAACAAGGGGTCGCAGCGCGGAACCGGCATCGGCCTGACAATCGCCAAGCGATTCACCGAGATGCAGGGTGGAGAGCTCGCGGTTGTGAGCGAACCTGGCCTCGGCTCGACGTTTTGGGTGACGATGCCGGCCGCGGCTGGTCCCGCGCGCAAGCTCGGTGACACGCACCACGGGGTCGCGTCGTGATCCGGGCCCGACTCTCGTCGGCGAGCGCGCTCTGCAATGCGTGCCCGTGACGGTCGGGTAACCGCCGTCGCGGTTGCCGCCGCATTGCTGGCGACAGCCCTCGGTCCGGCCGGTACGACGGCGGCGGCCCCCGCCCAACAGTCGTCCTCGACCGTGTGGCTGTGCCGGCCGGGGCTGGCGAACAACCCGTGCGAGAACGACCTGACGACCACCGTCGTCCAGCCCGACGGGACGCAAAAGGTCGTGCGCGCCGACCCGGCCAAACGACCACCGGTCGACTGCTTCTATGTCTATCCGTCGGTGAGTGCGCAGCCCACGGTCAACGCCAACCTCAATGTGGACCCGGAGCTGACGGCGGTGGCGGAGTATCAGGCGTCGCGCTTCTCGCAAACGTGCCGGGTCTTCGCGCCGGTCTATCCGCAGCTCACGGTGGTGGCGACCAGCTCCGCCGGCGAGCAAGCCGCGGAGGCACGAGCCACGGCGTACCAGGGGGTGCTGTCCGCCTGGCGTGACTATCTCGCCCACGACAACAAGGGCCGCGGCGTCGTGTTCATCGGCCACTCGCAAGGCGCCGGGATGCTCACGCAGCTGCTGAGCTCCGAGATCGACCCGAACCCGAAGCTGCGGCGCCGGCTGGTGTCCGCTCTGCTCCTCGGAGGCAACGTCACGGTTGCGGCTGGTCGCGACTCGGGCGGCGACTTCCAGAACATCCGCGCCTGTCACCGTCGCGAGCAGACCGGCTGCGTCGTGGCGTATTCCACCTTCGACCAGCCGCCGCCCCCGAACAGCTTGTTCGGACGCGTGGGCGGGGGCGTGAGCGCGCGCACGGGCGAGGGCGCCGGCCTTGACGTGTTGTGCGTCAATCCTGCCGCGCCCGGTGGAGGCAATGGCGCGCTCGATGCCTACCGGCGCACGACGCCGATCCCGGGTCCAATCGGCGGCGTAGTCGGCCAGTTGCCGTCGGCTGCGACACCCTGGGTCCGATACCCGAACCTCTACACCGCGAAGTGCGAATCGGCGAACGGCGCGACGTGGCTGCAGGTCACCGACGTCGGCGGGTCGACCGACCAGCGGTTGCGTTTCCAGTACCCCCTCGGGCCCGCGTGGGGGCTCCACCTCGCCGACGTCAATATCGCGCTCGGGAACCTGGTCGATCTCGTCCGGAAGCAGGCCGCCGCCTACGCCAAATGACCGCCGTGCAGATCCTCACTTCCTCAACCGAGAGCGCGGGCTGCTCTTAGGTCGCGGGCTCCGGCTCCGGTCGAACGGCGTCGCGGCGGGTGCGGAGCACGTGCACACCCGCAAGGCCGATCGCGAGATCCGCCACGATCTCGAACAGCGCAGCGGCCCACGAGAACGTCGTGACGTCGGCATGCGCGTGCGCGCCCGGGAAGGCGTCACTGAAGACGCCCCAGTCCGGGAGCAAGTGGACGACCGTGAACCCGAAGGTGCTGGAGAAACCGATGATGACCGCTGCCACCGGTGCCCACCGATTCCTCGTGAACACGAGCACCAGCGTCACGACCGCGCCTATGAGCTGGACGGTCCCGGCCCAGAACACCGCCGTGGCGAGGACATCGATGCCCCGGCGCAGGTGATCGGCGCCGTGCACGATCAACGCGACCGCAAAGACCACCGCGGCGTACCGAAGGATCCGATCCGTCCCGGGCAGTCGACACTGTCGTGTGCATCGTCAGACCGTTCCCCACCATGTGAGCCCCGCGACGATTGCCAGCACGAGTGGACCTGCATGTCGAAGCAACGCGGCGGGGCCGTGGCGGAGGCCGGCCCCGATGGCCAGCACCGCGAACGCCGTGGCTGTACCGGCCGCGAGCAGCTCGACTCCTCGGCTGGCACCACCCGACACGACCCCCGCGTAGATCTCGAGTATCCCCAGTTCGACGAACGCGATGGTGGTCAGGTGCCAGGTGACACCGATCATCGTCTTGGTCATGGAGGGTCCGCCGAACGGACTCGAAGGCAGGGCGCGAGCGGAGAGCCTTCGCACCACGAGCAATTCTCCACCGAGCCCGTGCACGGCCGCGGCGACGAAGAGAAGGGCGCCCGCTAGGAGCAGGGCCGCGTTCACTGCATCAGCTCCTCGCGCTGGGGCGCGTGGGCGGCGAGTGACGCGATCCCCTCGAGCATGTCCCGGCGGATCCATCCGCTGAAGACGTTGATGAGCATCCAGTAGACGGCGAAGCGGCGTCGGGCACCGTGGTCGACACATTGCACGCGCGTTTCCGTCACGAGGTTCGTCGCCCCGTCATCCCGCGGCTCGACGCGGATGCACACGGCGGCCTTCGCCCAGCCGGGGCGATCGAACGCCAGAAAGGCATCGAGGTCGTCCGGCGCTTCCATGTTGGCGCGCTCCCTGATGGCCCAGAACCGGCCCGTGGTCGCAGCCACGATCTCCTCGCCGGGCCGTTCGGCGACGAGGGTGAACCGCGACCCGTCGAGCGCGTCGCGGAGAGTGCCCCGAGGGACAGCGAGGCCGCGCAGCCGGAACAACGAGCGCATCAGAAGCGAACCATCCCGGTCCAGGCGGTAGCGCTCGACCGCCCACCAGAGCGCTTCCGGTTCGGCCGCGACTGTTCGGCCATGTCGGCTGCGGAAGTCGTAGTCGGGGAGGACCTCGTCGAGCGCGATAGGTAGTCCGGTCATCGTCTGCGTCCCGACCGGATGGGAATAGCCGGCATTGCAGGGGGCGCCATCGGCTCTCCACGTGAGAACGCTTCGATGCCCGCGTCGACGGCCACCGCGAAGGAGCGCAACGCCTCCAGACGGTGCTCGATGAAGTCCCGCTCCGACCCCGCGGCGCGGGGCCGCGGCCGTTCGGTTCCGGCCGTGCGCCGCGTCTCGTCGCACGCGGCGATCACCTGGCGGATGTTCCAGCGGAACCGCCGTTCCATGATCTCTTGGGTCACGCGCCACAGGTCGGCGACGGCTTCGTAGTGGTCCTTTCGGGAGTTCGGGACGGCGACGCGCCGAGCCAGATGCCATTCGACGAGCCCCCGGATGTTGGTGGAGACGTTGCTCTTGGACTGCTGGAGACCCTCGGCGATCTCATCGAGCGAGAGCGGGTGGTCCTGAAGATAAAGGAGAGCGAAGATCCGACCCTGGAGCTGGGACAGGACCCCCGATGTCGCCGAGGCGGCGCCCATCCCGTCGACGAAAACGGCTCTGGCCTGGTCGAGCGGTCCGGACGTACTCATCTTGCCGTATGTTTAGAACATTCTGAACGTTCATGTCAAACGCCAAACCGGGGCCGATGGCACGGTGTCACCGGGCATCGGCAGCGCGCCGGTTGTGCCGGCGATGAGACGATGGCGATTCGAGGCGAAGGCTCGGACAGGGGGGTGCGGACCATCGAACGGGGTCGACGACGACGTGGATCGATGATCGGCGTGGCGATCGTGATTGCCACCGCCGCGGTCGCTGCGGCTGCTCCCGGTTCGGCCGCATCACTTCGACAAAGCGCGGCGACCAAAGAGGCCAGGGGCGGGCCGCGCGTGATCATCGACACCGACCTCTCGCGCTGGTGGGACGACGCCAGCACCATCGGACTCGCCAACGTCCTGCAGAAGCAGGGCAAGATGCGGCTCCTGGGCGTCGTG
>DASPXI010000016.1:0-9106 GCA_035637335.1 Acidimicrobiia bacterium
ACCACGAATCGTTTGCTCAGGCCTGCTCTTGGCGACGGCGGGCGTCTTCGAGGAGCACGAGCACTTCGGTGTCGACGGCCGCGGCCTCCGGGCCGTAGCCCAGCACCGCGGTGCCTGGCGCGCCGCAATGCGGGCACGCCAGACCGACTACCGCAAGCATGTCGTCGGGATCGGACGCGCCCTCCAGCCGCCGGAGGTGGCGGAAGACGGTGTCGTCGGCCGGCGAGAGACGGTGGCACGAGAGGCACTCGACCTGGCCGTCCTCGCGCGGCATGAATTGGCCGGTGAACCCGAGCGATTCGAGCTCGTTCAGCACGTCGAGGATGGTCTCGTCCTCGCCTTCGCCGGGCACGTACTCCACCAGAAGGACGCTACCCGCGACCGCGAACATAATTTCTCGGCTCTGACCTGCTATTATGTGGTGTAGCGAGCGCTCACCACCGCTCGCGTGGGTCACCTCACCCTTTCCGTTCGCGGCTCGCGCACGGGTCGGAGGAGACCCACCGCCGCTGGATGCGGCGGGCGCACACCACAAGCTGAAGCGAACAGGAAAGAGGCGAGTTCCACATTGTCATCCACGTTTGAGACGCTCGGCGTCCCGGCCGATTTCGTCGCCGCGCTCGCGCGTGACGGCATCACCGAGCCGTTTCCCATCCAGACCCTCACGATCCCCGACGCCCTGGCCGGTCGTGACCTGTGCGGCAAGGCCAAGACGGGCTCGGGCAAGACGCTCGCCTTCGGGCTGCCGCTGCTCGAGCGCATCGGCAGGGCGGAGCCCAAGGCGCCCCGCGCCCTCGTGCTCACGCCGACCCGCGAGCTCGCAAACCAGGTCAAGAACGTGCTCGCCCCGCTGGGCAAGCTGCGCGGGGTGCGCGTCACGGCCGTCTACGGCGGCGTGTCGATGGACAAGCAGATCGGCGCCCTCCGCAAGGGTGTCGACGCCGTGATCGGGACGCCGGGGCGGCTCATCGACCTCCTCGAGCGCGGGGAGCTGTCGCTACGTGCGGTCGAGGTGCTCGTCGTCGACGAGGCCGACCGCATGGCCGACCTGGGCTTCATGCCCCAGGTGCAGAAGCTGCTCCACCGCATCGAGTCCCAGCACCAGACGATGCTGTTCTCCGCCACGCTCGACGGCGCCGTGCGCCGGCTCGTCGACCGCTACATGCACGAGCCTGTCCGCCACGAGGTCGAGTCGCGTGAGGCGACCGTCGACGAGATGCAGCACCGTTTCTTCCACGTCCACCAGATGGACAAGGTGAAGGTCGCCGCCGCGATCAGCCGCGGGGTGGCGAGGACGCTCGTCTTCGTACGCACGAAGCGTGGCGCCGACCGCCTCGTGACCCAGTTCCGCCGTGAAGGCGTGCGCGCCGGCGCCATCCACGGCGACCTGCGTCAGGCCGCCCGCGAACGCGCCCTCGCTGACTTTCAGCGAGGCCGGCTCCCAGTCCTCGTGGCAACCGACGTCGCTGCCCGCGGCATCCACGTCGACAACGTCGACGTGGTCGTGCACTACGACCCGGCCGAGGACGAGAAGGCGTACCTGCATCGATCGGGCCGCACCGCACGCGCCGGCGAGGCAGGAGTGGCGGTCACGCTCATGCTCTGGAACCAGGAGAACGACGTGCGTGTCGTGCAGAAGCGCCTCGACCTCGACGAGCCCATCGTCGAGCTGTTCTCGAACGAGCCGCGGCTCTCTGATCTCTCCAGCTTCGAGACCGCCGGCACCGCCGTCGCCTGAGCCGGTGGTCGGCCGAAAAGCGGCACCGTGGCGGGGGGCGCGTGTCACGATGGCCGCATGACGCGCATCTCACGCCGAGTCGGCGAGATCACCGAGTCCGCGACGCTGGCCGTCGATGCCCGGGCCAAGGCGCTCAAGGCGGCGGGCGAGGACGTCATCGGGTTCGGGGCCGGCGAGCCCGACTTCCCGACGCCCGACCACATCGTCGCCGCCGCCGTCGAAGCCTGCCGTGACCCACGCAACCACCACTACACGCCCACAGGCGGGCTACCGGAGCTGCGAGCGGCGATCGCGGAGAAGACGCAGCGGGACTCCGGCGTCACGTGCGACGCCTCCCAGGTGCTCGTTACGAACGGCGCCAAGCATGCTGTGTACGAGGCGCTCCAGACGATCGTCGACCCCGGTGACGAGGTGCTGCTCCCGGGGCCGTACTGGACGACGTACCCGGAGACGATCGCGCTCGCCGGCGGCGCGACCGTGGTCGTACCGGCGACCGAGGCGAGCGAGTTCCGCGTCACGATCGAGCAGCTCGAAGCCGCCCGCACGCCGCGCACGAGAGCGCTGTTCTTCATCTCACCCGGCAACCCCACGGGTGCCGTGTACCCCCCTGAAGAGGTCGAGGCCATCGGGCGCTGGGCGCTCCAACACGGCGTCTGGGTGATCACCGACGAGATCTACGAGCACCTCACGTTCGGCAACCACCGCTTCGCGTCGATGCCGGGACTCGTGCCGGAGCTCTCGGGTAGCAGCCTCATCCTCAACGGGGTCGCCAAGACGTACGCCATGACCGGCTGGCGCGTCGGCTGGATCGTCGGGCCCCCGGACATCATCAAGGCGGCGACCAACCTCCAATCGCACTCGACGTCCAACGTCGCCAACGTGGCACAGCGGGCGGCGATCGCCGCGCTGAACGGCGATCTCGAAGCGGTCGGGATGATGCGCGCCGTGTTCGAGCGCCGCGGGACGCGCATGCACGAGCTGCTGTCGGGTATTCCGGGTGTGTCTTGTCTCGCCCCGCAGGGCGCGTTCTACTGCTTCCCGTCGTTCGAAGGCGTGCTCGGCCGCGACATCGCGGGACGCACCTGTCGGAGCACGGTCGACCTCGCGGCTGTGCTGCTGGACGAGGCGAAGGTCGCCGTAGTTCCCGGAGAAGCATTCGGGGCGCCCGGGTACGTGCGGCTGTCGTTCGCGACGTCGGACGACGACATCGAAGAAGGCCTGCAGCGCATGGCCAAGCTGCTGGCTTGACGCCAAAAGCCCCGGGACGCTGAAGACCCACCGGTAGGGTCAGGCTGTGGCTCGCGTCCTCGTCACCGAGCAGATCGCCCCGCGAGGGCTCGACGCGCTGCGGGCCGCCGGCCTCGAGGTCGATGAGCGCCTCGACCTGACCCGCGATGAGCTCCCCTACGCGGTGAAGGGCGCGGCCGCCGTCATCGTCCGCAGCGCCACCCGGGTGACCGCCGATGTGCTCGACGCGGGCACGGACCTCGTCGTCATTGGGCGGGCGGGGATCGGGCTCGACAACGTCGACGTCGCCGCGGCGACGCGCCGGGGCGTGATGGTCGTCAACGCGCCGCAGTCGAACGTTCTCTCGGCCGCCGAGCACACGCTCGCGCTCCTGCTCGCGCAGGCCCGCAACGTCCCCCAGGCCGACCGGGACCTGCGCGCCGGCAACTGGAACCGGTCCCGGTGGGAAGGCATCGAGCTTCACGACAAGACCCTCGGCGTCGTCGGGCTGGGTCGGGTCGGCGTGCTCGTGGCGCAGCGCGCGCACGCCTTCGGTATGCGCATCGCCGCGTTCGACCCGTACGTGAGCGGCGAGCGCGCCCGTCAGCTCGGGGTACGGCTCGTGCCGACGCTCGAGGAGCTCGTCGCCACTGTCGACTTCCTCACCGTGCACCTCCCCAAGACCCCCGAGACGATCGGCCTCATCGGGCGGGACGTGCTCGCCAAGGCCAAGCCGACGCTGCGGATCGTCAACACGGCACGCGGTGGCATCGTCGACGAGGGCGCGCTCGACGAGGCGCTGCGCGAGGAGCGCATCGCCGGAGCCGCGCTCGACGTGTTCGACGCCGAGCCCACAACCGAGTCGCCGCTCTTCGACCTCGAGAACGTGGTCGTCACACCCCATCTGGGGGCGTCGACCGCCGAGGCCCAGGACAAGGCGGGGCAGACGATCGCCGAGCAGGTCGTGCTCGCGCTGGCGGGTGACTTCGTCCCCTACGCCGTGAACGTCGCTGCCACCGAAGCGTCAGAGACCGTCCGTCCCTTCCTCCCGCTCGCTGAGCGGCTCGGCACGCTCTTCACCGCGCTCGCGGGAGGCGTCGTCGACACGCTCGAGGTGACCTACGAGGGTGAGATCGCCGACTACGACTGCCGCGTGCTGACGCTCGCGATCACGCGCGGCGTGCTCGCGTCGGTCGTCGACGAGCCCGTGTCGTTCGTGAACGCTCCGCAGCTCGCCGAGATGCGAGGGCTCGAGATACGTGAGACGACCTCGTCGTCGTCCCGCGATTACGTCAACCTCGTATCACTGCGCGGCAAGGTCGGCGACCGGCCGGTGCACGTCGCCGGCACACTCACCGGCCAGCGGGGAGAGCCGCGCATCGTCGGCATCGACGATCACAGCATCGAGGTCCCGCCGTCGAGCCACATGGTCGTGGTCCGCAACGAAGACGTGCCCGGGATGATCGGCAAGGTCGGCACGATCCTCGGCGGCGCCTGTCTGAACATCGAAGACATGCGGGTCGGCAAGAGCCCGTCGGGGGAGGCCGCGCTCATGGTGCTCACCACGTCGACGGCGGTTCAGTCCGACGTCGTCGAGCGACTCCGCGCCGAGCGCGGCATCGTGGACGCCAAGGCGATCGAGCTGGATTAGCGGGCCGCTCGTCTGAGGCCGTCGGCCTCGGCGGCGGCGGGGTCGCGGTAGCAGCGGTCGGGGTGTGTGCGCTCGTAGTTGAGGCCGCCCGCCACGTGGTAGATGCGGCTCGACATCTTCGCCTTTACGGGATGGCTGGCCGGGCACGCGCCGTCGACGGGCTCGACCCAGGGGTCGCCCGCGTCCGCAGCCACCGCCGGCGCGGCTTCAGGAGCCGGCGCGGCGGCGGGTGACGTGGGGGTCACCGGCGCCATGGCCGTGACCGGTGTGGCGGGCGGCGATTCCTCGATTCGAGGCTGCGGCGGGTACGGAGCGGGCTGGGACTGCCACCGCAGATCGGACTCCGAGCGCTGCGACTCGAACCAGCGCCAGGCGGCGTACGCCGCCGCCGCCAGCAGCCCCAGCTTGAACATCCGCTTCAGAAATCGCCCCACAGCCTTTCCCCCCTCCTCGAGTCCTCGCGAGTCTCGCACGCGCACAAAGAAATTGACTCGTCCCGGGCCAGCTGCGACCATGAGTGGACCATGAGGAAGGAACTGCGCCCCGACAGCAACAGCGGCCTGCTCCTTACCTAGTTGCGAGCACCCTCCGGTGCTCGCGGACGCCTCCTCGTGCCTTCGGGCCGGGGAGGTTTTTCGTTGCCGAGAAACCAGGAAACGGCGGGAGACCGAGATGGACCGAGTACGAATCTTCGACACGACGCTGCGGGACGGCGAGCAGTCGCCGGGCATCTCTCTGGACGTAGCCGAGAAGCTCGAGATCGCCGAGCAGCTCGCCCGCCTCGGCGTCGACATCATCGAGGCCGGGTTCCCGATCGCGAGCCAGGGCGACTTCGACGCCGTCGAGGCCATCGCCAAGAGCGTGCGCGGGTCGACGATCGCCGGGCTTTCCCGGACGGGGTTCAAGGACATCGACCGGGCCTGGGAGGCCGTCCGCCACGCCGAACGGCCCCGCCTGCACGTGTTCATCGCCACCTCGCCCATCCACATGAAGAAGAAGCTGCGGATGACCGAGGACCAGGTCAAGGAAGAGGCGGCCGCGGGCGTCGCCCGCGCGCGCGGCTACTGCGAGGACGTCGAGTTCTCGCCCGAGGACGGCAGCCGTTCGGAAGTCGACTTCATGTGCGAGGTGTGCCAGATCGCGGTCGACAACGGGGCGACCACGATCAACATCCCCGACACGGTCGGCTTCGGAGTCCCGGAGGAGTTCGCCGAGCTCATCTCGTACGTGCTCGCGCGCGTCAGGGGCGACTACGTGGTGTCAACGCATTGCCACAACGACTTGGGCCTGGCCGTCGCCAACTCGCTGGCCGGCGTCAGCGCCGGCGCTCGCCAGGTCGAATGCGCCATCAACGGCATCGGCGAGCGGGCCGGCAACGCCGCCCTCGAGGAGGTCGTGATGGCGATCAAGACGAGGAGCGACTACTTCAACCACCTCGACGTCGGTGTGCGCACCGAGGAGCTGGCGCGCACGTCACGCATCGTGTCGCGGCTCACCGGCTATCCGGTGCAGTACAACAAGGCCGTCGTCGGTCGCAACGCGTTCGCACACGAGGCCGGCATCCACCAGCACGGCGTGCTCGAAGACAAAGAGACCTACGAGATCATGGACGCCAACACCGTGGGTCAGGAGGCCGCGCAGATCGTCCTGGGCAAGCACTCCGGGCGGCACGCATTCGCCGACTCGCTGGCCAAGATGGGCATCAAGGTCCAGGGCGACGCGCTGAACACGGCGTTCACCCGGTTCAAGGAGCTCGCCGACCGCAAGGTCCAGATCACCGAGGCCGACCTCGAGGCGATCGTGGCCGAGGAGCTCGGCACCGGCGTCGTGCACCGCTTCGACATCGTGAGCCTCGACCTGGCGGGCGGCACGTCCTCGACGCCGACCGCGAAGGTCGTGCTCAGCGATGGATCGGGCAAGCTCGAAGCCGAGGGATCCGGTAACGGCATGATCGACGCCGCCATCGCCGCCATCGCCCAAGCCACCGGCGTCGAAGGCCGGCTCACCGACTTCCAGGTGCACGCGGTGACGGGTGGCGGCGACGCGCTCGGCGACGTCGTCGTGCAGCTCGAAGCGGACGGCATGAAGGTCACGGGCCGGGGCGTGTCGACCGACGTGGTCGAGGCGTCCGCCCGGGCCTACCTGAACGCGGTCAACCGGATCGTCAGGCTGCGCGAGCGGGGTGAGGAACGCGAGATCGAGATCGGCCCGTGAGCGCTCCCGTCAATCTGTGGAGCGAGTCGGCGTGGGCGCAGCGCTACCTGCGCGAGCGCGACGACATCCCGCACCGGATGGAGGGCTTCGCGGTGCTGATAGAAATGCTGCCGCCCGCGCCGCGCCGCGTGCTCGACCTCGGCACCGGCGACGGCTTCACGCTCGGCCTCGTGCGCAGCGCGTACCCGGGTGCCGAGGGTGTCGGCCTCGACTTTTCGGCCGAGATGCTCGGACGCGCCCGCGAGCGCTTCGCCGGCGAGACCGGCGTCGAGATCGTCGAGCACGACCTCGACGAACCGCTGCCCTTCCTGGGGAGCTTCGACCTCGTCGTGTCGAGCTTCGCGATCCACCACTGTGTGGACGAGCGCAAACGGGCGTTGTACGGCGAGGTGTTCGACGTGCTCGAACCGGGCGGACGGTTCCTCAACCTCGAGCACGTGGACTCGCCGACGCCGGAGCTGCACGTGGCGTTCCTCGCCGCCGTCGGCCGGACCCCGGCGGAAGACGACCCGTCGAACAAGCTCGTCGACGTGGAGACGCAGCTCGGGTGGCTGCGCGACATCGGCTACGTGGACGTCGACTGCTTCTGGAAGTGGCGCGAGCTGGCGCTGCTGGCGGGGGTCAAGCCCGGTCAGGGTTCAAGCGGCGAGTAGGCGCCCCGTTTCGACGGCGAATCCGGCGATGAAGACGGGTGTGAGCGCGTAACAGACGGCTTTGCTGACGTACCTGCCGACCCTGCCGAGCTCAGCACTCAGATCGAACCTCAGCACCGTTTGCACGGAAACGAGCATCACCAGGCAGACACTGGCGGCGCACAGCGATGCGACCATGGTGCGAATCTCCTGCCATTGACGGTTCCTCCACGGTCCACTGTGCGCCGACGGGCCTGTGGGGACAGTGTGGTGGATCACGGTTCTCCGGTGACCTGGGTCACCCCGTTGGCCCGTGCGGATTTCGGGCCGGCCGCGCCGACGTCAGCCGTCGGGTGCCAACCGTGGCGTCCAAGACGGGCGCCGCGACTCGTACGCCGCGATCTCGTCCTCGTCCTGGAGTGTCGTGCCGATGTCGTCGAGACCGTGTACGAGCCGGTGCTGCGTGTGATCGTCGAGCTCGAACGGCTCGTCGAGGTCGATGGCCGGCACCGCGACGCGACGGTCGACAACGTCGATCACGATCTCGACCGTCGGGTCGTCCTCGACGGCGCGCATGATGCGCGTCACGACGTCCTGGGGCAGCTCGACGGGGACGAGGCCGATCTTGAAGCAGTTGTTGCGGAAGATGTCTGCGAAGCGAGGAGAGATCACGGCTCGGAAGCCGTAGTCCTCGAGCGCCCACACCGCGTGCTCACGTGAAGAGCCAGTGCCGAAGTTGGGACCCGCCACGAGAATCTGCGCGTCCCGGTATCGGTGCTGGTTCAGGACGAAGTCCGACCGCTCGCGCCATTCCGCGAACAGCCCTTCGCCGAAACCAGTGCGCTCGACCCGCTTGAGCCAGTCGCTCGGGATGATCTGGTCGGTGTCAACGTCGCTGCGGGGGAGCGGGACGGCGCGGGCGACGATCTCCTGCACCGCCTGCATCAGCCCAGGTCCTCGGGGGTCGTGAAGCGGCCCGCGATCGCGGTAGCGGCGGCCACGGCCGGTGACACGAGGTGCGTGCGGCCGCCCTTGCCCTGGCGACCTTCGAAGTTGCGGTTCGACGTCGACGCGCACCGCTCACCGGGCGACAGCTTGTCGGGGTTCATCGCCAGGCACATCGAGCAGCCCGCCTCGTCGCGCCAGTCGAACCCGGCGTCGACGAACACCCGGTCCAGACCCTCGGCTTCGGCGGCCGACTTGACCGCCATGGACCCTGGCACGACGAGCGCGCGCAGTCCGTCGCGCACTCGCCGGCCGCGGACGACGTCGGCGGCGGCCCGCAGGTCCTCGACGCGCGAGTTCGTGCACGACCCGATGAACACGGTGTCGACGTCGATCTCGCGGAGCGGCGTTCCCGACTTCAGGCCCATGTACGCGAGCGCGCGGCGCGCCGACTCCCGTTCGGACGGCTCCGCGAACGAGTCGGGGTCGGGGACGACGTCGTCGATCGTCACCGTCTGGCTCGGGTTCGTGCCCCAACTCACCGACGGCCTGATGCCGGCGGCGTCGAGGACAACCTCCTTGTCGAAGGTGGCGTCGACATCGGTCGGCAGGGTGCGCCAGTCCTCGAGGGCGCGCTCCCAATCCTTGCCCTTTGGCGCGAAAGGACGGCCGTCGAGGTAGGCGAACGTGGTGTCGTCG
>DASPXI010000017.1:0-2863 GCA_035637335.1 Acidimicrobiia bacterium
GGTACTCGCCGTAGAACTGCGGCTCGCCGGTGGACGGGTTGCGCGTGAACCCCACGCCCGTGCCGCTCGTGTCACCCATGTTGCCGAACACCATCGCCTGCACGTTCACAGCGGTGCCGAGGTCGTCCGGGATCCCCTCGAACTTGCGGTAGTCGCGGGCTCGCTTGCCGTTCCAGCTCTTGAAGACGGCTTCGATCGCGTACTGCAGCTGCTCCTTCGGGTCCTGGGGGAAGTCCACCCCGGCTTCCTGCTTCACGATCTGCTTGAAAGTCTCGACGAGTTCGGCGAGGTCGGACGCCGACAGCTCCGGGTCCGTTGCCACCCCGCGCGCGTGGCGCAGCTTCTCGAGCTCGGCTTCGAACAGCTCGCCGTCGATGCCGAGGACGATCTTGCCGAACATCTGCACGACACGCCGGTAGGAGTCGTAGGCGAAGCGCTCGTTGCCGGTCTGCTTGGCGAGGCCGCCCACGGATCGGTCGTTGAGGCCGAGGTTGAGGACGGTGTCCATCATCCCCGGCATCGAGAACGGCGCCCCCGACCGCACCGACACGAGGAGCGGATCGTCGTCGGCGCCGAGGGTCTTGTCCATCTTCGACTCCAGCTGAGCGAGCGCATCGGCGACCTCGTCCATCAGCCCGTCGGGGAGCCGGTCACCGGCCGCCATGTACGCCTTGCACGCCTCGGTCGTGATCGTGAACCCGGGCGGGACAGGCAGGCCGAGGTTCGTCATCTCGGCGAGGTTGGCGCCCTTGCCGCCGAGCAGGAACTTCTGGTCCTTGCTGCCCTCCTCGAAGGCGAAGACGTACTTCATGGGCGGACTCCCGAAAGCGGTGACGGTCTCCCCGACACTACTGAGGGCTTCGCTCAGGTCGGTAGCGAGCAACGACGACGCGGGTGTGACCGAGGCGATCCATCAGCCCGATGCGCGTGTCGATGAGCAGCCACGAGACGCCGAACAGCAACGCGACCATCAGCCCGAGGGATCCCGGCAGCCCGACGATGAGCACGATCGGCACGATGTAGCGCAGGCTGGCCCGCCGCCAGGTGGGGAGATCCCCCGTGTCGGCATCGACGACCATGATGTGGGTGAACCGCTTGCCGAGCGTCTGTCCCGTGCGTGCCGTGGGCACCACGAAGTACAGGTTGAACAGCACGAACAGCCCGGTGACGAGGGCGATGATGACCCCGACCGAGTTCGTGTCGGTGGCCGCGACGAGCGAGCTGATACCCAGATACACCGCGCCCATGGTGAGGAGGTCGATGCCGAGCGCGGCGAGGCGGCGACCGACCGGGGCGGCCTCGGCGCCCGGGACGCCCACCGGCTCGCGCCGCTGCGGACGGCCGCGATCGTCGCGGGTCCTCGGCTCCCGACCGCCACGGCGACGCGCCGGTACCGGCGCAGTTTCCGCCTCCTCTTCTTCGAGCTCGGCCTCGGCGTCCGCCGTCCCGTCGGACAGCCCAGTGTCATAGCGCTGGCGCTGGAAGGGATCGGACAGCACCTGCCACGCGGTGTTGAGGCGCGCCGTCTCGGCGCGGGCGCCGTTGCGGGCCTGATCGGACCGTCCCTTCTCCACCTTGGCGCGCAGGTTCTCGAGCCGTTCTCGGTACGCGGAGCGGATCTCTTCCTTCGTCGCGTCCGGCTCGACGCCCAGCAGCTCGTAATGGGTCTCGGTCACGGAAGGCGGTCCTCGAGATGGGCGACGAGCTTGTCGATCGGCACGCGGTCCTGGGTCATCGAGTCGCGGTCGCGCACGGTCACGGCGCGGTCGTCGAGGGTGTCGAAATCGACGGTGACGCAGAGCGGTGTGCCGACTTCGTCCTGGCGACGGTAGCGACGGCCGATCGATCCGGCGTCGTCGACGTCGATCATGAAGCGAGGCCGCACCATGTCGGCGACTTCGGCCGCGACGGGGTTCAGCTGCTCGTTGCGCGACAGCGGCAGAACAGCCACCGTCACCGGCGCGAGCCTCGGGTCGAGCCGCAGCACGGTGCGCTTCTCGCCCCGCACCTCTTCTTCGTGGTACGCCGCGAGCAGGAACGCGAGCATCGCCCGGTCGGCGCCCGCCGACGGTTCGATCACATGAGGAACGTACCGGCGGTCGCTCTCCTGGTCGTAGTAGGAGAGGTCCTGACCCGAGAACTTGGCGTGCTGGGTCAGGTCGAAGTCCGTCCGGTTCGCGATCCCCTCGAGCTCACCCCATCCCCACGGGTAGGAGAACTCGACGTCGGCCGTTCCCGCGGAGTAGTGCGACAGCTCGTCCGGCTCGTGCGGTCGCAGGCGCAGCTTGTCCTCCGGGATGCCGAGATCGGTGAACCAGCCCAGCCGCTCTTGGCACCAGTACTCGAACCACTTGGGGCCATCCTCCGGCGGCACGAAGAACTCGAGCTCCATCATCTCGAACTCGCGGGTGCGGAAGAGAAAGTTCCCCGGCGTGATCTCGTTGCGGAACGCCTTGCCGATCTGGGCGATCCCGAATGGCGGCTTCTTGCGCGATGTGTTCACCACGTTGAGGAAGTTCACGAAGATGCCCTGGGCCGTCTCCGGGCGCAGGTACGCGATCGATGCGTCGTCCTCGACCGGCCCGACGAACGTCTTGAACATGAGGTTGAACTGCCGGGCCTCGGTGAACGAGTCCTTGGCACCGCAGTTGGGGCAGGCACCCGAAGGCGGCAGGTCGTCGGCCCGGAAGCGCTCCTTGCAGTTCCGGCAGTCGACGAGCGGGTCGGTGAAGGCCTGGACGTGACCGCTGGCCTCCCACACGCGCGGGTGCATGAGGATGGCCGAGTCGAGCCCCACGACGTCGTCGCGCAGCTGCACCATCGACCGCCACCACGCGTCCTTCACGTTGCGCTTCATGAGGAC
>DASPXI010000018.1:0-13159 GCA_035637335.1 Acidimicrobiia bacterium
CACCCATTGCCGACCCCGCCTGTGTAGGGGTTGGCCACGCCCCCGGCCGTCTGAGCGGGGCGGGGGCATAGGTGATAATCACCAATCCCGTACACCCGAGGCACACCACGCGCATCGTTTTGGCGAATTGGCCTACTTGCAGGCGCGAGAGCGTGAAACAGGTTTGAGTATCGAGCCGACCTCGCACGACTTCGGGCCGCTGGACATCGGCTTAGAGTCACCAATAGCTGATCAAGCGTCGTTCACCGTGACTAACAACGGCCCGGACAAGTCCGGGACTCTCGCCGTGGAGTTTCAAGGCAACGATCCGACCAACTTCGGGAAGGATGATGGCTGCGTTGGCAAGCAGCTTGACGCTGGCGAGACTTGCCCGATCCTTGTTGGGTTCGCCCCGTTGGATCCGGCAGGTGACAAAGCAGCGGATCTCGTCGTCTCGAGCGACATCCCAGCTGACCGCACCGCCACCGCGAGTCTGAGCGGCGTCGCGACCGTCCCGTAATCGACGCAAACACTGCGTCAGGCCGATGCCCCCCTGTCTGGGCGCCGGATTTACATCCTTCACCGGCGCCCGGCACCGAGGTCCGGGCGAAGCGCGATGCATCCCGCCGTTGATGAGGGCCGTTTAGTCCTCGGTCATCGCCTCTGGCGAGACTGCCGCGCCCTCGAACGAAGGTCCCTTCCCTCAGCCCGTAAAGCGCGCTGTCGCGGTCACCGGTCGGGGCGACTCTGCCTCCTCGTCCGCCAGCCCTTCTGGATAGTCGTCCGCCCGCCAATCAACGTCACACTGGACCACAAACCCCGCAAGTCATGGCACCGCATGGCACTCCCTGACACCTCAACGGGGGGCTTCGGCCCCTCGTTCCTATGCCGTTATTCACAGTTCGCTAGAACGAACTTCACGAGATCTCGCAGGCTGATCTCGCCGGTCCCGTCGAGCGCGGGCGGTCGAACCTCGTAGTACGAGCCGTGCGTCACCGGCACCGCGATCTCGCGGATCTCCTCGCAGCAGCGGACGCAGTGACTCGCAGGCTCGGCGGCGATGAGCGCGGCAGCAAGAGTGGTCTTCCCCGCGCCCGGTTCGCCCGAGATCGCGAGGCGGCTGCGAATCTGCATCGTCGCCCAAAGGAAATTGGCGGCCTCGGAGCCGATCGAGTCCAGCTGCACCAGGCTCGCCAGCGTGACGTTTCGAACCGTGTACCGACGGAGCGTCGCCGACAGCCGGTCGCTGACCGGCGGGATCGCCGCCGTCAGCCGCGCGCTGCCTTGCAGGACGCGGGCTTGGACGATCGGGTGCTTCGTATTGAGCTGGCGATCCGTCGGTGCCAGGAGCCTCTCGACGATCTGACGGTTCTCGCCCTCGCCGGTCGGTGTCGTGAGGCCACGAAGGCGTCCCGTCGAGTCCAGATACGACACCCGCGGACCTTCGAAAAAGACCTCCTCGACGTCGGGACGGGCGATCAGTTCGGTCAATGGACCGAAGTCAGTGATCGATCGCAGCACCCGGCCGACCATGTCACCCGGGTCGCTGAGCGGGATCTCATCCCCGAGATGAGCCCGACGCTGATACTCGTCGACGGCGCGATGAACCTCCGCTCGTACCTCGTCGAGGTCTCCCTCGGGCCGGAGTCGCCGGCGCTCGATGCGGACGAGCGCGTCTCGGCGGATGCCGTCGTATGCATCGGCACGGGTGGTCATCGCGCCACGACCGGCACGCGTCCCCACCGCCTACCGGAAGTACGCCGAGCCCGCATTGCTCGTGTGGTCCGCAGCGCGATCCTCGCGGCGAGCTCGGCAACCGCTTTGGCGTAGGGCCCGTGCGCGACGAGCTCACCTGACCATGCCGCGGCCTCGACCCGCGGGTCATGCGGAAGGAACGAGAGGCTTTCGGGCTCGAACGTTCGCCGAATCTCCTGATCGAGCTCGGCTTTCCGGAACGCGTCGCGAGGTGCGCGGTTCACGACGAGGTGCACCGGCGCCCCGCCGTTGAGCGCTCGTACGTCGGTGATCCAGCCGAGGAGCCGGGTCACGCCGACGGGCATGGCCGGCGCCACGCCGACCAGGACCGACGCCTCGGAGACGACGGCGCGGCTGATGCCATATCGGCCCCGGCCGCCGCGACCGACGTCCTCGAGGCGGCTGGCGACGTTCGCGACGACGTAGCCACGCGATTCCGCGAGGGCTGCTACGACGTCGAGGACCTCACTCGGGCGTACCTGTGACCAGGCCCCGACGTTGGGGAGACCACAGAGTACGTCGAGCTCCCTCCTTGCACGCACGATGGTCGCGTCCACGTCGCCCATCCCGTATTCGACGGATTCGATGGCGCTGCGCAAGTTGGGCTCGATGGGCAGACCGAGCCGCTGCGCGACCGACGGAACCACATCGTCGGCGTCCACGAGCACGGCGCGCTCTCCGTGCCGGGCGAGCGCGGCCGTGAGACCGATTGCGAGCTCAGTGGCACCGGCGCCCGGGGTACCGCCGATCGCGACGACGTGAGTTCGGAGCGCACGATCGCCGACTGCCGCCTGCGGCGGGTCCTCGTCCCCATCGAGGGCGGCCTCGAGCGCGGTGACCGATGGGACGGGCGCCCGGCGCTCGGGTGCCAGCGTCGTGAACGCGTCAACGAATTCGGCCATCGAGGCATCCGACGCGAGTACACGATCGACGCCGAGCGATGCCAGGAACTCGCGACCCGCCGGTTCGGCGGGATCGAACACGCCGAGGATTTGCCGCCCGCGCCGGTGGGTGGCATCGACGAACGTCCGCGTCAGCCCCGGCCATCGATGACTCACGACAAGGGTGCCGTACTCCTCGTCGAACGCGAGTGACGGATCCACGATGACCTGGCGCACGCGTGCCCCGCCGTGGTCGGTCAAGTGTCGGTGCAGGGCTTCGACCCACGCGTCAGGAGAGAAGACGAGGGCTATCTCCGGCTCCCCCACGGTTACCGCGCCGCGCCCGCGTCGACGGCGAGAGGAGGCGTCGACGCGGCTGGACGCGCTCCCGTCGTTCGCGAGATCACGATCTCGCCACCGGCGATCCCGGCGGCTACGAGTTGCGACTCGCGCTCGTCGACAGCGAGCGTCACCGTGAACTTGTCGTCCACGCCGCCGAAGGCGCCACCGCGATCAGGCCGGCCAACGCTGAGGACCTCGGCGTCGGCCACGATGATCGACACCTCGTGGCTGCCGGCCAAGATCACGTCGACGCGGTCTCCCGCCTCGAGCTCGCCGTTCACCGCGCGGGAGGGGTCGATCGCGACGCTCATGGCACGCTTGCCGTCGGGGGCGGCGGCAGGCCGTACGGCCCGACGATGGATGAGCTCCCCGGCGACGATCGGGTAGGCGGCGACGGAGTCGCGCATCCGTTTGACGTCTTCGGGCTGGAGAACCGTGCCGAGCAGGGAGTCGTCCATCTTGACCTGCTCGTACCGAATCGAGTTCTCGCTGAGCGCGGTGCCGGGCGAGAGATCTCGCGCTGCCACCGCAACCGGCTGGCGCTCATCGGCCCGGCGGAGCACGGCGACCGTGAGGAGCAGCCCGACGAGCCCGGCGACGATCATCACGAGGTGGCCGGTCGAGAAGCGGCTCATCAGGCTTCGGGGCAGTGACGCAACCGGCCGAGCGACGGGATCGATGCGTTTCGGGCTCGGTCCCACCACCTCTGCCATCCAGCCCCTCCGCCGCCGTCTCCCTCACGGGGACGATCGCCAATAGTGCAGAACCTGCCATACCTGGTCAAGCCTGGCATTCTGCGGCCCGGTGCGGACTGAGATTGCCTCAGGATGCCTCACGCTGTCAAGAGTCCCTATCGAGGCGTGCGGTCAGGGGTAAAATACGACGCATGTCCCCAGCGGAGCCCGAAGCGGCGGCCGATTTCCCCCCAGTACTCACCACCGCCGACGCCGCCGAACTGCTCCAAGTCCACGTCGAGTACCTGCGCAAGCTCGTGCGCGACGGCAAGGTGCCGTGCCACCGCTTCCCGGGTGGGCGCGAGATGCGGTTCCACCGCGACGAGCTGCTCGAGTGGCTGCGGGCCCAGCCCGGGGACGACCAGTCGACGTCCACGAAGCACGACGCCGAGAACGCTTAGGCGCTCAGTCTCGCCACGGCTTCACCCACGCGACGTAGCCGAGAGGGAGGTACGTCTGTCCACCGTCGCGGTCGTGGACGACTACGTGATCACGGCCGACTACGAGGCGACCGCGCAGCTCCTCCCGGAGGACGACGGCACCGATCACCGCGTCGATCTCTTCTCCGTCGTACTCGAGTAGTCGCGCCCGGAAAGTGGACGCTCCTGGCTCGGCGCGGCGACCGCCGGCGCGAGCGCGTCGACTGACGCGAATCAGCAGAGGAAGTGCACCGTGTTCGCGGTTGGGTCGAACAAGCGGGATATCGACGCGCCCGCCGTCCGTGCGGAGCTGCAGGTAGTCGCGCCCAACCGCGTCGATCACGCCCACGAAAACGGACTCACCCACCCGCACGGACACCATGTCGCCACGGTGTTGCAGCTCACGCGCAACGTCGATGAGGTCGCGGTGGCGGGCCCACTGGCGGGCAGCCGCCCTCGTGTACTCCTCTTCCTCCGCGCGCTGTTCCTCGCGAGCAACGGCGAAGACGGATTCGAGGTCGGGATCATCAGCGAACTCGTCGAACGCGTCGCCCGTCGCCATACGCGCGACCTCCGGGGGTCGGTGGCGTGGCACCGTAACCCCCGGAGGGCGCGTTGTCTCGCGTGCGGTCAGTCCTGCTTGATCGCCTCGATCTCGAAGTCGAGCTTGGCCTTCTTGCCCACCAGGACTCCGCCGGCCTCGATGGCGACGTTCCAAGTGAGCCCGAAGTCCTCGCGGTCGACCTCGGTGGTGGCCGAGAAGCCGGCCCGCCGGTCGCCCAACGGGCTGTGCGTCCAGCCGTGGTACTCGGCCTCGAGGCTGACCGGGCGGGTGACGCCGTGCACCGTCAGTTCGCCATGGATCAGGAAGCGTCCCGGCGACTCCCCCTCGACCCCCGTGCTGCGGAACGTGATCTTGGGGTAGCGCTCGACGTCGAAGAAGTCCGGCGAGCGCAGGTGCTCGTCCCGCTTCTCGTCACCGGTCTCCACGGTCTCGGCGTCGATCTCGACCTCTACCCACGACTCGGCCGGGTCTTCGGCGACGTGGATCGTGCCGGTAACGCCGGTGAACCGGCCCCGGACCTTGCTCACCATGAGGTGCCGGGCGACGAACTCGACGCTGGTGTGGACGGGGTCGAGCTGCCACTCGCCCGGCTCCGGCAGTGCGAGCCCCTCGATCACGCGGTCTGCTTGGATCTGGCTCATGGTCGTGCTCCTCCCGTTCTGGGGAACTTCCTTGAGGCGACAACGGTTGTATATACAATGATATTCCTCGCAACTGTCCCTCGGTAAGGTGACCGCCGTGGCCGAAGCGCCCGAGCCCCTCAGCGACCAGCAGTTCGAAGCCTGGAAGGCCTTCATCCGGGCCCAATCGGCGGTGCTCAAGGTCTTGAGCGACGAGCTCGAGGCCGAGCAGGGCATCCCGCTGACGTTCTTCGACGTCCTCGCCCAGCTCTCCCAGGCCGGCGGGCGCCTCCGCATGAGCGAGCTCGCCGACGCCGTCCTGCTCTCGCGGAGCGGCGTCACCCGCGTCGTCGACCGGATGGTGCGGGCCGGGCTCGTGCGCCGCGAGGAGTGCCCCGAGGACCGCCGGTCGTTGTACGCAGCCCTCACCCCCAAGGGGACGCGGGCGCTGGAGGGGGCCCTCCCGGTCCACGTCCAGGGCATCGCCCACCACTTCGGCCGCCACATCAGCGACGAGGAAGCGAAGACGCTGGCAGCCGCACTGAACCGGATGCTGTCGTCCCCCGACGGCGACGCCTGCTAGCAGCCGCAATCCGGCCCCGTCCGTGCTGTCGGACGTTGGTCAGCCGATCACGCCGGCGGCGCGCAGCTCAGCGAGCTCGCCGTCGGACAGGCCGAGCTCCTTGCGCAGCACCTCGTCGGTGTGCTCCCCCACCCACGGCACGCGCGTCTCGGGGCCGTCTGCCATCCTCGAGAGCTTCACGGGGTTGCCGGGCACGAGCACGGGCTCGTCGACGTCGTCGGTGCGGGGCACCTCGACCAGCATGTTGCGCGCCGCGACGTGCGGGTCGGCGATCACGTCGGGCGCGGTGTTGCACGGCCCGGCGGCGACGCCGGCGGCGCTGAGCTCGTGGCAGGCGTCGAGCTTGGACTTCGTCGACGCCCACTCCTCGACGGCGGGGCGGATGACCGTCTCGAGGTGCTCGCGCCATCCCTTGCGTGTCGCGAAGCGCGGGTCTTCGAGCCACTCCGGATGGCCGACGAGCTGGGCGAGGCGCTCGAACTGGTGCTCGCGGCCGACCTGCATGATGAACCAGCCGTCCGAGGCGCGGAAGCCGTCCATGATCAGCAATGGTCCCGGGCCGCCCGGGCGCAGGCCCATGGACCAGAAGTTCGTGACCAGGTCGGTCATGGAGACCATGGCGTCGAACATGGAGACGTCGACGTACTGGCCCTCGCCGCTGAGGTCACGATGGCGCAGCGCGGCGAGCACGCCGATCACGCCGAACATCGACGTCCCGATGTCGCCGAGCGCGCCGGCCGGCGCGGGGACGGGCGGCTGATCGTCGAGCCGCTTGTACTCGTAGATGCCGGACATCGCCTCGACGATCGGCGCGTACGCAGGCCAGTCGTACGGCGTCTTGGCCGTGTTGCCGAAGCCCGAGATCGACAGGTAGATGACCCGCGGGCTCACCTTGGCGATGTCCTCGTAGCCGAGGCCGAGGCGCGCCATCGCGCCGGCCTTGAAGTTCTCGGCTACGACGTCGAAGTGCGGCACGAGCTGCAGGAACAGGTCGCGTCCCCGTGCGCTCTTGAGGTCGAGGCCGACGCTGAGCTTGTTGAGGTTGTTGCGCAGGAACGTCGCGCCGACCCGCCGGCCCTGCGGGTCCTCCATCGCCGGCAGCGCCCCCCGTCCCGATTCGCCGTCGACGGGATGCTCGATCTTCACGACCTCGGCGCCGAGCCGGGCCATCAGCTGCGTGCCGAAGGGCAGCGCCTGCATCTGCTCGGCCGCAAGCACCCGAACACCGTCGAGCGGCTTGCCGTAGCGCTGCGCGTCCGCGTTGCCGACGTCACCCAGCTTCATAGCTGCACTCTACGGCCCGCCTACACTCCGAACCCGTGCGAGGCATCATCAGCGCAGCGGGCTACGTCCCGTACCGGCGTCTCGACCGGTCCGAGATCGCGGCGTTCTTCGGCAGCGGCGGCGGCCGCGGCACACGCTCGGTGGCGTCCTACGACGAGGACACGACGACCATGGGCGTCGAGGCAGCCCGGTTCGCGCTGCGGAGCGCGGGAGAAGGCGCCGAACCGGACGCGCTCTGGTTTGCCACCGCGAACCCCGCGTACCTCGAGAAGACGAACGCCACCGCTATCCACGCTGCCCTGCGGATCGACCAGCTCACCCCGGCCATCGACACCGGCGGCGCGGTGCGTTCCGGGGTGGGGTCGCTGCGGGCCGCGCTCGATGGCCGCGGGTCCGTGTTCGTCGTCACGGCCGACATGCGCGGGGGCCTGCCGACCAGCGCCGACGAGGCGGCCGGCGGTGACGGCGCCGCCGCGCTCCTCGTGGACGACGACGACGAGGACGCCCCGGTCATCGCCGAGGTCGTGGGCGAAGCGTCGGCGACCGAGGAGTTCATCGACAGGTGGCGCGTCCCGGGTGACGCCACGGTGAAGCAGTGGGAGGAACGCTTCGGCGAGACGAAGTACCTCACGCTGGGCGAACAAGCTTGGAACGAGGCGCTGAAGGCCGCCGACCTGACACCGGAGCAGGTCGACCGGGTCATCGTCACCGGCACGCACGCGCGCGCGAACCGCTCGATCGCGAGCCGGTTGGGCACCGCCAAGGAGGCTGCCGTCGACGACCTCGCCGCCGGCGTCGGCAACACCGGCACCGCGCATGCAGGTCTACTGCTCGCCTCGGCGCTCGAGACCGCCGAGCCGGGCCAGGTGATCACGCTCGTGTCGCTCGTCGACGGCGCCGACGTCCTCGTCTTCCGCACTACCGATGCGGTCGCGTCGTACACGCCGGCGCGCCCGGTCGCGACGCAGGTCGACAACGGCGGTGCGATCCCCTACGGGCGCTTCCTGTCGTGGCGCCGCGTCGTCACCGTCGACCCGCCACGCCGGCCCGAGCCCGATCGCATCTCGGCCGCCGTCGCCGGTCGCACGCGCGACTGGAAGTACGCGTTCGAAGGGTCGCGCGACCAGTCGAGCGGCGCGCTGCACCTACCACCGCAGCGCGTGTCGCGTGAGGGCGGCGCCATCGACGAGATGGACCCAGCGCCGATGAGCGACGTGCCGGGCACGATCGCGACGTTCACCATCGACCGCATCGCGTACTCGCCGAGCCCGCCGATCGTCTTCGCGGTCGTCGACTTCGACGAGGGCGGCCGGCTGCCAACCGAGCTCACCGACGTCGAGGCTGACGAGCTGCAGATCGGCACCCGGGTCGAGATGACGTTCCGCCGGCTGTTCAGCGCCGACGGAATTCACAACTACTTCTGGAAGGCCCGCCCCATCCGCGGGTAGTGACGCACGGATCACACGGAGGACCACGAATGGGCTCGCATGGCATCAAGGACCAGGTGGCGATCGTCGGGATGGGCTGCACCCGCTTCGGCGAGCACTGGGACAAGGGCGCCGACGACCTGCTCATCGACGCCTCCGAGGAGGCATTCGCGTCTGCCGGCGTGACCAAGGACGACGTCGACGCGTACTGGTTCGGGACCGCGATGTCGGGCATGTCGGGCATGGCGCTGGCCCGTCCCCTCCAGCTCCAGAACAAGCCCGTGAGCCGGGTCGAGAACTTCTGCGCGACTGGCTCGGAGGCGCTGCGCAACGCGGCGTACGCGGTCGCGAGCGGCGCCTACGACACGGCGATGGCGATCGGCGTCGAGAAGGTGAAGGACAGCGGCTACCAGGGGCTCGTCGGTGCAGGGAAGACACCGACCGATGGGACCACGCGCACGCTCACCGCCGCCGCCATGTTCGCCATGTGCGTGCCCGCGTACGCCAAGAAATACGGCGTCGATCCCGACGAGATGCGCGAGGTGCTCGCCCACATCTCGGCCAAGAACCACTACAACGGTGCCCGGAACCCGCGGGCGCAGTTCCGGCGGGAGGTCAGCACCGAGACCATCTGCAACTCGCCGCTCATGGCCGGCGACCTGCGTGTGTTCGACTGCTCCGGCGTCGCCGACGGGAGCGCGGCGGCGGTCGTGGTGCGAGCCGAGGACGCCCCGAAGTACACCGAGTCGCCGCTGTACATCAAGGCGCTGTCGTTCGTGGCCGGCAACATGAGCGGCAACGCCGACCCCGACTACGACTACACGTGGTTCCCCGAGATCGAGGCCGCCGCAGCCGACGCGTACGCGCAAGCGGGGGTTACCGATCCCCGCAAGCAGATCGCGATGGCGGAGGTGCACGACTGCTTCACGCCCGCCGAACTGCTCATCATGGAGGACCTCGGGTTCGCGGAGCGCGGGACGGCGTGGAAGGAGGTGCTTGCAGGCACGTTCGACCTGCACGCAGAGCTCCCGGTGAACCCCGACGGCGGGCTGAAGAGCTTCGGTCACCCCGTGGGTGCGTCGGGGCTGCGGATGATGTTCGAGGCCTGGCTCCAGCTGCGCCACCAGGCGCCCGAGGAGCGGCAGATCACGACGGACCGCACGCTCGGTCTCACCCACAACCTTGGCGGGTACCCGGGCGAGATGGTCTCGTTCGTGGGTCTCGTCGGGGCTGAGCGGGGCTGACGCGCCGGCGGCGCCGCATGGCGGGCGCCGCCAACGGGTAGGCGAATCCGGCACCGCGTCCCCGATCGGGAGGGATCACATGCCGCCGCAGCCGATCCTGCCCAATGCTCCGTCTCTGATCGAGTAAACGCTTCTGATCTCCGTGTGACACGAAATCCGTCTGGCAGCGACATGGTCGGCCATCGCGATCGCGGTGGTCGTTGGCGCGCTCGTGGCGGCGGGCGGTCTCGACGACTCTCCCGATCTCTCGCGGCGTCCGGTCGTCGAGGATGGTCGATCAGTGAAGAACGTCGCCGGGCGCGGTGACGTTCGCGTCGACGGCGTCGCGCGCGGCTCGGTGACGGCAGTCGAAGGCGACGTGATCGTGAGCGGTCGTGTGCACGGGGACGTCAACGCACCCGACGGACGCGTGATCCTCACCAGCTCGGCACGGGTCGACGGCGATGTTCGTTCGGAGCGCCCGCCTCTCAAGCCGGAAGGAACGGTCGTCCGCGGAACCGTCGCTCGATCCGAAGGCGGGCGGGGGTTGACCGCGAACGCCGTGATGCTCGGCGCCCTCGTGCTCGGCTTGTTCGTGATCGCGGCGCACGCGCGTAGGCGACCGCCGCTCCGACCCGCCTCGGGACTGGTGGTCCCGGGGCTACGGAGCGCGCGACAAGCCGAGCGGGGGCTGAAGCCGGTTGCGATGCGGTTCGGGGCGTTGGTGCTCGTGGGTGGAGTCACGCTGGCGGCGTGCGTGGCCGCGCTCGTCCCGGGGATGCGCACCATCGCGAGCTCCGAGCACTTCACGGGAAGGCTGCCGCCGCTCAAGGGCCTGGCGCAGCGGACGACCGTCGTCGCCGCCGATGGCTCGCAGATCGGCGTGCTCGGCGACGTGGACCGCCAGGCCGTCAAGCTCGCCGAGGTGCCGAAGGTCCTCGTCAAGGCGGTCATCGCCACCGAAGACCAGACCTTCTACTCGAACTCAGGCGTCGACCCGGGAGGATTGGCGCGCGCGTTCGTCGAGAACGTGACGTCGGGTCAGATCGAGCAGGGCGGCTCGACGATCAGCCAGCAGGTTGTCAAGAACCGCATCCTCCAGTCGCGTCGGCGCGACGTTCACCAAAAGATCCGCGAGATCGTCCTCGCCTACCGGCTCGACGACCGCTACTCGAAGGACCAGATCCTCGAGGAATACCTCAACACCGTGTACTTCGGCCAGGGCGCCTACGGCGTCAAGAGCGCGGCCGAGCGGTTCTTCCGCAAGCCGCTGGCGGAGCTCGATGTCGCCGAATCCGCGCTACTTGCCGGCTTGATCTCCGAGCCCGAGGGGGCCAACCCGTTCACGAACCCGGAGCGGGCCACGGCGCGCCGCGACGAGGTCCTCCAGCGCGAGGTCGAGCACGGCGACCTCACGCGCGCAGACGAGGCGGCCGCCAGTCAGCAGCCGCTACCGACCGTCCTGCCGCCGGCCGAACACAAGCCTGAGAACTACTTCGTCGAGGAAGTGCAGCGCCGTCTGCTCGCGGACCCACGCCTGGGCGCGACCGAAGAGGAGCGGCGCGACCGGCTCCTGCGGGGCGGGCTGCGGATCGAGACGACCCTCGACCCCGTGGCTCAGCAACGGGCCCAGGCGGCGATCAGCGGCAACCTGCCGAGCGCGCCGCCGTTCACGGGCGCTCTGATCGCGATGGAGCCGAACACCGGCGCGGTCAAAGCCATGGTCGGTGGCCCCGGCTTTGCCGAGTCGCAGTACAACATCGCCACGCGCCAGCCCGGCCGCCAGCCCGGGTCGACGTGGAAGATCATCACACTCGCCGCGGCACTCGAAGCGGGCTACTCCCCCGAAGACCAGGTCGACGGGACGTCGCCGTGCACGATCGCGGCCCCGGGCGCCGGTGTGTACACGACCCAGAACGCCGAAGGTCCGGGCGGCAACCTGACGCTGCGCGCCGCGACCGAAGAGTCCGTCAACTGCGCGTTCGCGCGCCTCATCGGCAGCCTCGGTCCCGCCAAGGCCGTCGAGATGGCCCATCGCCTCGGGATCGTGCAGAACGTTCCGGCGTTCCTGTCGATCACCCTCGGTACCCGTGAAGCGACACCGCTCGAGATGGCGACGGTTACCTCGACGCTCGCGGCAAGCGGCGGCCGGCACGATCCGGTATTCGTCACCAAGATCACCGCGCCCGACGGGAAGGTGCTTCTGGACACCACGAACGCACCTGGTCAACAGGTGCTCAGGTCCGACATCGCCGCGTGCGAGACCGACATCCTGCGCGGCGTCGTCACCAACGGCACCGGGAAGGGGGCGCAAACCGCGCACACGGTCGCAGGGAAGACGGGCACAACGGACGAGAAGACCGACGCCTGGTTCCTCGGCTATACGCCACAGCTCGCGACGGTCGTCTGGTACGGGGCCTCGACCGGGCGCGTACCGGGCGCGGGATTCGGCGGCCAGACGTCGGCGACGATCTGGAGGGCGTTCATGGACGCGCAGCTCGCGGGCCAGCCCGATGTCCCGTTCGCGCCTCCCGGCGGTCCGTGCGCCGCGCCCGGCGAGCAGATCACGCCGGGCGGCCGCGAGCCTCTCCCGCCGCCGGCACCACCGCCTCCTCCTGAGGCGGCGCCACCGGAAGTGCCGCCGCCCGCCGCGCCACCCGGGCTGCGTATACCGCTTCCGGGCGGCCCCGGAGGGCAAGGCAAGAAGGACTGACGTCCGTCACGGGAGCGGATGCTTCGCCAGGAAGCCGAGCACAGTGCGCACGAAATCGTCCGTGCGCTCGAACAGCAGCCCATGACTGGATCCGCGCCCTGTCATCAACTTGCAGGTCGCCTTGGGGATCCGGTCCGCGACCGCGCGTCCAAGGCGCGGTGGGCTGACGATGTCGTCCTCTCCTGTCAGGACGAGTGTCGGGGCGCTGATGTCCGAGACGCGATCGAGGCTGTCGAACTCGAAATCGGCGGCCCACTGCTCGGCGACGGCGCGGACCTCTTCGGGCGTCGACGGCGCGATCAGCGTCGTCCATTCGACGAACTTCGAGAACTCCGGCGAGTCGAGGAACTCGGGCGAATAGCAAACGCCGAGGGACACGAGCCCGCACGAGAGGTCCCCCGTCTCCCACGGGTGCTTCATCGCCATCATGAGCGCGGTGGCGAACCCGTCGCGACGCCCCCACGTCCCGTACAGAACGAGGCTCCCGACTTTGCCGCGATTACGGAGCGCGAGCTCCTGCGCGACCGTGCTCCCCAGCGACCAGCCGAGCACATGCGCTCGCGGAACCTCCAGCGCGCCGAGGAGTGCGGCCGCCTCGTCGGCGAGGCTCGCCGTCGTGACCGCGCCGTCGCCG
>DASPXI010000019.1:0-7865 GCA_035637335.1 Acidimicrobiia bacterium
GATCCACACCACGAAATTAGGCGGTGGGGCAAGCTTGTCGGCCGTGGACGTCCAAGGGCGCGTGACCGAGCTTCTCGATCGACACCCTGACGTCGTGCGGGTCGAGTTGACAGGGTCGCGAGCCCGCGGCGAAGCGACCGCCCTCTCGGACTGGGACCTCCAGATCCACACGACGAACGCCGCCGCTGTCGCACGCGATCTCCCGCGCCTCATGGCGCCGCTAGATCCGCTCGCCGCGCAGTGGGACCGCCTGACCGAGCGCGCCACGTACATGCTGATGCTGCCCGGAGCGGTCAAGATCGACCTCTTCGCCGGGAACGCGCGAAGCGAGATCGGGCCGCCGTGGCAGCCAACGCCCGAGAACCTCGCCGCGATCGACGCCCATTTCTGGGATTGGACGCTGTGGCTCGGCAGCAAGTCGCTCCACGGTCGAACCGATGTCATCGACGAAGAGCTGCGCAAGCTCTACCGAAACCTCCTCGCGCCCCTCGGCGTCGCGACGCCTCCGACGACGGTCGCGGCCGCCGTCACGGAGTACCGCGACGCTCGTGACCGCTTGGAGCGCGAATGGGATGTCTCCGTCGCCCGGCGATTGGGAGACGAAGTCACGCAGGCACTTCAGCGGCACGGCGTGATCAGCCGTTCATGACTGCCTTCGTGACCGCCGGGGCCGGCTTCTTGCTCGCGGTCCTGTGGTTCGACCTCATGTTCGACGTCCAGGTGCTCCGCCATCGCGATACGGACGTACCCGAAGAGACGCTGGCGTCCATCGCCGCGTACTACCGCCGGGTGACGACGGCGGCCCGTCCGATGAACCGGCTCATCGCCGGCGTGATGCTGGCGACGATCGCGTCGATCGTCGTGCAGCTCGTGCGGGAGGATGCGCCGCGTTGGGCGGGAGTGCTGTCGCTCGTGCTCACAGCATCCGCGATCTCTCTTGCCGCCGTGCACACCGTCCCGAGCGCGGTGCGCCTCGGTACCCGCCTCGACGGGGTCGAGCGGCAGAGCCGGCTCGCACGGTCGATCCTTCGGGACCACCTGGTTTGCGTCATGGCAGTCGCGGCAGTGCTCTTCATCCAGCTGGCCTTCGCTCGGTGATGGACTCCGGGAGCAAAATCGGCGCACACTGGAGAGGCCCAAGCTCGGGCCGGGGGGTCAGGAGGACCGATGGGCGACAAGTCGCCGCACCGCTCGAACGACAAGAAGCGCGGCAAAACGCTGCAGGAGAAGCGAGCGGCCAAGCGGCAGAAGCGTAGTGAACGCCAGGCCGCCGAGCGCGCCCGCGACATCAGCGAAGGGATGTAAGCAGCCAGCAGTTCCTGCGGGGCTTACGTCTGCCGGCGCTCGATACGCAGGACCGCGGTCGGGCCCGGCGGCGGTGGGCGAAGAGCCGCGCCTGGCACCCGACATGGCACGGAAGCGTCGAACGTCTGGCGCCACCTGTCGGCGCCCGGCGCGCTGCCACGGGCCCAGCGGTTGGCGACGTGTCCGGGGACCACCAGATCGGCCGTCACGAGCCGGCTGCCGCGGCTGAGGAGGCGGCGGATCAGCGAAGTGGTGATGCCGAACGGCGGGTTCGCGACCACCCGGAACGGCCGCCGCGGAAGTCGAAGATCGGCGGCGTCGACCTGCACCACGGTGACCCCGGCGCGCGCGAACCGGTCCCGGAGCTGACGGGCCCGACGCGGGTGGAGCTCGACCGCGATGACATGCGCGCGGTGCGAACGAGTGGGCCGGTGAGCGCGCCGGTGCCGGCGCCAACATCGAGAACGAGATCGCCGGGGTTGATCCGGGCTGCATTGACGAGGCGTTGAGCCCAGTCGTCAGCGAGCTGATGCCATCCCCAGCGCGTCCGCGGTTCGGCGGACACGACGCACCATCACCATCATCGAGGCAAGAATGACAGCCGGTCGGTATGCCGACCAGCGAATAACCGTGGTCACAGAGCGAGACGTCGTTGCCGCCTTCGACTCCGAGGAGTGAGCGTCAGCGGTGTATCGCGCGGTCGATCTGCCGCCATACGAGCGCAGGCGCGAAGCGGCGTGCGCGCCAGACCGCCTTCGTGCCCTTTCCCGGTAGCACGAACAACTCCCCTGCGTCGAGCGCGCGTTCAACCGCGTCGAGCACCACGCCGGGCTCGATGCCGCGTTGGCCGCCGAGCGCGAGCTCATCGCGGGTGCGGATGCCTTCGACCATGGGGGTCTCGACGACGGGCGGGCACACACACGCGAACCGCACACCGCTCCCCCGGTTCTCGTACGCGAGCACCTCGGTGAAGGCGACCACGGCGTGTTTCGACGCCGCGTACGCGCCGAGGTGCGGGCTGGGGAGCCAGCCGGCGAGCGACGCGAAGGTGACGACCTCTCCGCGGCGGCGTTCGAGCATGCCCGGGAGCAGCGCCTTCACGACGCGCACCGTCCCGAGATAGTTGACGTCGATGATGCGCTCGATCTCGCCGAGCGGCTGGTCAGCGAGCGGTCCCGGAAGGCAGATCCCCGCCGCGTGCACGACCCGGTCGACCGGCCCGAACGCCGCCTCGACCTCCTGCACGGTGCGCTCGACGGTGGTGTCGTCGGTGACGTCGCACGCCCACGACCGCATGTTCGGGGCACGCGAGACGGTGTCGGCGAGGCGCTTCTCGTCGACGTCCACCGCGGCGACGGACGCGCCGGCGGCGGCCAGGCGGCGCGCCGCGAGCTGGCCCATGCCGCTGGCAGCTCCCGTGACCAGTGCCACCGCCGGTGTCATCGTGTGACCACGTCCGGGGCTTGGAACTGCATGCGCACGTGATCGATCGTGCTCGTGAACGCGGCGCGCCGGGGCAAGCCCAGGCCCCTCAGCTCCTTGGCCATCGGATGGTCACCAAGCCAGAGCACGGCGCCGCCCGGTCGCCCGCGCACGCCGCGGGGCTCCATAGACCATGCCGTGCGGCGGAGAACGCCGTCGGCGCGGGAGTACGCGTCGACGCTCGACCCGGGTGCGGGCATCCGCACACCGCGGCGGATCGACAGCGAGAGCACGAAGTCACCGTCGTGGTGCAGGGTGCAGCGGGCGACCCGTCCCGCGAGGTCGAGATCGATGTCGGCGAGAAACTTGGGAAAGCCCCAGATGTCACGCCCCGCCTCGAGCGTGAACTCCTGGTTCACTGGCAGTTGATGGATGAACGCGCCGAGGAAGCCGCGCGCGACCTCGGCTGATTTCGTGAACGTCGACGCCGGCTCCATCCCCTTGTGACGAACGAGGAACGCGACCGCGACCTCGTGGTAGGGGCCGAGATCGCTGTCGACATACCGCATGAACGCGATCGTGCACACAGCCCTGCCGGGCAACGGCTCGGCGACCTCGAGGTCGGAGTAGGCGATCAGGTCCTGGGCCGCCGCTGCGGGCACGAAGAACGACGCCATGTGTGCGCTCGCGTCGCGCACTTCGACCGGGATCGTGACCTGTTGGCCCTGGATCGTGTAGCGCGGCGCCTCGCTCAAGGACCACCTCCCGACTCGATCCACAACACCGCCACCGCATCGGGAGGCAGCGTCGCCAGCTCGAGCTGTCTCGCCTCGGCCAGCTGCTCCATCGCCTCGAAGCGTCGTCGGAACCGTACCGCCCAGCCCCGCAGCGCCGACTCGGCGTCGACGCCACCGGAGCGGGCGAGCACGATCGCCGCCGCCAGCAGGTCGCCGAGCTGGGTCTCGAGGTCGCGGCCCTCGTCCGAGCGCAGCTCGGTGAGCACCGCGTCGAGACGTCGCAATGCGTCGTCGCGCCCACCGGGATCGAGCCCGGTCGACGCCGCCTTGCGCAGGAGCTTGTGCGCGTAGAGCAGCGACGGCAGCCCGGGGGTGATCCCCGAGACGATCGATGCGTGACCTTTCTCGTCCTTTTTGATCTGCTCCCAGTTGCGCATCACGTCGGACGCGCTTTCGGCGTCGGCGTCACCGAACACGTGCGGGTGGCGGCGCACGAGCTTGTCGTGGATGCCGCGTGCGACGTCACCCATGTCGAACGCGCCAGCCTCGTCGGCGAGGACGGCGTGGAAGATCACCTGGTACAGCAGGTCGCCGAGCTCGTCCTCGAGCGCGCGGTACGCCTCGGCCGGGACGTCACCGGCGGGTGCGTCGGGCGGCAGCGCCTCCACCGTCTCGACGACCTCGTACGCCTCCTCGAGCAGGTAGCGGGTCAGCGAGTGGTGGGTCTGCTCGGCGTCCCACGGACAACCGCCCGGGCCCCGCAAGCGCTCGGCCAAGCCGAGGAGGCGGGCGATCTCGCGAGCAGCGGCACCGGCGCCGCCGTCGACGAGCAGCGCGGTCAGGTGGTCGGGGTCGACCTCGCGGTCGAGGTCGGCGAGCGCGACCGTGCGGATCCGCTCGTCGGGCAGCCCCAAGCGCTGAAGAACGGTGACGGGCGCGTCGGCGGCCAGCACCTCGAGGAGGACGACCTTCACGTCCCAGAGCACGAGAGGCGTGTCGCACTGCGCGATGAGGAGCGGACCTTCGCCCGCCACGGTTTCCGCCGTGAGCCGGCCGGCGTCGGCGACGCGCGCACCCGACATGGGGTCGACACCCAGACGGGTCCACGCCAGCTCGGCGAACGAAAGCCCCGGCACGATCTCGAGCTGGATGTCGCCCCGAGACGCCGCGTCGCGCAGCATGGCGACGCTGCGTTCGGCCACGGCCGGGTTGCCGGGCACCGCGTACGCGACCTCACCGTGCGTCGCCGCGATGTCGAGCAGCCTGGCCGCGATGCGGCGGTAGACCTCCTCGAGGTCGTCGGCGGCGTCGTACTCGTCGTCGAAGCTGTGCAGCTCGACGCCGGCCGCCGCCAGGTCCCCGGCCGCAGGATGCCGGGTGGTACGCACGAACCGGTTCGGGATGTGCTCGAGCGCGTCGCGAGCCGCGGGAAGCATGAGGTCGACGCCGGCCGGCCCCAGCCCGACCACGACGACGCGGGCGGCCACGGTCACGGCCTCGTCGACGGCGGGATCGTGGGCGTCGCTCCGGACGGCGGCGACGTTGGCGCAGTCAGGCTCCGCGCGCCGCGCGGTGGCTCCACGGTCCCCCGACCGTTACGCACGACCCAGCGCCCATAACGCGGGTCGACGTCGACCTCGGCTTTGGCGACGAGCTCATTGAGGTTGCGCTGCGCTGCGGGTGACTGCTGCACGAGCTGCTGGCGCAGCGGGCCTTCCAGCAGCTCGAACGGGATCGTGTCGCGCACCATGACCAGCTGCCATCCGGCTTGGGCCGGAACCGGTGACGACACTTCGTCCAACGGCTGCGACCTCACCGCCTGCGAGACGAGCTGTTGCCCCTCGAGACACCCGAGCGCGCCGCCGTTGGGCGCCGAGCCCTGATCGACCGACTGCTCGCGGGCGAGCTGCTCGAAGCTCGCGCCGCTGCGAATCTGGGCAGCGAGTGCATCTGCCTGCTGTCGACTCGGCACGATGATGTGTGACACAAAGCGGCCGGACGGACACTGCGCGCGGAGCTGATTGATCGTCGTGACATATGCGGCGAGCACATCGGCGTCCGTCACCACCGGGGCTTCGATCGTTCGCGAAAGCGCTTCCCGGCGGGCGTAACCCTCGAGCACGCGGACTTGGAACGACTCCGGGAACGCCGCGAACGCCTGCGGACCGAAGAAGTCCGAGGCCCGGCCCTCGGCGGCACGGCGGTCGTCCGTCGTCACCGTGATGTCGCGTCGGCGAACCTGCTGGTCGACGACCTGTTGTTCGACGAGATGAGTGAGCCAGATCGCTGCACCGCTCGATCTGATCGTGCCCTCAGTCTCGGCGATGCGATCTCGCAAGCCCGGGTTGTCGGCGATCGTGGCGAGATCGTCGTCGATCGACGACCGCGAGAAGTCTTGACCGTTGACACTCAACGCGGGCGGCCGCACCGCGTTGCATCCGGCCGCGACGGCGACCCCGACGACGGCGACAAGCGCGAGCGAGGAACGCACGACCGATTTCACGGCGCGGCGGATGCTAGTGGTGCCGTCTCTTCGGCGGGAATCAGCTCCTCGAGCAGATCGACGAGCGTCGCGGACACGGTCGAGCCATCGCCCTTGACGGGAACCGCGATCTCGCCGTCGGCCTTGGCCACCGCGCCCGGAACGATCCTGCGCAGACGGATCTTCTGCGACTCCCGCAACTCGATACCCAGGATCCGCGCGATCCCGCGCTGCACCGACACGCTGCGCACGCCGGTGCGCACGCACTCGGCGCGCAGGCGGGCGACGTCGAGCAGCGCGGCCGCCGGCGGCGGCGGCGGCCCGTAGCGGTCGTGCCACTCGGCTCGGATGTCGTCGACGTCGTCGGGCGTCGTGACGGCGGCGAGGCGCCGGTACGCCTCCATGCGCACGTCGTCGCGGGCGACGTAGTCGACGGGGAGATACCCGTCGACGGGCACGTCGATCGTCACCTCGACGGGCTCCGGCAGCGGCCTGCCCGTCAGCTCCCCCACCGCCTCGGTGACGAGCTGGCAGTAAAGGTCGAAGCCGACGGCGGCGATGTGCCCGGACTGCTCGGCGCCGAGGAGGTTGCCTGCGCCTCGAATCTCGAGGTCGCGCATGGCGATCTTGAACCCGGAGCCGAGGTCCGTGAACTCGCCGATCGTCTTGAGGCGCTCGTAGGCCTCCTCCGTCAGCGCGCGGTCGCGCGGATGGAACAAGTACGCGTAGGCGCGCTGGCCGCGCCGTCCGACCCGCCCCCGCAGCTGGTAGAGCTGGGCCAGTCCGAGCAGGTCGGACCGGTCGACGACCAGGGTGTTCACGGTCGGGATGTCGAGCCCGCTTTCGACGATCGTCGTGCACACGAGCACGTCGTATTCACGTTCCCAGAAGTCGAGCACGACGCGCTCGAGCCGGCCTTCGTCCATCTGCCCGTGCGCGACGCCGATGCGCGCTTCCGGGACGAGCTGCCGGAGTTGCTCGGTCACATAGTCGATGTCCTGCACACGGTTGTGCACGAAGAACGCCTGGCCTTCGCGCAGGAGCTCACGACGGATCGCCTCGGCCGCCGCGCGATCGTCGTACTCGCCCACATAGGTAAGGATCGGCTGGCGCTCCTCGGGCGGCGTGTTCACGAGCGACATGTCGCGGATGCCGGTCAATGACATCTCGAGCGTCCGCGGGATCGGAGTGGCGGTCAGAGTCAGCACGTCGACATCGGCGCGGAGGCCTTTGATGAGCTCCTTGTGTTGCACGCCGAAGCGCTGCTCCTCGTCGACGACGAATAGGCCGAGGTCCTTGAACTCCACGTCGGCGGACAGGATCCGGTGGGTTGCGATCACGACGTCGACCGAGCCGTCGCGCAGTCCCTCGACGACCGCGGCCTGCTCCCGGGCGGTGAGGAACCGCGAGAGCACCTCGACGCGTACGGGATAGTTCGCGAACCGCTCCCGGAACGTCTGGCCGTGCTGGTTGGCGAGGAGCGTGGTCGGCACGAGCACTGCCACCTGCTTGCCGTCCTGCACCGCTTTGAACGCGGCGCGGATGGCGACCTCGGTCTTGCCGTAGCCGACGTCGCCGCACACGAGGCGATCCATGGGGACCGGTCGCTCCATGTCCGCTTTCACGTCGGCGATGGCCTGGGCCTGGTCCGGGGTCTCCTCGTACGGGAACGCGTGCCCCGGCGTCGCCAGCCGCTGGCGGTAGAGCACCACGAGCTCCTCGGCGATCTCCTGCACCGCGCTGCGCACCCTGGCGCGCTGGCGCTCGAAGTCGGCACCCCCCATGCGGTTGAGCGACGGCGACTCCCCACCGGTGTACTTCCGCACGAAGCCCACCTGATCGGTGGGCACGTACAGCTGACCGTCACGGAACTGGAGCCACAGGTAGTCGCGCTCGACGCCGCCCATCGTGAGCGGCTT
>DASPXI010000020.1:0-13491 GCA_035637335.1 Acidimicrobiia bacterium
GAAGCCGCCGCGCAACCCCTCCTCGACGCCATGCCGGTGCTCGCCCGGCGTCACGCCGTCGTCGTTGCGAGCGTGGCCGATCCAGACCTGGAGCGCATAGTGCGTACGCGGCCGAGCGCGCCCGCCGACGTGTTCGCGGCCGCCGTGGCGCTCGACGTGCTCGACGCCCGCGCCCGTGTGGCCGTGGAGTTGCGCGGCGCGGGCGCCGACGTCGTCGAGGCGTCACCGGAGCTGCTGCCGAACGCGTGCGTGGGCGCGTACCTCAGGGCGAAGGCTCGGGCGCGCTTGTAGCAACGCGCGCCGGACGCCCGCGCCAGACCACGAGGGTCCAGTAAGCGGCGCCGAGCGCGACACCGATGGCGACTGCTGTCGCGAGGCCCAGCCCGCGCGGGGTCAGGAACCCTTCGACCAAGCCCGCGAGCACCAGCCACGGCGCGGTGCCGAGCACGACCTCGACGGCGACTCGCGCCTCGGCGGCGAGGGCCACGCCGCGGCGGCGGTGGCCCGGGTTGACGAGTGCCCACCCCATGCGCAGCCCGGCCGCGCTCGCGACGACCACGCACGAAAGCTCGAGCACACCGTGCGCGGTCACGAGCTCGAAGAAGAACTCGCCGTTGCCGGCCCAGATCGACAGACCTGTGATCGCGCCGAACAGCACGCCCTGGTAGACGAGCAGCGCGGCGGTCCCCAGCCCGGCCGCGATGCCGCCGGCGAATGCGACGATCGTCACCCTGATGTTGTTGGTGAAGATCTCGCTCGAGAACGCGGCCTGCTCATCGGTCGTCAATCCCAGATCCGCGCCCCGCTCCCGGGGCTCGGTCACCGACCGGTATTGCGACGGCACCACTCCGCTCGCCGCGCCCGGGTCGCGGACCGCCCACGCCGCCGACAGCACCCACGGGCCGAAGAGCAACAAGGCAGAAATGACGAGCAGTCCAGGCCGCTCGCGCACGCGGCGCCAGTATCCCGTCGTCACGAAGTCCAGCAACGATCCGCCGCGACCGGCGCGGTCGTACACGAGCGGACGGGCACGGCTCACGAGCAGCTCGAGCCGGGCGACGACGGGGTCCCCGGCGAACCGACGGCGGGCGAGCGCGAGGTCGGCCGCGCTCGCGCGGTAGAGCGCGCCGAGCCGGCGGACGCCGTCAGGGCCGAGCGACTCGGCCCGGCGTCCGGCGCGGCCAAGCAACGTGTCGAGCTCGCGCCAACGCGCCCGGCGCTCGTCCACGAAGACGTCGAGGTTCACGTCGAGGCCTCGCTACTCCCGCGTTACCTTCGCCCGGTGTCCACGTTCGACGACCGGGTCACGATCGCCACGCCCGAAGGCGTGGAGCTCGAGCTCGTGCTGGCCGGCCTGGGTTCACGTTTCATGGCCGCGCTCCTCGACGTCGTGATCCAGCTCGGCGCGATCTTCGCGCTCGCGATTGTTTTCGCTCCGGTCGGCGACAGCGGCTACGTGGTGGCGGCGTACTTCATCGCGGTGTTCGTCGTCCTCTTCGCGTACGACATCGTGCTCGAGACGTGGAATCGCGGCCGCACCGTCGGCAAGCTGGCCGCGGGCCTTCGGGTCGTCCGCACCGGAGGGGAGCCGGTCGGATTCCTCACCGCGGCTGTGCGCAACTTCCTCCGCCTCGCCGACTTCCTGCCCGCGTTCTACGTCGTCGGCGTGATCACGATTCTGGTCACGAGCCGGAACCAGCGCCTCGGCGACCTCGCCGCGGGGACGCTCGTCGTGCGCGAGCGGCGTCCGGCCGTGATGCCGGCGGCCAAGTACCTTCCGCCGGCGCCGGCCGACGCGCCGTTCCTCGAATGGGACGTGAGCGGCGTGACCGCGGACGACCTCGCCACCCTGCGCCAGTTCCTCGATCGGCGGCTCGCGCTCCAACCGGCCGCGCGCGCTCACCTGGCCACCGACCTCGCGGCGCGCGTTCGACCGAAGGTGGTCGGCGCGCCGGACGGATGGCACCCGGAGAGCTTCCTCGAGGCCGTCGTAGCAGCGAAGACGTCCCGGGGCTGACGCCTACTACGCTCGCCCCGCGTGAGCACTGCGACGGTCACGGCGCCCAGCGCGTCGAGCCCGGTCGAGCTCGAGCTCAAGCCGCTGCGTTTTGCCGGCGCCGCCATGCTCGGCATCGCAGCGATCCGCCCCGCACTTCCCGACGCGCTGCCGCTCGGGCCGCCGTGCCCACTCCGCACACTGACCGGTATCCCGTGCCCGTTCTGCGGCATGACGCGCGGCGTGGTCGCGCTCGTGCACGGGCACGTGAGCACGGCGTTCAGCTTCAACCCCGGAGCCTTTCTCGTCGTCGCGATGGCGCTTGTCCTGCTGGTCGCGTGGCGCTGGCAGCGCGTCCGGATCCCGGTGTGGGCGGTGTTCCTGTTCTTCGCCCTGCTCTGGGCGTACCAGCTCTTCAAGTACTCGACCGGAAGACCGCTGTAGTGGCGCAGCCGGCGCCGCCGCCCGGCGGCGCGCCGGTCGGACCGTCGGGCCCGCGCGCCGACTTCTGGTACCGCCTCGGTGCGTTCCTGCTCGACGGCGTGATCCTCGCCATTCCAGTGAACCTCGTGTTGCTCGCGGTGCCGAACGTCGTCGCCCGCCAGGTCTTCGGCATCGCCGCCCAGATCGCGTACAGCGTGTACTTCATCGGCAGCGGCAGTGGCCAGACCGTGGGCATGCGGGTCTTGGGCATCCGCGCCATCGACGCCGTGACAGGAGGACGGATCGACTACGGCAAGGCATTCATCCGGTATCTCGTGAGTCTCGTCTCCGGGCTTGCGTGTCTCCTCGGGTACCTCTGGATGTTGTGGGACCCCGAGAGGCAGACCTGGCAGGACAAGGTTGCAGGGACCTTCGTGGTGCCCGTGTCGGAGTACCCCGTCGTGGCGTGGCCGGGCTGAGTGCAACCACGAAGTCGTGGATCCTCGACGACGGCGTGAGTAGTGTGCCGCCCGTTCAACGTCGTGCCGAGCTCGGGGAAGCACCTCATGGCAACAACACCACCGGACGATCCGTCGCAGGGTCCGACACCGCCGCCGCAACCGCCTCCGACTCCGCCTCCCACCCCGCCGGCGGGGAGCGGATCCGGTTACTACAGCCCGCCGACGTCGACCACCAATGGTCTGGCCATCGCCTCACTCGTGTCGTCGATCGCCGGGTTCGTGCTCTGCGGCATCGGCTACATCCTCGGCCTCGTGTTCGGGTACATCGCCAAGAATCAGATCGACCAGTCCGGCGGGACGCAGCAGGGTCGGGGCATGGCGATCGCCGGCATCATCATCGGCTGGGTCGGAATCGGCATCGTTGTGCTCGTTATCGTGATTGCGATCATTGCCAGCGCGGCAAGTAGCTGACCGCGCCGTCGGCGTCGCATGAGCAGCCTGCAAACACTGACGGTCGGAGGGAGGCACGCGTGATCGCGCCGCTGTCGGACGAGCGGCTGCCGATCTACACGTCGAACACGTTCGAGATCCCCGGCGTGAAGCTGGAGCAGCACCTCGGGTTGTGTTGGGGACTCATGGTGATCAGCCTCGGGTTCGGGAGAAGCATCTCGGGTGGCTTCCGGGCGCTGCAGGCGGGCGAGGTGCCCGAGTTCACCCAGGCGGTCGATGAGGCGCGGCGCGGCGCGCTCTACCGCATGGTCGAGCACGCCAAGGCGCTCGGCGGCAATGCCGTCGTCGGAATCCGGTTCGATTCGAACAGCTTCGCTGACGCGTACGCAGAGTTCGTCGCCTACGGCTCGGCGGTCGTCGTCAAGGCTGGTTGATGCAGGAGCAGTCGACCAGGCCTATATCGCGACCCCGGTCGCGGCGTATTGCCGCGGGAGTCGCCTTCAGTCGTGGTGTGGGTCGCGATCGGATTCATCTTCGACCTCGGGGAGACTGCCAACCGGCAATCGATCTACCTCGTGATCGGGATTCCCCTCACGATCGTCTTCCAGCTGTTCGTGCGCCGGCGTCCGCTGCAAGAGCTGTGGTTCGCAACGGCCCGAAGCTGGAGCGACGTGCAGTGTTCGTGCCGCTCGTCGTGGTGCTGCTCGTGGTGCCGGTGTACCTCTTCGTGCGCGACGTCAACGACGGCGCCGGGTTCGTCCTGTACGACTTGGCACTGCTCATCGGAGCGGTCGGTGCCGGCTACGCGTCAAGCAGTTCGTGGACGCCACCTGGCGTGACCTCGCCCAGTGCCTCCTCACCGCCGGCCTCATCGGGACGCTCGCCGCGCTCGACATCTACGCCAACGTCACCGCCGCCCACCCCTTCGGGTCGCCCTTCGATGCCCCCGCCTTGCGCGACTTCTTCGTGTCACTCGGCACATACATCGCGGCGGTCTTCACGCTGCCCATCGTGATGGTCCCGATGGGCATCTTCCTGTCGATCTACTGGCGGCGGTCCGGCAACCTCGCCGTACCGGGGTTCACCCACGCATTCAGCGACGCCGTCCGCAACGTCCTCGTCGGCGTGCCGTAGCCATCACCGCGCGCACGAGGGGCGGCCGCAGCCGCCCCTCGCCCGGAACTCGGTCTTCGACCGGATCAGGCCGCGGGCGCGCCCTTCGACATCCAGTAGTCGTTGAGCGCGGTCTGCACCTTCTGCACGTAGATGTAGATGCCGGCGAGCGGGATCAGCAGCCACAGACCCGCCAGCGGGCTGACCGGCGATTCGCGGCCGTCCTCCTGGTACATCTTCTCGACCTCGGCGGCGAGCAAAAACGGTCCCACGATGACCAATGTGAGGAGCAGCAAAACAACTCCACCCAAGCCCTCGCGGTTGTGCTCCTTGAGCTCCTCGCCGGTCAAGTAGATCCAGTAATAGGCATAAATGCCACAGGTAACCAACGACAAGAGGGCCTCTCGACCCGCATCACGGGTCCGGCCGATCGGGCCCTTGGTGGCAGGCCCGGGTGCGGGTTGGGTCATTGTCCTGTCCTTTCTCGGGGATGAACCGGGCACTGCCTATCGGTCGTCGCGCCGAAAGTCAACAGTTGCCTACGCCTCGACCTCCCGCCGGCCCTCGAGCGCGCGACCGAGCGTCACCTCGTCCGCGTATTCGAGATCACCGCCAACCGGCAGCCCGCTGGCGATCCGGGTCACGCGCAACCCGAGCGGCTTGAGCAAGCGGGCCAGGTACATGGCCGTCGCCTCGCCTTCGATGTTGGGGTTCGTCGCAAGGATCACCTCTTGCACGTCCTCGTCGTTCACGCGCGCGAGCAGCTCCTTGATCTTCAGCTGCTCGGGGCCGACGCCTTCGATGGGAGAGATCGCACCCAGCAACACGTGGTACCGGCCGCGGTACTCCTGCGTGCGCTCGACGGCGACGATGTCGCGCGGCTCCTCGACGACGCAGAGGACGGTCGAGTCCCGCCGTTCGTCGCGGCAGTACACACAGAGCTCGCCCTCGGCGAAGTTGAAGCAGCGGCGACACCAGCTCACGCGCTCCTTCGCCTCGACGACGGCTTGCGCGAGCCGCTTGGCGTCCTCCGGCGCCGCCTTCAGGAGATAGAACGCGATGCGCTGCGCGGACTTGGGGCCGATGCCGGGGAGCCGCCCCAGCTCGTCGACCAAGCTCTGGACCGGTCCTTCGTACGGGGAGGCCAATGCTTCGCGACTAGCCCAGCGCGCCGCCGAGGCCGCCGAGATCGAGGCCGCCGGTGACGGCGCCCATCCTCTCGGCTTGCAGCTCCTGTGCGCGGCGCAGCCCGTCGCCCACGGCCGCGACGACGAGGTCCTCGAGCATCTCGACGTCGTCAGGATCGACCACGTCGGCCGAGATCGACACCGACTGGAGCTCCCCGCCGCCGGTCACCACCGCCGTGACCTTCCCGCCGCCAGCGGAGCCCTCGACGGTCGTGGTCGCGAGCTCGTCCTGCGCCGCGGCCATGTCGGCCTGCATCTTCTGCACCTGGCGCATCATCTGGTTGAGCTGCTTCTGATTCGCCATGCTCGGTTGCTCCGCTCGGTATGTCCTTGTCGCCGTCGCAAGCTCCGGCTTTGCTCCGGCGGTCGGCAACGCCGCCGCCTCCGCGACACCGCGGCGTCAGTCTTGGTGACGTTCCTCGACGACGGTCGCGCCCAGCGATTCCGTGAGGAACGTCGCCGGGTTCGTCGCCGACTCTACTCCCGCCTCGATCTCGACCGGCTCCGCTTCGATGACTTCCTCGGGGCTTGACGCCGAAGCCGCACTCGGCGCGGCCGAAGACGCTCGCCCGCCGACGAAGCCCTCGTGCGCGATCAGGTTGAAGCGCAAGCTGTGGCCCACGCGCTGCGAAAGCGCGTTGCGGATCGTGTCGGCTTCCCGTCGAAACCGTGGCTTCGCCGCCTCGATGAGTCGCGGTGACACACCGAACGTGACGACGTCGCCTTCGACCGAAAGAGGCTGTGCTTCCTGCACCGCGCTGCGCGTCGCGACGGGAAGCTCGGGCAACACGGCGGCCCAGGCGAGGATCACGTCGTCGACGTCGACGGAAGCGGCCAGCGCCGCGCCGGCCTGAGCTGCTTGGGTCTTCGGCTGCGCTTCCGGTTCCGTCGGCGCAGAACCTGGCGGCAGGGACTCCTCTTCTGCTTCTGCACCAACGTCATCTGCGGAAGGGGGCGCGACCTTGGGAGCACGCTTGCGCAGCGCGCCGACGGTGGCTCCGGGGGCGCGCGGTTCCCTCGCCGGCGCTGCGGGCGGCGCGCCCCCGCCGGAGCTCCGCCGCTCGGCGACCGTCCGCTCGAGCTTGTCGAGCCGCTCCACGACCGTTTGCAACGGGGGGCCGGCCTCGCGCCGTGTGAGGCGGACGAGCGCGATTTCGAGCACGAGGCGCGGGTCGGCAGCGTCGGTGCCGCGCATGTCGACGACAGCTTGGCCAAGGGTCTCGAGCACCCGCACGAGCATCGTGTTGCCGAGCGCCTGCCCGAGCTCGTCGAGCCGCTTCTGCTCGTCCTCCGGGGAGTCGACGCGCACCTGGCCGCCGCCTGCGTTGAGCAGGAACGCATCGCGCGTCGACCGCAGAAGGTCCTCGGCCACACGTCGCGGCTCGTGGCCTGCCTCGATCAGCGCGCCGACCGCCGTCAGTACCCTCGCCGGGTCTTCGGCCGCGACGGCGTCGAGCACGGCTGCCCGCAGGTCGAACGGCGTGCGGCCGAACAGGTCGGTGACCGCATCGGCGTCGAGGCGGCCGGTCCCGTGGGCGAGCGCCTGGTCGAGCAGCGACAACGAGTCGCGAGCCGACCCGCCCCCGGCCCGGGCGATCACCGCGATGGCGTCCCGGTCGGCGTCGATGCCCTCCTGGCCGAGCACCTCGACGAGCAGCGCCTCGAGCTCGTCGCTCGACAACAGCCGGAACTCGAGGTGCTGCGCCCGGGACCGGATGGTGGGCAGCACTTTCTCGGGGTTGGTGGTGGCGAGCACGAACACGACGTGCTCGGGCGGCTCTTCGAGCGTCTTGAGCAGCGCGTTCGACGCCGCCGGGCTCAGCATCTGCACCTCGTCGACGAGGTACACCTTCCGCTTCGAGGTGGCGCCGAGACCGAGGTGGACGCTGTCGGTGAGGTCGCGGATGTTGTCGACACTGTTGTTCGACGCCGCGTCGAGCTCGAACAGATCGAGGAACCGGCCCTCGGTGATCGCGACGCAGTTCTCACATTTGCCGCACGGCTCGCCGTCGGCGCCGAGGTCGAGGCAGTTCAGCGCCTTGGCCAGGATGCGGGCGGTCGTCGTCTTACCCGTGCCGCGGGGGCCCGAGAACAGATAAGCGTGGCCGACCCGCCCCTCCCGCACCGCGTTCCGGAGGGCGGAGGTCACGTGGTCCTGGCCGACGAGCCCGGTGAAGGTCTGCGGCCGGTGCTTTCGGTACAGGGACTGGTACGCCATCGCATTCGACTCTACCGAGAGCGGTACCCTGCGAAGTGAGACGCCTTCCGACCTGGGAGGTTGACGATGAGCACCGCACAGCAGGCTGAGTACGGACCCGGTACGGCCCTCCTCGTCGTCGACGTGCAGAACGACTTCGCCGACCCGAAGGGCAGCCTCTACGTCCAGGGCGGCGAGGAAGTGGTGCCCATCATCAACCGCGAGATCGGCCGGGCCCGGGCTGCAGGCGTTCCGGTCGTCTACACGAAGGACTGGCATCCACCGGAAACGCCGCACTTCGCGAAGTACGGCGGCAAGTGGCCGGTGCACGGCGTCCACGACACGTGGGGCGCCGAGTTCCCCGCCGACCTCGAGGTCGCAGGCGAGATCATCCACAAGGCCAAGGGCGAGGAGGACGGCTATTCGGGGTTCAGCGTGACGCACCTGCCCACCGGCGAGCGGCGAGAGACCGGCCTCGAGCAGCTCCTGCGCGACCGCGGCGTCGAACACATCGTCATCGCCGGGCTCACCACCGACTACTGCGTCAAGGAGACAGCGCTCGACGCTGTGCGCAAGGGCTTCGACGCGGACGTCATCGTCGAGGCGACCAGGGCCGTCGACGTGGAGCCCGGCGACGGCGAGCGTGCCCTGCGCGAGATCGAGCAAGCCGGCGTCACGCTCGTCTGAGCCGCCGTCGTCCATGAGCTGGGTCGACGACACGAACGCGGCGCTGTTCGCCGACCTGTACGAGCTCACGATGGCGGCGAGCTACCACTCGCATGGCCTCGACGACCCGGCGACCTTCGACCTGTTCGCACGGCACCTCCCACCCCGGCGCGGCTATCTCGTCAGCAGCGGGCTCGACACCGCGCTCGACTACCTGGAGAAGCTCCACTTCGACGCGGACGCGCTCCGCTACCTGCGCTCCCTCGAGCTCTTCGAGGAGTCGTTCCTCGCCCGGCTCGGCGCCTTGCGCTTTACGGGCGAGGTATGGGCGATCCCCGAGGGCGACCTCGTGTTCCCGAACGAGCCGATCGTGCAGGTAACCGCGCCGCTGGTCGAGGCGCAGATCGTAGAGACGTTCCTCCTCAACTGCTTCGGTTACCAGACGATGATCGCCACGAAGGCGGCGCGGGTCGCGACCGCGTGCGGAGACCGCACTTTCGTCGACTTCTCACCCCGACGCGATCACGGCACCGACGCGGCGATGAAGACGGCGCGGGCTGCCTACATCGGCGGCGCGTCCGGTACGTCGCTCGTGCTCGCCGGGCAGGCTTACGGCCTCGCCCTCAGCGGCACGATGGCGCACTCGTACGTCATGCGCTTCCACAGTGAAGCCGACGCCTTCCTCACCTATGCCCGTGACTTTCCCGGGCGTGCGATCTTCCTCATCGACACGTACGACACGATCAAGGGCGCGCACACCGTCGTCGAGGTGGCGGGGAAGCTCGAGCCCGAGCTGTGGCCGCGCGCGGTCAGGCTCGACTCCGGCGACCTCGCGACGCTCGCACCAGCTGTGCGCCGCATCCTTGACGACGGCGGCCTCACCGACGTGCAGATTTTCGCGTCCGGCGATCTCGACGAGTACCGCATCGCGGAGCTGATGGCGGCGGGGGCGCCGATCGACGCGTTCGGCGTGGGGACGCAGCTCGGCACCAGCGGCGACGCGCCCCATGTCGGCGTCGTCTACAAGCTCGTGGAGGACACGAGCGGCCCCAAGCTGAAGCTGTCGACGAACAAAGTCACCCTGCCCGCGCGCAAGCAGATCTTCCGGCGCACGGATGACACCGGCAGGCTGAGCTGCGACGTGCTGGCCTTGCAGGACGAAACGGTCACGAACGGCCGGCCCGTGCTCCAGCCCGTCATGCGCGACGGCCGGCGGACCGGCGAGCGTGAGTCGCTCGACGTGTTGCGCGACCGGTGTCGGGACTCCGTGCGCTCACTCCCCGAACGGTTGCGCGCCCTGGAGCCGCAGGGAGAGCCGTACGAGGTGCAGATCTCGCCCGGCCTCGACGCGCTCGTGCACCGGCTCCATGAGCAGCTCGGCGCGCCGTGAGCGATCTCGACGACTTCCGCGGCGAGGTGCGCGCCGCGCTCGAAGAGCGTCTCACGCCACGCCGCCACGACGGCTCGTTCACGGTGCTCGGTGCGGGCAGCGACGACCTCGAGGCCGGTCGCAAGTACCTGCGCGCGCTGGCCGATGGCGGCTTGGCGGTGCCGACATGGCCGCGCGAATACGGCGGGCTCGGCGCCACGCCGGCCCAGAGCTCCGTCGTCGCGCAGGAGCTCGCGCGCTTCGACGTGCCCGACCTCTACCCGTACATCATCGGGCTCGCGATCGCAGGGCCGACGCTCGTCGACCACGCGACACCCGAGCAGTGCGAGCGATGGCTGCCGGCGATCCGCACCGGCGAGGAGATCTGGTGCCAGTTGTTCTCCGAGCCGGACGCCGGCTCCGATCTCGCGGCGCTGGCAACGCGCGCCGAACGGGACGGCAACAGCTGGATGGTGACCGGGTCGAAGGTATGGAGCAGCCGGGCGCACTACGCGCAGCGGGGACTGCTCCTCGCCCGCACCGATCCGAAGGTTCCGAAGCACTCCGGCATCACCGCGTTCTCGCTCGACATGCGTGCCCAGGGCGTCACGGTGCGACCCCTGCGCCAGATGAACGGCGACACCCACTTCAGCGAAGTGCACTTCGACCACGCCCCCGTCTCCGACGCCGACCGCATTGGCGTGCCGGGCGAGGGCTGGCGCGTCGCGCGCACGGCGCTCACGTACGAGCGCGGCGCGGGTGCGATGGGCGGGGGCGGCTGGGGCGGCGATTTGAAGGACCGCCTCATCGAGCTGGCGCGCAAGCGTGGCGCAACCGGTGATCCGCTCGCGCGCCAGCGGCTGGCGGCGACGATCATCGAGCTCGAGGTGGCGCGCTTGACGGCGCGACGCGCCCGCGACGCCGCGCGCGCCGGTCGGGCGCCCGGGCCCGAGGGCTCGGGCGCCAAGCTCCGGGGCAGCGCCGGCTTCAAGGCCGCCGCCACCGCCGCGCTCGATCTCCTCGGCCCTGACGGGATCGCCCGTGAGCCGGTGGCCGAGCCCGACGAGTGGGAGGCGCTGTTCCAGACGAGCCCGTCGATCTCGATCCGGGGCGGCACCGACGAGATACAGCGCAACATCGTGGGCGAGCGCGTGCTCGGCCTCCCGTCCGAGCCGCGCGCCGACGTCGATGTGCCGTTCTCGCAGCTCCCCCGCACGCCGCGCCGGCCCGATCGACGAGCACCCGGATGACAACGTCCCAGGCGTTCGAAGTCGAGGTTCAGGCCCTCGCTCGACGTATCGCCGAGGGCGGCCGGCGCGAGCAGGCCCGCGTCTACCGGATGAGCTGGTGGACGGACCGGATGCTCGAGTGGGCGATGCGTCACCCCGAGTTCAAGACGCAGCTGTTCCGGTTCGTCGACGTGTTCCCGGCGTGCCGGGACGACGAGGACGTGCTCCGCCACCTCGAGGAGTACTTCGAGGACACGAGCATCGACGTGCCCAAAGCGCTCGACTTGGGCATCGACGTGGCCGAGCATGTGCCGTTCGGCGCGCACATCTCGGCGAGCGTCGCGCGCCGCAACGTCCTACGCATGGCGCGGCAGTTCATCGCAGGTGCGAGTCCGTCAGCCGCGCTGCCCAAGCTCGCCCGGCTGTGGCGTCACGGCGAGGCATCCACCGTCGACCTGCTCGGCGAGAAGACGGTGATCACGGCCGAAGCCGAACGCTACGCAGCGCGCGTCGAGGAGCTGCTCGACGTCTTCGTCACGGGCAGCTCGTCGTGGCCCGAGCGTCCGCACCTCGAGTCGGACCCGTGGGGCCGGCTGTCCCGCGCCAACGTGTCCGTGAAACCCACCGCGCTGTCACCTCTCTTCGGCCCGCTCACGGCGCGAGACGGCATGGACGAGGCGCTCGCACGTCTCCGCCCGATCGTCGCCCGCGCTCGCGCCGAGGGCGCGACCATCCATCTCGACACCGAGTACGACGAGGCCAAGGACCTCACGTTCGAGCTCCTCCGGGCGCTGGGCGCCGAGTTCCCGGACGGACCCCAGCTCGGCTGCGTCGTGCAGGCGTACCGGCTCGACTCCTACACGGACCTACGCGATCTCGTGGCGTGGTCGCGCGACTCGCTGCGGGTGCCGCTCCAGGTGCGACTGGTGAAGGGCGCGTACTGGGACCAGGAGACGATCGTCGCCCGGAGCGAGGGCTGGCCGTCTCCGGTCTTCGAGCACAAGGCCGAGACCGACGCCAACTTCGAGCGCTGCAGCCGGTACCTCGTCGACCACGCCGGCGATGTCCGTCCGGCCATTGCGAGCCACAACGTGCGCAGCCTCGCGTACGCCATCGCGTACGCAGGCGCGCATGGCCTCGACGAGCGAGGGATCGAGCTCCAGCTGCTGCACGGCATGGCAGAGCCGGTCCACGCCGCGCTGATCGACATGAGCCGGCGCGTGCGCGTCTACGCACCTGTCGGCGAGCTCGTCCCCGGGATGGCCTACCTCGTGCGCCGGCTGCTCGAGAACACATCGAACGAGAGCTTCGTGCGCCACCGGTTCGCCGAGGGACGGACACTCGACGAGCTGGTCGCGCCCCCGGGCGTCGACGACGACTCGCTGCCCGACGCCATCCCGGAGGCCCCGCCGCGTTCCCCGACGGACCCCGCCGCGCCTTCTCCGTTCACGAACGAGCCCCGCGCCGAGTTGCGTCGTCCCGGACCCCGGGAACGCATGCGCGCCGCGGTCGATCGCGCTGCGAGTGCGCTCGGGTTCGAGGCCCCGGTGCTCATCGACGGGCGCGAGGTTGCGACCGGCGACCAGCTGGTCTCGGTGGATCCCGGTCGCATCGACACCGTGGTGTGTCGTAGCGGGCGCGCCGGGCCGGCCGAAGCCGACCGGGCCGTCGATGCCGCCTTGGCGGCGTGGCCGACCTGGCGCGACGTGACGTGGCGGGACCGGGCCGCGGTGTTGTTCCGGGCGGCGGCCCACATGCGCGGGCGGCGCGCCGACCTCGCCGCGCTCGAGGTGTTCGAGGCGGGCAAGCCGATCCCCGAAGCCGACGCCGACGTGTGCGAAGCCATCGACTTCTGGGAGTACTACGGGCGTGAGGCGCTGCGGATGTCCGCCGGGGGCGAGGTGTACGAAGCGCCCGGCGAGGCCAACTCGTACCGGTACGAGCCGCGCGGTGTCGGCGTGGTGATCTCGCCGTGGAACTTCCCGCTCGCGATCCCGACCGGGATGGTGACGGCCGCGCTCGTGACGGGCAACGCGGTGCTCCTGAAGCCGGCAGAGCAGACGCCAGGGGTCGCACTGCGGCTGGTGCAGATCCTCCACGAAGCAGGCGTGCCGCCCGGCGCGCTCGCGTTCGTGCCCGGCGTCGGCGAGGAGGTGGGCGCGCACCTCGTCGCGCATCCTCAGGTCTCGTTCGTGGCGTTCACCGGATCGAAGGCGGTGGGTCTCGAGATCGTGCGAGAAGCCGCGGTCCACCGTGAGGGGCAGCATCACGTGAAGCGGGTGATCGCCGAGATGGGCGGCAAGAACGCGGTGATCGTCGACAGCGACGCCGACCTCGATGTCGCCGTTCCCGCCATCACGTCCAGCGCATTCAGCTACGCGGGCCAGAAGTGCTCGGCGG
>DASPXI010000021.1:0-27428 GCA_035637335.1 Acidimicrobiia bacterium
TGCCGACCAGCCCGGCGACTCACTCGACGCCTGGGGTCAACCGCGCGCGTCGGGCGACGATCTCCCGGCTACCCATCCGTTCCAGCTGAACGGCGCTCGCGGTCAGTACGTGCTGCTGTGGTGCACGCGTCTGCCGCCGTCCGACAAGCTCCAGGTCGGTGACATCAAGGTCGAGGGCCGCTGACGATCGCGGCGGCGGCTTCCCGACCGGTTGTCACGCTTTCCTGAAACCGGCCGCCAGGTCCTGTCCCAACTGGCTTCACGGGTCCGAAGAGCCCCCGCGGGTACGCTCCGGCGAGGCCCTCGACCGGTGGAGAGCGCATGAGCGACTGGACGACCGACGCCGTCGACAACATCGAAAAGGCGGTCGGCGCCGTCCGCGACAAGACCGTCAAGCCGGCGCAGAGCCTTACCAGGGCCATCGTCTTCGGGCTGCTCACGACGTTCTTCATCGCGACCGCCCTGGCGCTGTTCTCGATCGGCGCCTTCCGGGTAGTTGACGTATACGTCCCGACCGGCGTGTGGGCGACGTACCTCATCTTCGGTGGAATCTTCGTGCTCGCCGGCACGTTCTGCTGGGCACAGAGGACGAAGAAGTCGTCGTCCGACTGACCGAGGAAGCACATGACCGAACCACGTGAGCTCATCATCGTCGGGTCGGGGCCGGCCGGCCTGACCGCAGCCGTCTACGCCGCCCGGGCCGACCTGCGGCCGCTCGTGATCGAGGGCCTCGGTGCCGGCGGGCAGCTCATGCTGACAACCGACGTGGAGAACTACCCCGGCTTTCCCGACGGCATCCTCGGGCCGGAGCTCATGATGAAGTTCCGCGAGCAGGCGGAGCGCTTCGGAGCCGAGTTCGTCACCGCCGACGCCGAACGCGTCGACCTGTCGGCGCCGCCGTTCGGCGTGTGGGTCGGCGACACCGAGTCCCGCGGCGACGCGATCGTCATCGCGACCGGCGCGTCCGCACGCATGCTCGGGCTCTCGTCCGAGCAGGAGCTGCTCGGCCACGGGGTCTCCACGTGCGCGACGTGCGACGGCTTCTTCTTCCGCGACCAAGACATCGCGGTCGTCGGCGGTGGCGACAGCGCGATGGAGGAAGCCATCTTCCTGACCAAGTTCGCCACCCGGGTCACCGTGATCCATCGCCGCGACGAGCTACGGGCATCGAAGATCATGCAGGACCGCGCGTACGCGAACCCCAAGATCGACTTCCGGTGGAACACGGTCGTCACCGACGTCGAGGGCGACGGACGGGTCGAGCAGCTCGGTCTGCGGGACACCGTGACCGGCGAGAAGTCCGACCTGAAGGTGGGCGGCTTGTTCGTGGCCATCGGCCACAACCCCAACACCAAGCTCGTCGAGGGCCAGCTCGAGCTGGACGCGAGCGGCTACGTCGTGCTGCCCGACGCCGGGTCGACCAGGACCTCCGTGGAAGGCGTCTTCGCCGCCGGCGATGTCGCCGACTACGTGTTCCGCCAGGCCGTCACCGCCGCCGGCACCGGGTGCATGGCGGCCATCGAAGCCGAGCGCTGGCTCGAGGCCCGACGCCACGCCGGCCTGACGCGTCACGCGCGGAATGGTGAGGTCACCGGTCAGGTTTCACATCAGTAGTAGATAAACTTCAACCACCTTGGCCGAAAGGACTTCCGTGGGCGCCGACCACCAGATCGTCCAGCTCTCCGACAGCACCTTCGACGAGACCGTCGTCGGGTCCGCCACCCCGGTCATCGTCGATTTCTGGGCAGAGTGGTGCGGACCCTGCAAGATGATCTCCCCGACGCTGGTGGAGATCGCAGCGGAGCACGAGGGCAAGCTCACGATCGCCAAGCTCAACGTCGACGACAACCCACAGACCGCGATGCGCTTCAACGTCATGAGCATCCCGACCCTGCTGGTCTTCAGCGAGGGCGAGCCGGTGAAGCGGCTGGTCGGGGCGAAGGGCAAGGGTCAGCTCCTCCAGGACCTCGCCGAATACATCGCCTGACCCTGCCGCGCCGGATCACGGCGACCACCCACAGATGACGACGGCGCTGCAGCGGGGGGAGGTCGGCGAAGGAGTCAGGGACCTGCAACGGCGTCTCGCCGCGCTCGGCCACGACTCCTCGGCCGATGAGCCGGGCGACTTCGGACCGGCCACCGAGACCGCCGTGCGGCACTTCCAGCAGCAGCGGGGTCTTCTCGTCGACGGTCTCTGCGGGACGCAGACGTGGGCCGCGCTCGTCGAGAGCGGCTTCACCCTCGGCGACCGCATGCTGTACTTCCGTCAACCGATGCTGCGGGGCGACGACGTCGCCGAGCTCCAGCGCCGGCTCAACGCCCTCGGCTTCGACGCCGGCCGGGAAGACGGAATCCTCGGCCGTGAAACCGCGGCCGCGATCGTCGAGCTCCAGCGCAACCTCGGGCTCGCCCCCGACGGGATCTGCGGCCCGGCCACGGTCGCCGCGCTCCGCCGGGTCGACGGGCTCGCGGCGGGCTCGGTCGCCAGTGTGCGCGAGCGCGAGATGCTGCGCCGCGGTCCCCACGGGCTCGCCGGCAGACGTGTGTTCCTGACCGCGTCCCCGGGCTTCGAAGCTCTCGGCGACGCCGTCGCCCGCGGCCTCGCCGAAGCCGGGGCCGGGGCGCTGCTCGACTCCTCGGGCGCCGACGACAGCACGACCGCGATCGCCGCCAACGAGTTCGGCGCCGCGCTGTTCCTCGCCCTCCGCGCCCGCGCCGGCAGCGACTGCCTGTGCTCGTACTTCTCGACTGGCACGTTCCGCTCCGAGGCCGGCTACCGGGTGGCCGCCGCCGTGCAGGAGGAGCTCGCCGAGCTGCTCACGGATGCCACCGGCCCCTGCGGCAAGGCGTACGCCATCCTGCGCGAGACGCGGATGGCCGCGGTGGTGTGCGAGCTCGTCGAGCACGGCGACGTCGACGGGATGCGACACCTGGTCGCCCGGGCCGGCGACGTCAGCCGGGCGATCGTGCGCGGCGTCCGTCGTGGCGTCGAACAGCCCGCCGACGGTTAGCCGCTCAGCCCGTCTTCTTCCGCCGGGCCGGGCGGCCCTCGGTGATGAGCCGGTAGATGCGCTCGAGATCCTCGAGGTCGGCGAAGTCGATAGTGACCTTTCCCTGCTTGCCGCCGATCGCGACCTTTACGCGCGTGTCGAGGTAATCGCCGAGGAGTTCCTCTAGCTCGAGCAAGCCGGGGGCGCGAAGCTGACCGGTCGCCGGTGTCCCGCGTCGGCCCCCGCCGCCCTTGTCGGGCGCTGCGCCGTGCGCGCGAACCGCGTCTTCAACTGCCCGCACTGAGAGCCCCTCGTTGACGGCGCGGCGCGCCAGCTGCTCTTGGAACGCACGATCGGGGGTGCCGAGGAGCGCCCGGGCGTGACCCTCCTTGAGGACGTCGTCCTGGATCAGCTTCTGGATCGCAGGCGGGAGCTGCAGCAGCCGCAGCGTGTTGGTGATCGCGACCCGGCTACGCCCGACGCGCGCCGCGACCTGCTCGTGCGTGAGCTGGAAGTCCTCGATCAGCTGCTGGTACGCGGCCGCCTCCTCCAACGGGTTGAGGTCGGCGCGGTGCACGTTCTCCACCAGGGCCTGCTCGAGCGTCGAGGCGTCGTCGGTGGTGCGCAGCAGCGCCGGGATGGTCTGCAGCCCGACCCGCCGCGCCGCCCGCCAGCGCCGCTCCCCGGCGATGATCTCGAAGCCGTCGTCGACCGGGCGAACGAGGATCGGTTGGAGGACCCCGACCTCGCGGATCGAGTCGGCCAGCGCCGCCAGCGCCTCTTCCCCGAAGTGCTCCCGAGGCTGGAACCGGTTGGGCTTGACCGCCGCGACTGGCAATTCCTGGTAAACGCCGGCTACGGCGCCCTCGCCCCCGCCGGGCGGGATTAGGGCGCCGAGCCCTCTACCCAGACCGCCTTTGCGCGTCACGGCACACCTCTTTCGCGAGCTCGCGGTACGCCTCGGCACCGCGGGAAGTGGAATCGAAGACGATGATCGGCTGGCCGAAGGATGGCGCCTCGGACAGCCGGACCGTTCTCGGCACGACGGTCTTGTAGACGCGTCGGCCGAAGTGCGATCGCACCTCCTCGACGACCTGGTCGGCGAGGCGGGTGCGAGCGTCGTACATCGTGAGGATGATCCCGCGGACGTCGAGCACGGGGTTGAGGTTCGAGCGCACGAGGCCCACGTTCCGGAGCAGCTGCCCCAGACCCTCGAGCGCGTAGTACTCGCACTGGATGGGGACGAGGACACCGTCGGCGGCGGCGAGGCCGTTGATCGTGAGCAGCCCGAGCGACGGCGGGCAGTCGACGAGCACGATGTCGTAGTCGCCGCGGACGGCGTCGACGGCGCGCCGGACCTTGAGCTCGCGGCTGAACGCGGGAACGAGCTCGATCTCCGCCCCGGCCAGGTCGATCGTGGCCGGCGCGACGAAGAGGTTCTTCAGGCTCGTCGGTTCGATGCAGTCGTCGAGGCTGGCGTCGTTCATGACCACGTCGTAGACCGACGCCTGGAGGTCCCGCGAGTTGATGCCGAGCCCGGTGGTGGCGTTGCTCTGCGGGTCGAGGTCGACGACGAGGACGCGGTAGCCCTCCTCGGCCAGCGCCGCGCCCAGGTTCACCGCCGTCGTCGTCTTACCGACCCCGCCCTTTTGATTCGCGATCGAGAGCACACTGGGCAACAGCAAGGGGCCCGGTTCCTCGGCGGCCTGGGCGAGCAGCTGACGCGTCGGGGCGTCGGCGGTGTTATCGAGCGGCGGCGGACTGAACGCGGGCAGCTCTCGGGGAACTTCGCCTTCCTCCGAACCCTGCACCTCGACGTCTGTCTCGGGCTCGGCCACGGGGGACGCGGGAGTCGCCCGACCGTCCCGCAAGGACGCGAGCGCACGCCGGCCGCGGCGCTTCAAATCCTCGTCCACGCGACCCATCTCACGCAGGTCCTCTCTACCGTCGGCGCATCGGCCATTGAACTCGACCAAAACGCGGGCGGTCAAGGGTCTTCCGGCCCCTACTCCCACCTTGTTTCATGAGTTACAAGGTGCAACTCGGCCTCATTGGGGCAAACAGCCCGCCCCGCGTCCCGTGGCGAGCCAGCCTAGGTCCAGAGCGGGCGCTTCGCCGGCACTCCGACCCGTCGAGGCCACCGCTCCGATGCCGACTGGGGCAGGTTCAGGATCGCGAACCGGGGTCCGGGGTCGCCCCGAATGTCCGGGGCGCGCAGGCCGAGCGTGGCCACGCCTTTGGCAGGCCATCGATTGCTCTCTGGTGCCCCCGGCGGCTCGGTCACGACGAGGCGGCCTCCGCTGCGGAGGAATCCAACCGCGCACTCGGCGGTCACGGCCGGGGGACCGAAGCCGCGCGCGGTCACGAGGTCGTACGCCCCCCGAAGGTCCGGCCGTCGCGCCAGGTCTTCGGCCCGCCCACACTCGACCCTGACCCGGTGCGCAACCCCGAGCTCCCGGAGCGCCTCGTCCAGAAACGAGCAGCGCCGCTGCCGCGAATCCACGAGCGTCCCTGTCGCTTCTGGCCAGGCGAGGGCGAGGGTCAGCCCGGGGACGCCGGCACCGGAGCCCAGATCGAGGAACCGGCCGGCGAAGGCGCTGTCGGTCGCAGCCACCAGGGCTTCGGCGTGTTCCACGTGGAACTCGAGCGATCCCCCGCCGACGAAGCCTCGCTCGCGAGCTCGCTCCAGGACCCCGATGAGGTGGTCGCGCTCGTCCGGGGCTAGCACCGCCCCCGCTCAGCCGGGCCGGATCACGACCCGACGACGAGGCTCCTCCCCCTCGGAGCTCGTGGTGACGCCGTCGATCTCCCCAACCACGTCGTGCACCACCTTGCGGTCGGGTGCTCCCATGGGCTCGAGCGCCTGCTCGGTCCCGTTGTCGCGCACGCGCTCGGCGAGCTGGCGGGTGAACTCCGTCAGTGCTTCTCGGCGCCTCGCCCGGTATCCCGCCACGTCGACGTGTACCCGCACCCCGTGCCCACCCGTCTGGCGCTGGACCACCGTTCGGACGAGCTCCTCGATGGCGGCCAGCGTCGCTCCGCGCGGCCCGACCAAGAGCCCGAGCTCGTCGCCCGTCACGTCGACCAGCACCGTGTCCTCGTCCTCGAATCTGCTGGACACCTCCGCCTTGGCGCCGAACGCGTCCACCAGACCTCTCGTGAAGTCGACGGCGCGCTCGACTTGCTCCTCGACCGGCATGTCGGGTTCTTCGTCCACGGTCACTCCCCGCTCCTGGTCCTTCTGCACGCTGTTGCTCCCCCGTCCCCGGCGGCGCCGGCCGCGGCGACGAGGCCGGCTTCCGGCCGCACGGGCTGCGTTCCCCGTCGAACCCTGCTCTCGTGAGCCCATACCGACGGGCTCCTTCTCGTTCTCGGCGGCCGCCCGCTCGTTGCGCTGGGTCGACCGCCCATCCGCCGCTGGCGGCCGCCGCGCTCGCCGGCGCGTCCCTCCCGGCTTCTCCCGCGAGATCGGCTTGACCCGCGCCCGGATGCGGGCCTCGCCACCGAAACGTCCGAACAGACCGCCGCGCGGGCGCGCGAGCACCTCGTAGTCCACGTCATGCTCGTCGACCCCCAACTCGTCGAGGGCTGCGTCAAGCGCCCCTTCGATCGTGCGGCCGGTCGTCTCGACCCATTCCATCTACCGCTTCCGCTTCTTGTTGCTGCTCCTGCGCCGCCGGCGTCGGCTCTGGCCGGCGCGGCTCGACCCGCTCCGTGAGCCCGCCGGCTGCTGCGACGCGGCCGGCTTCGGCGCCGGCGCCTCGGTGCGCGCCGGGCCGTCTGTTTCCTCCTTCGGCGGCGGGGGCTGGAACAGCCCGCGCAGCGCTCCCAACGGGCTCTGGCGTGCTTCCGGCGCGCGCGGCGTCCGTTTCGCCGGCGCGCGCGCCGCCGGTTTCTGCTCCGTCGGCTTTTGCTCCGTCGGCTTTTGCTCCGTCGGCTTGTCCGCCGGTTCGGGTTCCGTCGACTTCTCGCTCGTTTTGCTCTTGACGTCGATGGCACCACCGCGACGCAAGTGGTCGCGGGGCGCGATCTTTCGCATGATGAGCTCCTGCTGACCAACCCGCCATAGGTTCGAGATGAAGAAGTAGAGAACCAGACCCGACGGGAAGTTCAGCGAGAAGACCCCGAACACGATCGGCAGCACCTTGCCGATGATCAACATGCGGTTGTCGGCGCCGGGCGGCGTGTTTCGCTGGGTCTGCTTCGACTGCAGATAACCGGTGAACACGACGAGGCCGACGAGGATGAAGTAGGGCAGCGCCGACGCGAAGGACCCGTGGCTGTCAAGTGCCTTCTTGGAAAGGTCCATGCTCAGGAAGGTCAGGCCACCGGGCTTCGCCGCCACGAGCGCGCCGTAGAGCGCCGAACCCTTCGGCACGCTGCTCAACGGCGATCGCAGTACGTGGAACAGCGCGAAGAAGACCGGCAGCTGAACCAGCAGCGGCAGGCACCCGCCGAGCGGGTTGACCTTGTGCTCCTGGTAGAGCTTCATCATCTCTTCGTTCAGCTTCTGACGATCGCCCTTGTGCTTCGCCTGAAGCTTCTTGATCTCGGGCTGGAGCCGCTGCATCGCGAGCATCGAGCGCGCCGACTTCGCAGTGAGCGGGAACAGAACAAGCATCACTGCGATCGTGAGCAGGATGATCGCCACGCCCTCGTTCGGCACGAGGGCGTAGAAGAACGCCAGGGCGGCGCCGAAGGCGTCGTACAGAGGATCAAACATCGGTCAGCCTGCTCTCTTGAGCGAACGTGTGTTCGGTGGGACGGGATCGAGGCCACCGCCGCCCCACGGATGACAGCGCGCCAGGCGTCGGATCACGAGCCACGACCCGCGCATCACGCCGTGCTGCCCCAGCGCCTCCAAGGCGTAGGCGGAGCACGACGGGTGGAAGCGACAGCGCGGCGCGAGGTGAACGCTCAGCAGCCGCCAGGCCCGGATCGGAAGCATCAGTAGCCGCGCCATGACGGATGGCGACCAGCTCGTCTCGACCGCGGCGCTCATCGCCACGCCCGTGCTTCCCGGCGCGCCGCCTCGAAGAGCTCCGCGAGGGTGTCGACGAGCTCGCCGAACGGCATCGTCAACGCCTCCCGACCTGCGGAAACGAGGTAGGCAGCCCCGCGCTCGAGCTTTCCTTCGCATGCGGCGACAGCGGCCCGGAGCCGGCGCCGCACGCGGTTGCGTGCCACTGCGCTCCCCGTTCCGCGGCCGACCGCGTGCGCAACACGCGGCGGACCGCCGCGGCTCCCGGCGACACACCGCACCGTGACCGGGCCTCGAGTGTGTCGCGCTGCCCCGGCGAGGGCGGCAAACGTCGCACGGCTGCCGACGCGCCGGATCAGGCCGAGAGGCGCGTGCGGCCGCGACGGCGACGGGCCTTGAGTACGGCCCGACCGGCTCGAGTACGCATCCGGGACCGGAAGCCGTGACGCTTCTTGCGCCTCCGGGTGTTGGGTTGGAACGTGCGCTTCACGCATGGCCTCCTCGCGAAGGAAGCGCCCGCGGGACCCGAGGTCAGGGGCCACTTCAATGCGGGCGGATCACAAAGTTTACGGCTCGCCGTGAAAGGACCGCAACGCGGGCGCGCGTTGCCGCGCGCGCACCCTTGTTGGCCGTACAAGGCGGTGCTACGTTCGGGCCTCCTCGCCGACGCCACGGCCTCGGAGGCGAACTTCCCCGGATTGCCCAGGCCGAACCGACCCGCCGGCTGACGTCGCGCTCGCCAGCCCGAAATCGACCGTTCTGCCCGCCCTTCTCCACACCTGTGGACGCTCCTGTGGACGAACAAGACCGGGGTGTCACCGCCGCCGACATCTGGGAGCACGGTGCCACCGCACTCCGATCTCAGCTGTCTCCGAACACATTCGGTCTGTGGTTCCAGGGCGTGCGCGCCATCAGCCTTGCGGACGGCGTCCTGACCCTGGCGGTGCCGAGCAGCCTGGCCGCCGAGCGGATCAGGTCGAGCTACACCGGGATGCTCACCGACACGCTGAGGGACATCACCGGTCAGCGACTAGAGGTCGACCTCACGGTTGAGACCGATACACGCCAGAGCGAGCCTCTCTCACCGCGCCCACCATCACCGGCGGCGCCCGGCCCCGAGTCGATGGCAGCTACCGCGACGCTGCCTTCCGGGGAGCAGGAGGGCTCCCGGACCTGGGCCTCGGGTGGCCTCAACCCCCGTTACACGTTCGACCAGTTCGTCATCGGAGCCTCCAACCGATTCGCCCACGCCGCCGCCCTCTCGGTCGCGGAAGCGCCCGGCCGCTCCTACAACCCCCTGTTCATCTACGGCGGCGTCGGCCTGGGGAAGACCCACCTCCTCCATGCCATCGGCCACCACGTGAAGGCCGTCTTCCGCAACAAGCGCGTCCGCTACGTCAACACCGAGACCTTCATGAACGAGTTCGTCGACGCCATCCGCTTGAAGACCATGCTGTCGTTCAAGCGGCGCTACCGCGACCTCGACGTGCTCCTGATCGACGACATCCAGTTCCTTGCCCGGACCCAGGAGCTCCAGGAAGAGTTCTTCCACACCTTCAACCAGCTCCACAACGAGGGTGGTCAGATCGTCATCTCGTCGGACGCGGCCCCCAAGTCGATCACGCCCCTCGAGGAGCGGCTCCGAAGCCGCTTCGAATGGGGTCTCATCACCGACGTGCAGGTCCCGGAGTTCGAGACCCGCCTCGCCATCCTCCGCAAGAAAGCCGAGGCCGAAGGCCTCGACGGCATCCCCGACGACGTCCTCGCGTTCATCGCCACCAACATCCACGACAACGTCCGCGAGCTCGAGGGCGCGTTGCTCCGAATCTCGGCCTATTCGAGCCTCCACGACGCCCCGTTGACCGACGAGATCGCCCACCAGGTCCTCGCCGACCTCATCTCGCCGGCGGCGCCCCGCGAAATCACCCCTCAGCTGATCCTGGACGAGACAGCCAAGATGTTCGGCTGGACGGTCGACGACCTGTGCGGGAAGAGCCGGCGCCGGCCCCTCGTCACGGCCCGGCAGATCGGCATGTACGTCTTCCGGGAGCTCACCGGCTACAGCTACCCCCGCATCGCGGAGGCGTTCGGCGGCCGTGACCACACGACCGTCATGTACGCCGTCGAGAAGATCAAGCAGCAGATGAACGAGCGCCAAGCCACGTTCGACCAGGTCAACGACCTGATCTCCCGCATCAAGCTGGGCGGTGGATAACTCTGTGGACAGTTGGGGATATCGGGCCCGCCCGTGGGGACACGTCTTGATCTAACTCACAAGCTCAACTTTCGATCGAGGGAAATCGGTGGAAAACCCTCGAATACCGAGACACCCTCCTACCAGCGCCGCAGCCTGGCTGTCCCCAATCCACAGGGCCTACTACAACGTCTACTTATGATCCTTCGCATGTGTAGAGAAGGAGGTTGCCGGTGAAGTTCCGCTGCGAACGGGACACACTCGCCGATGCCATCGCGGTGGCGCAGCGGGCCGTCGCGTCCCGGACCGGTGCCCTGCCGGTGCTGTCGGGACTCCGGGTGTCGCCGTCAGGCAACGGAGTCGAGCTCGTCGGCTCCGACCTCGAGCTGACGATCCGCGTGGAAGCGCCGGCCGATGCCGAGGGTGACGGCAGTGCAGTCGTCCCGGCGCGGCTGTTCTCGGAGATCGTGCACAAGCTCGATCCCGGAACTGTCGCGGTGGAGTTCACCGATGACGAGGCGCGTGTGGAGGCGGGTCGGTTCCGGACGTCGCTGCGCACGCTGTCGGCCGCGGACTTCCCGCGGCTGTCCGAGCCCGAAGGCGCGGGTGTGAAGGTCGCGGCCGGGTCGCTCGCCGAAGCGTTGCGTCAGGTCGTCCCGGCAGCCTCGAAGGACGATGCGCGGCCGATTCTCACGGGTGTGTTGCTCACGGCGTCGGCAGGAGGGTTGCGTTTGGTCGCGACCGACTCGTACCGGCTCGCGGTGCGCGACTTGCAGGGTGTGAGCATGCTGCCGGAGGGCCAGAGTGTTCTCGTCGCCGGCAAGGGCCTGAACGAGGTGCAGCGGTTGCTGGGGGAGCAGGAGATCGAGGTCGTTCTGGCGGAGCGCGAGGTCGTGTTCCGGATCGGAAACACATCGGTGACAACGCGACTCATCGAGGGTGACTTCCCGAACTACGAGCAACTCATCCCGAGTGGCTATCCCAACAAGCTCACGGTTGCGCGCGATCAGCTGAGTGCGGCGACCAACAGGGTGCGTCTCGTGGGTCAGGGGCGCGACACCGCGCCCATCCGCCTCGGGATGAACGCCGAAGGGCTCGAGTTGTCAGCGGTGGCGCAGGACGTGGGTGAGGCCCACGAAGCCGTCGAGGCGAAGTACGAAGGCAGTGACGTGACGGTGGCTTTCAACTCGCAGTTCCTGCTCGAGGGCATCGAAGCAGCGGCTGGGTCCGAGGTCGTGATCGAGTCGATCGACCCGCTCAAGCCGGCCGTGCTGAAGGGCACCGACAGCACCGAGTTTCTCTACCTGCTCATGCCGGTCCGCATCTCCTAGGGAGACCACGAGCCCGTGAGCGTCGTGACGCAGCTCGCGCTCACGGACTTTCGCTGCTACCCGTCGGTGGATCTGGCGTTCCCCGCCGGCGTCACGGTGATCTCGGGCTCCAACGGCGAAGGGAAGACCAGCCTGCTCGAGGCACTGGGGTGGGCGGCCACGGCGCATTCGTTCCGAGGGGTGCCCGACGCGGCGCTGGTCCGCTCGGGCGCCGATGCTGCCTATGTGCGCGTGATCGTCCGAGAGCCCGATCGAGAGCAACTCTTGGAAGCCGAGATTCGCGCTGCCGGCCGCAACCGCGTGCGTCTCAACCGTCATCCACTCACGCGCGCGCGGGACCTCCTCGGGCTCGTGCGCGTCACCGTCTTCTCGCCCGACGACTTACAACTCGTGAAGGGCGGGCCGGCGGAGCGCCGCGCGTATCTCGACGAGCTGCTCGTCGCCATTGCTCCGCGATACGACGCGGTGCGCTCCGACTTCGAACGTGTCCTGAAACAGCGGAACACGCTGTTGCGACAGGGCGTGCGCGCGCCTGACGGAGAGTCGACGTTGTCGGTCTTCGACGACCAGCTCGTGAGCGCGGGGAGCGAGTTGGTCCGCGGCCGGCTGCGCCTCGAGGCGCGTTTGTTGCCGTCAGTGCGCGACGCCTACCAGCGGTTGGCCGGTGCGGACATGGACGTGGAGGCTACATACGAGGCCGAATGGGCCGAGGGGAGCGTGCCGCCTGCCGCCGACGACGTCGAGGAGTTGCTGCGGGGCGCGCTCGCGGCGCGCCGGCGGGCGGAGCTCGAGCGAGGTGTGACGCTCGTCGGCCCCCATCGAGACGAATGGCGGCTCCGGCTGGCCGCGCTCGACGCGCGGTTGCACGCCTCCCAAGGCGAGCAGCGCACCCTCGCGCTCGGGCTGCGTCTCGCCGGCCACCATGTCTGCGCCGACGTCGTCGGCACGGAGCCGGTGCTCCTCCTCGACGACGTCTTCAGCGAGCTCGACGCCGACCGCGGCGAGGCCCTCGTGGCCCAGCTGCCTGCCGGGCAGACACTGATCACGACGGCGTCGAGCGTGCCGGCGGCGGTGCACCCGGAGTGTCGTCTGCGCGTGCGCGACGGGCGGGTCGAGGAGGGCGGATGACGCGTTCCAGAGACCATGACGAGCCGCGCCGCTTGCGCGACGCGCTCGCAGAGGTGACCGCCGAGCTGGGCCTGCCCGAACCGGACGCGTTCCGGGCCCTGGCGACCAACTGGCAGGAAGTGGTCGGTGATGACCTCGCAACCCACTGCCGGCTGCAATCGCTGCGTGACGGGATACTACGCGTGAGTGTGGATTCTGCGCCCCGGGCCACCCAGCTGCGCTACCTGGAGAGTGATGTCGTCGACCGTGCGTCGGCGTTGGTGGGCGCCGGAGTGATCCGCGCCGTGCAGGTCCGCGTCGACGTGTAATCGGTCGGCGAAGCGCGCCCGCACAGCGCCGTTCCGGCGGGGTCGTCTGGTACACTGAGGGCGGCGTTTTAAGGGTCCTGACCAGGACTTTTGCAGGATTCGCGCTCGTTCGTCGGCCCGCTCCGACCCCGACCAGAAAGGACGCCGCGCGTGGCGTATACGGCCAAGGACATCACCGTGCTCAAGGGCCTCGAGCCCGTGCGCGAGCGCCCTGGCATGTACGTCGGATCGACCGGACCGTCGGGGCTACACCATCTCGTCTACGAGGTCGTCGACAACTCCGTCGACGAGGCGATGGCGGGCGAGGCCACCCGCATCGAGGTGACGTTGCTGGCGGACGGCGGATGCCGCGTCGCCGACAACGGTCGAGGCATCCCCGTCGACAACCACCGCGAGTTCAAGAACAAGTCGGCGGCCGAGGTCATCATGACCACGCTCCACGCGGGGGCGAAGTTCGGCGGCGATGGCTACAAGATCTCGGGCGGCCTGCACGGCGTCGGCGTGTCGGTCGTCAACGCGCTGTCGAGCCGCCTCGAGATGGAGATCCATCGCGACGGCGGCCGGTGGGTCCAGGAGTTCGCCAAGGGTGGCAGGCCGCAGGGCAAGATCCGGCGCGTCAAGGCGTCGAAGCAGCACGGCACGACGATCACGTTCTGGCCCGACGCGACGATCTTCGAGGAGACCGAGTTCCGCGCTCAGACGATCCTCGAGCGCCTACGCGAGATGGCCTTCTTGAACAGGGGCCTCGAGATCCGTTTCACCGACGAGCGCGTCGACCCGAAGCTCGAGCAGACCTACAAGTACACGGGCGGGCTCGTCGACTTCGTCAAGCACCTCAACGCCGCGAAGGATCCCCTGTTCAAGCGGGTGATCTCGCTGGAAGAGAAGTCGGCTGCGGGCGAGGTCGAGATCGCGATGCAGTGGAACACCGGCTTCTACGAGGGCATCCACTCGTTCGGGAACAACATTGCCACCACCGAGGGCGGGATGCACGAGGAGGGCTTCAAGAAGGCCCTCACGAACGCAGTCAACCGGTACGCGCGCGCCAAGGGTTTCGTCAAGGACAAGGACGTCACGCTGCTCGGCGAGGACATCCGGGAGGGGTTGACCGCGATTCTGTCCGTCCGGCTTCGGAACCCGCAGTTCGAGGGGCAGACGAAGGCCAAGCTCGGCAACACCGAGATGCGCTCGGCGGTCGAGAAGGCCACCAACGAGAAGCTGGGCGACTGGCTCGAGGAGCACCCGTCGGAAGCGCGCCAGGTCTTGAACAAGGCGACGCAGGCTGCTCGCGCACGCGTCGCGGCTCGTCAGGCGCGCGACCTGACCCGCCGCAAGTCGCTGCTGGAATCGGCAGCGATGCCGGGCAAGCTCGCCGACTGCTCGTCGAAGGACCCAGAAGAGTCCGAGTTGTTCATCGTCGAGGGCGACAGCGCGGGTGGAAGCGCCAAGCGGGCACGCGACGCCACCTACCAGGCGATCCTGCCCATCCGGGGGAAGATCCTCAACGTCGAGCGCGCCCGCATCGATCGCCTGCTCAAGAACGAGGAGATCCAGTCGCTCGTCACCGCGATCGGCAGCGGCACCGGCGAGGACTTCAACAAGGACAAGGTGCGATACCACAAGGTGATCCTCCTCGCCGACGCCGACGTCGACGGCGCCCACATCCGGACGCTGCTGCTCACGTTCTTCTTCCGGCAGCTCCCCGACATGCTGAAGAGCGGCTACATCTACATCGCCCAGCCCCCGCTGTACCGCGTCGACATCGGGAAGGAGCACTACTACCTGAAGGACGACGCGGTCCTGCGCGACTTCGACGCCGCCCACGAAGGCCGCAAGTACGAGGTGCTGCGCTTCAAGGGCTTGGGCGAGATGGACTGGGAGGAGCTCAAGGTCACCACCATGGACCGGGCGACGCGCAACCTTCTTCAAGTGAACGTGGAGGAAGCCGCCATCGCCGACGAGATCTTTTCGAAGCTGATGGGTGACGACGCCGAGACTCGCCGCACCTTCATCCAGGAGAACGCCAAAGACGTGCGCTTCCTCGACATCTGACGCCCATGCCTGACGACGGACAGCGAACACTCGAACCGAATATCGAGCCCATCGAGATCCAGGAGGAGATGGAACGCTCCTTCCTGGACTACGCGATGTCGGTTATCACCGCGCGCGCTCTGCCCGACGCGCGCGATGGCCTGAAGCCGGTGCAGCGCCGGATCATCTACGGCATGTACGAGCAGGGGCTGCGCCCCGACCGCAAGCACCAGAAGTCGGCACAGGCGGTCGGGCACGTCATGGGTCGCTACCACCCGCACGCCGGAGAGGCGATCTACGACGCCCTCGCCCGGATGGCCCAGGAGTTCTCACTGCGGTATCCGCTCATCGACGGGCACGGCAACTTCGGGTCGCCCGACCCGAACGACAGCCCCGCCGCCCAGCGCTACACCGAGGCGCGCCTCACGCCGTTGGCGATGGAGCTCATCGGCGAGATCGACGAGAACACCGTCGACCTCGCCGACACCTACGACGGCCAGAACCAGGAACCGGTCGTCCTGCCGGCGCGGTTCCCCAACCTGCTCGTCAACGGGGGCGGAGGCATCGCCGTGGGCATGGCGACGAACATCCCGCCCCACAACCTCAACGAGGTGATCGACGCCTGCGTCCATGTGCTCGACAATCCGGACGCGAAGCCGAACGACCTGATGCGGTTCGTGAAGGGCCCGGACTTCCCGACCGGCGCGTTGATCCTGGGTCGCGACGGCATCAAGGACGCGTACCGAACTGGACGCGGCTCGATCAAGATGCGCGCCGTCGCCGAGATCGAAGAGGGCCGCCGCGGCGAGACCCGCATCGTCGTCACCGAGGTGCCGTACCAAACGTCGGTCGAGGTGATCGGTCAGAAGATCGCCGAGCTCGTCAACGAACGCAAGGTCGAAGGCGTGAAGGACGTTCGGAACGAATCGGCGGGTGACACGACGCGTCTCGTGATCGAGCTGCGGCGCGACGCCAACCCTCAGGTCGTGCTGAACCAGCTCTACAAGCACACGCCGATGCAATCGAGCTTCCCCGTGCACATGCTGGCTCTCGTCGATGGCGTGCCCAAGCTCCTGAACCTTGCTCAAGCGCTGCTCGTCTACGTCGCGCACCAGATGGAAGTGGTGACGCGACGGACCCAGTACCGCGTCGAGAAGGCGCGCGAGCGCGAGCACATCGTCGAAGGACTGGTTCGAGCGCTCGACTTGATCGACGCGATCATCGAGCTCATCCGCGGTGCGGCCGACGTCGACGTGGCCCGCGCCGGACTCATGTCGAAGCCGTTCGAGTTCACCGAGATCCAAGCGAACTTCATCCTCGACATGCAGCTCCGGCGGCTCACCCAGCTCGAAGGGCGGAAACTCCGTGACGAGCTCGCCGAGCTGCAGGAGCGGATCAAGGAGCTCGAGTCCATCCTGCGGAGCAAGAAGAAGCTGCACACGGTCATCAAGGACGAGCTCGGTGAGCTCCGGGAGCGCTACGGCAACGAACGCCGGACGCGCATCACCGCCGATGCCGGCGAGCTCGACACCCTCGACCTGATCGAGGACGAGGAAGTCATCGTCGTCCTGTCGAAGAAGGGCTACATCAAGACGGTCGCCGCTGATGCGTTCCGCCGCCAGGGCCGGGGCGGGAAGGGTGTCAGGGGCGGGAACCTCCGCGACGACGACTACGTCGCCCACCTGCTGCCGACCACCGCCCACTCGTACCTGCTGTTTTTCTCGAATCGGGGTCGGGTATACAGGCTGCGCGCTCACGAGATCCCGATGAAGGAGCGCACGGCCCGCGGCACCGCGCTCGTGAACCTGGTGTCGTTGAGCCAGGGGGAGCAGATCCAGGCGATCATCGACACCCGTACCTACGAGGACGGCGCGTACCTCTTCTTCGCGACGAGGAACGGGGTCGTGAAGAAGACGCGAATGTCCGAGTTCGATTCGTCGATTCGCAGCGGACTGAAGGCAATCAACTTGCACGGCAACGACGAGTTGGTGAAGGTGATCCAGACCACCGGTCGCAACGACATCGTCATGGTCTCGCGTCAGGGCATGACGATCCGTTTCGCCGAGAGCGGCGTGCGTGCGATGGGTCGAGACGCCGCGGGAGTCCACGGCATGAAGCTCAAGAGCCGCGGCGACGGCGGCTCCGCCGGCCGGCGCCGCAAAGCCGGAGCTAGCGACGGCGACAATGAGAACGACGACGCCGTCGTCGGGTGTGACGTCGCCCGGCGTGGCTCGGTGATGCTGTTCGTGAGCTCCAGCGGCCACGGCAAACGCACGAAGCTGGACCTGTTCAAGCGCCAGAACCGGGGCGGCCAGGGGGTCCGCGGGATGAAGATCACTGCCGCTCGGGGTGGGGTCGTAGGGGCCTTCTGTGTCAACGAGCCCGACGAGATCTTGGTCTTCTCCTCCGCGGGCAATATCATCCGCATGGGAGCCCGGGAGATCTCGGCGCAGGGCCGTGACGCCACGGGTGTGCGCGTAGCCCGCCTCGGCGAGGGAGAGAGCGTCGTCGCTGTGGCTCCCGTACTCGAGGCCGACGACGGATCCGACAACGGAGAGGACCTCCCCAAGTCATGAGCGCCAACCCGCAAGACATGGATCCGCGGCGCGCGACTGCCCAGTCCGACGCGCGTAGCCACACGCAACCGGCGCCCCCGGGGCCGGCACCGTCCGGCGACGGGCACACGCAGGCGCCCGAGGCTCGTCCCGCTCGAGTGGGGAAGGTCCCGCGGGCCGCCGCCGTCCCGGGCCCGCGAGCACCGCGCCGCGTGCATCACACGATCAAGAAGATCGATCTGTGGTCGGCGCTGAAGATCTCGCTGTGCTTCTACGTGTGCGAGATGGCGGTGATCGTCACGTCGATCGCGTTCTTGTGGTTGGTCGCCGACGCGTTCGGCGTGATCGGCAGCGTCGAGAAGTTCATCGGCGACCTGCTGTCGTCGAAGGACTTCCATTTCCTTTCCACCGGGATGCTGCGGGGGACGGTCCTGGTCGGGCTCGTGCTGGTCGCGATCCAGGTCGTCGCCACCGTCCTGGCGTGCGCGTTCTACAACCTCTTCGCCGAGCTGTTCGGCGGCGTCGAGGTCACGGTCATCCAGGAAGACGCCCCCGGGAAGCGCTGACGTCCCAAAACGGACACTAGCTTTCTGGCCCAACCCCGGGCCGGGACCGCAGAGTCGACTGGTACCCTCCGCCTTTTCGGGGCTATAGCTCAGTCGGTGAGAGCGCATCCCTGATAAGGATGAGGTCGGTGGTTCGATTCCACCTAGCCCCACATCCAGCCGTCTGAGCGGGGGGATCACCAATGGAGATCGTGGTCACCGGCGGCACGATCGCAGTTCTCGCCTACCTCGTCGGCTCTATTCCGTCCGCCTATCTGGTCGGGCGGCGGGTCGCCGGCATCGACATCCGCGTCGCCGGTGAAGGGAACGTAGGAGCGCGCAACGCCTATCACGTCGTCGGACCGCTGTGGGGCGTGGCGGTGTTTCTAATGGACGTCACCAAGGGCGGCGTCGTCGGGCTCGCGTTGCGCGACCGACCTACTTGGCAGCTCACCCTCGGCGGCATTGCCGTCGTCGCGGGACACGCGTTCCCGATCTGGCTCGGGTTCGTGGGCGGGAAGGGTGTCGCCACCGCCGGGGGATTCGGCATTGCGCTGCTCCTTCCCGCCGCCGCGATCGGCGGCATCGGTGCCGGTGCCACGTTCGTGATCACTCGTCGTTTTCTGCCCACCGTGATCGTCGCCATCGTCGGCTCGTTCGTGGCCGCCGCGCTGATCGGTGGCCACGCGGCGACGATGGCCATCGTGGTCACGCTGTTCGCGCTGACCGGCGTCAAACGCGCCGTCGACGAGCCCCGCATGCGGCGCATCGAGGAGGCCACCGGCTGGGACCGCGCCACCGGCGGCACGCATTGAGCCTCCTGCTCGGCGAGGTCCTGACCTTTCTGCTCATCGTCCAGGTCGGGCTCGTCCTCTGGAACATCCGGGTCGTGCGGCGGCCACCGGCGCGCCGCTGGCCCGCGGACGCGCCGCTCATCAGCGTGCTGGTCCCCGCCCGGGACGAGGCAGCGAACATCGGCGCCTGCGTGCAGGCGCTCCTTGAGCAGGACTACCCGAACTTCGAGGTCATCGTCCTCGACGACGAGTCCAGCGACGGCACCGCCGGGCGCGCCGGCCGGGACCCGCGCGTGCGCGTCATCCCCGGGGCCCCGTGGCCCGACGGCTGGACGGGCAAGAACTGGGCCTGTCATCAGCTCGCCGCCCGCGCCCGGGGTGACGTCCTCTGCTTCGTCGACGCCGACACGATCCTGAGCGCCGACGCTCTGTCCCGCGCCGCGGGAGAGCTCCACGACGACAGGCTCGGGCTCGTCTCGATGCTGCTGCGAACCGATACGGGCACCGTGGCCGAAGTCGTGCTCATGCCGATGGTGAACCACGCCCTCCTCGCCCTCCTCCCCGCGGCGCTCATGGAGCGACCGGCGCACCCGGATCTGGCCATCGCGCTCGGGCCGTTCCTCATGGTGCGGCGTGACGCCTACGCCGCCGCCGGCGGGCACGCCGCCGCCCCGGAGCACATCGTCGACGACGTGCAGCTGGCCCGGGCGGTCAAGGCCTCCGGCCACCGGGTCGGCCTGCGCAACGGCACCGAGTTCGTGCACACGCGCTGGTACGAAGGTTTCCGCGAGATCTGGGACGGGTTCTCGAAGAACGCGTACGGGGGGCTCGCCCACCGCCCTGGTGTCGCGCTGGCCGCCTTGTGCATCGTTGCCCCGGCTCTGCTTTTTCCGTTCCTGCGGCTCGGGGCTGCCGTCTCCACGGGTGGCGCGCTCACGCTCCCGGCGCTGCAGGTCAGCCTCATCCTGAGCACGCGCGCGATCACCTCGCGCGTTGGCAAGGACCCGATGTGGTCCATCCCGCTGCATCCGGTGATGATCGCGGTGTGGGCGGGCGCGCTCGCGCGGTCGATGCTGCTGGCACACACCGGGCACGAGATCGAGTGGAAGGGGCGGAAGTACGCCACCGGGCCACCGCGGCCGCGCTTCTGAGCGCCCGCAGCTGGGTAAGGCGCCTCAGACGCGCTTGACCGCCTTCTTGGCGAGATCGGTCAATGCCGCCTTGGCCGTCTCGGTGTCGGTCGGGCTGGCGATGTCGAGAACGCGGAGGAACAGGAACTTCTTGCCCTTGAGCACGAGCAGCTCCTTGAAGGACTGGATCTCGGCGTAGACCGCCTTGTCGCGCACGCCCGTGACCTTCCGGGGTTGCGCACCGGCCTTCTCCGCGAGGTCACGCAGGGATTCGAACCTGGACTTGGCGCCCTTGGTCGTGAGGTTGAGGGAGACGACGAGGTCACCGACGCGCCAGGTGCAGTCGCTGCCCTTCTGCGTGCCGTCGCCAGACTCCGTGCCGAAGGCGGCCGTGATCTCCGCAGGGATGAGAAGCTCGCAGGACTTCTTCGCCTTGGCCGGAGCGCCGGCGGCAGCGCCGGCACTGCCGACGAGCGCCAGCAATGTGGTCGCGGCGACCAGCACCGGCACGACACGGCATTTCGCTTTGTTCATACGGAACTGACTCCTCGGGGTCGGCCTGTGAGCGGCTCAGCCTAGGGGCGCAGGATCCCCGTGATCTGGGCGATGGCCACCGCGCTTCACCGGTTCCGCAAGGCTCACCTCGTAGGCTCCGGTCGTAGCGACCTCGGGAAGTCGGGACGACGCGGCATGTCCTCAACCGATCGCGCTGCGAGTACTGGCGGCGTGGCCCGCGCTCACGCCCGTGGTCGCGTTCGCGATCGCTGAGCTCGTTCAGCTGATCCAGCATGGGGTCACCGGGTTCCACCGCGCGACCTTGCTCAACGCGCTCGTCTACCTGGTCGGCGTGACAGGCATAATCGGCGCGACGGGGCCACCTCCTCAAGGCGGACGACGTGGCCCGGTCGATCGGCTGGGCTCCCGGCAGCCCGTTCCAGTGGGAGGTCGGTGTCGCCGATCTGGGATGGGGCGTGCTCGGCGTCTTGTGTCCCGTGTACGGGCGAGGTTTCTGGGTGGCGACGATCATCATGGCGTCGATCTTCCTGCTCGGCGCCGCGGTTGGGCACGTGAAGCAGATGGTCGTCGCCAAGAACTTCGCGCCGGGAAACGCCGGCTTGATATTCGCCGCCGACGTGCTCGTGCCGATCTTGCTGATCGTGCTGTACCTCACGTACACGGGGCCGGCCTGAGCCCGGCCTGACACCGCGTCGTACACTCCCGGCCATGAAGGCCTTGCGCCGCGGATTGATCGTCGCCGCCATCGCGGTCGTGGTCGGTGGGTTCGTGAAGCTGCGGGGAAAGGGCGGCGTCCCGCCCACGAGCGGCGGTTGGCGCGAGCTCGACGGCCCCGAGTTCCGCTGACGCGTTGACCACGGTTCTGCTCGACGGCCTCGGCGCGGTCGGCATCCGCGCCGCTCGCCAGCTCGTCGACAGCCCAGGCCTCGATGCCCTGCTCATCACGGGACGGAGTTCGGCGCGGGCCGAGGAGCTCGCAGATGCGCTCGGTGATCGAGCTCACGCGGTCGATCTCGGTCCCGACGATGTCTTGCCTGACCGGCTCGACGCGGTCGCAGCCGCGTTGCCGGCTGAGCCGGGTGTGGCGCTGGCGCGCCGCGCGCTCGAGGCCAGTGTGCCGTTCACGTCGACGATCGACGACGAGAACGCCGTCAATGCGCTACTCGACCTTGACGAGCAAGCCCGCCACGAGGGCGTCCTCTTCGCGCCGAGCTGCGGGCTCGCACCCGGGCTCGCCGACGTGCTGGCCCGGCACGCGGCGGACGCGCTCGACTCGGTCGACGAGATCCACGTGGCGCGCTCGGGAGTGTCCGGCCCGGCTTGTCTCGCCGCTGCTCGTAAGGCCCGGCGCGAGCCGGCCCTGGAGTGGCACGACGGCGCGTGGCACGAGGAGCGGCGCGGCACGGCGGAGCTGGTGTGGTTCCCCGACCCGATCGGTGCGCGCGAATGTGAACCCGTGGCCTCGGGCATCGCGTTGCTGGTACAGGCCTTCCCTGGTATTGCTCGCGCCACCACTCGAATCGGCGAACTGCCCTCTCGGCGTCTTACCTGGCCAGGCCGGCGGGCGCTCGACGAGGAATGGGGGTCGGCCCGCGTCGAGGTGTGGGGCTGGCGCGGTCGCGTGCGCGAGTCGATGGTCTACGGAGTCATCGACCGGACCGCGGTCGCCGCCGGGACCGTCCTCGCGGTCGCAGCAGCGCGCTTGGCCGGCGCTGCGCAGGGGCTCGGCGCGCGCGACGGCCCAGCGGGTGGCGTCCACGGGCTCGCCGCTCTGGTCGAGCCGGTGCCCTTCCTCGCGGAGCTGGCGCGGCGCGGCGTGAAGGCCGCGGCGTTCGAAGGAGTTCGGGTCGCGTGAGGTCACCACTCGTCGGCGCTGTGCACTTGCGCCGCCGCCGGGTGACGGTGCCCGGCGGTCCGGTTGTGGTGTTCGTGCTGTCAGTGCTGGCGTTGCTGCGCGTCGACCTGACGAGCGCGAGGTTCGGTTGGGGATTCGGCGCGTCGGTGCCACTCTGGGCACGACGCGCACGTGAAGAGGAGGCAATGGTGGAGGAGAGAGCCACGGGACAGAACGCCGCCGAGGATCGCGCCCGGCTGATCGGCTTCGTTAGGGGCGCCGAGCACGTGTCGCGCGCGCTCGAGCGCGCCGGGAGCGGCGAAGGTGCCGTCGGCCCGGCGACCGTCGTGGGCGACCGCACGGTGATCCCGCTCATCGAGACGTACGCGGCCGGCGGCTTCGGCGGCGGCTCCGGTGTCGGAACCGACGACGGCAGCGAGGGGAGTGGCGGCGGCGGAGGCGGCGGCGGGTTCGGCCGCAGCCGCACCATCGCGATCGCCGACGTCGGACCGGACGGTGTCAGGATCCGACCGGTCATCGACATCACCGGCCTGGCGTTGCCGGCGGTCAGCGCGGTTGCGGCGCTCCTACTTGGGCGACGGCGCCGACGCCGGCGCCGATAACCCCGTGATTCGGCGGTCGACTCGCGCTTGCGGCATGGCATGCTGGAGCACGCGGGGACGTAGCTCAGCTGGCTAGAGCACCTGCTTTGCAAGCAGGGGGTCGTGGGTTCGAGTCCCATCGTCTCCACAGTGTTGCGAGGGGGTGAGGGATGACGGCTCGGCAGGCTGCCCCTGTCATTCGCACACCCGATCAGCGCTTGCGGGTGTTCGTCAGCTCCACACTCGGCGAGCTCGCCGACGAACGTGCCGCGGCGAACGACGCCATCCGGAAGCTGCACCTCGCCCCGGTTCTGTTCGAGCTCGGTGCGCGACCGCATCCGCCACGCGATCTCTATCGCGCCTACCTCGATCAGAGTCACATCTTCATCGGCATCTACTGGCAGAGCTACGGGTGGGTCGCGCCGGGCGAAGAGATCTCCGGCCTGGAGGACGAATACGTGCTCTCGGGTGGCAAGCCGAAGCTCATCTACGTCAAACGGCCGGCGCCGGATCGTGAAGCGGGGCTTGGCCAGCTTCTCGATCGCGTTCGCAGTGACGACACGGTTTCCTACAAACCCTTCGACACACCTGGAGAGCTGCGCGAGCTCGTCGAGAACGACTTGATGGTGCTGCTCAGCGAGCGATTCGAGACGCCGACGGAAGAAGCGCTCAACGCGGGTCCGAGCAACCTCCCGGCCGCGCTCGACCGCTTCGTCGGGCGCACGCACGAGCTCGAAGAGGTCAAGGATCGCCTCGGGCGGGCGCGCTTGCTCACCCTGGTGGGCACGGGCGGCACGGGGAAGACCCGGTTGGCGCTCGAGGCGGCGACCGACCTGCGTGACGACTTCGACGACCGGGTCTACTTCGTCGACCTCGCTGCGAGCCGCGACCTCGAATCTGTCCTCTCCGTCACGGCCCGAGCGATCGGCGTGCGGGAAGAGAGCAACCGCCCGCTCGTGGACGACCTCAAGGAGCAGATCGGGACGCAGAGGATGCTGCTGCTCCTCGACAACTTCGAGCAGGTGACGGCGGCGGCGCCCACGATGGCCGAGCTGCTTCGCGACTGCCCCGAGCTGAAGGAGCTGGTGACGAGCCGGGAGGTGCTGCACGTGAGCGGCGAGAACGTCTTCCCCGTCCCGCCGCTCGGGCTGCCCGAAACCGACGGGGGACACGTCTCCGCCGAGCAGCTGGCGCACTCCGAGGCCATCCAGTTGTTCGTCGACCGGGCCCAGGCGGTCGAGCCGGATTTTCGACTCACCGAGGAGAATGCACCGGCGGTCGCCGAGTTGTGCGTGGGGTTGGACGGGCTGCCCCTCGCGATCGAGCTCGCGACGGCCCGGCTCGGGCTGTTCTCACCGCAGGCGCTCGTCGAGCGGCTCGGGGACCGGTTGAAGCTGCTGCGGGGCGGCGCACGCGACGCGCCCGTCCGGCAGCAGACGTTGCGCGACACGAATTGCCTGGAGTTACGAGATGCTCGACCCGGACGAGCAGCGGCTGTTCGAGCTGCTCTCGGTGTTCTCCGGCGCAACGTTCGAGGCGGTGGAAGAGGTGGCGAGCCGGGTCAAAGGCTTGGAACAGATCGACGTCGTCGACGGACTTTGCTCGCTCGTGGACAAGAGTCTGATACGGCGCACCGATCACGACGACGGTGGATCGCGCCTGTTGATGCTGGAAACGCTCCGCGAATTCGCGACGGCCCGGCTGGACGAGGATCCCGAGTTGGGTGCAGCCGCCCGCCGCGCCCACGCTGCACATTTCGCCGACTGGACCAAGCACCAGTGGGACCGTCTGACGGGGGACGAGCGAGAAGCAGCGTCAAAGCAGATGGTCGGTGACCTCGACAACATCCGCACCGCATGGAGCTACTGGGTTGCCGAAAGGAACTTCGAGCAGCTCGGCAAGTTCACCGACAGCCTGTGGCTGCTGTACGACACACGTGGTTGGTACCAGCGACCGTCTCCCTTGCTACGGATCTACTGGAGCTTCTCTCTTCCACACCGTCCACGCCCGAACGTGTACTGCAGCAGATCACGCTCCAGACGAGCTTGGCGCGGGTGCTGCTCACCTTGAAGGGCTACACGCAAGAGGTCGAGGATGCGTTCACGCGCGCCCTGGAGCTGTGCGAAGGGGAAGGAGAGGTACCCCAGCTGCTCCCGGTGTTGCGTGGACTCTCGACGTTCTACATCTATCGGGCGGACTTCGAGAAAGGCGCTCGGACGGGAGAGCAGATCCTGAGCCTGGCCGAGCGCTATGACGACGAGAACGCGCGAGTCGAAGGGCACTTGGTGATCGGGGCCAGTCTCGCCATGGTCGAGCGTCTCCAGGATGGCATGGAGCACTTGGAGGAAGGGATTGCCGCGTATGACCCGGTGCGGCACGGCCTAGGGCGCTTCCAGCTAGGTAACAACGCCGGAGTGGCGTGCTTGACCACGTCGGCGTTGGTGTTGTGGATGCTCGGGTTCCCAGATCGCGCTGCTGATCGAGGTAACGAAGCGATAGATCCGTCGAAAAGGCTGCGCCACCCTCCGACCATGGCGTACGCGCACTTTCATGCCGGACTGGTGCACCTCTGGAAGCGGGAGGAAGAGCGCGCTCACGTGTGCGCGCAGGCCGTCTTGCACATCGCCGAGGAGCACGAGTTCCAGGTTTGGCGGGCGGTCGGCTCGTGCCTGCGCGGCGCCGCACTGGCGGGGATGGGTTCGGCTGACGAGGGTCTGGCCCTGATCGAAGACGCCATGAACGACTACCAACGCTTGAATACGCCACCCGTGTTCTGGCCTTCGCTTCTCCATCTCCAGGCAGGGGTTTGTGGCTTGGCCGGACGGCCCGCGGACGGGTTGCCTTTGCTCGATGAAGCGGTCGAGATCGCAACGCAAGGCACAGGGCAGACCCTGTGGTCAGAGTTCTTCCAGCTCAAAGGCGACCTGCTGCTCGCCGTGTCTCGCGACAAGGCCGCGGAAGCTGAATCCTGGTTCCAACGAGCACTGGACACCGCAACGGAAGTGGAAGCGCCCATGATGCGCTTGCGAGCCGCGCTGAGGCTGGGACGGCTCTGGCACGAGCAAGGCAAGAGCGAAGAAGCTCAAAGGTTGCTGAGCGACGCCTACGAGGGATTCACCGAAGGCTTCTCGACTGCTGACCTGAGAGAAGCCAGAGCTCTGCTGGACGAGCTGGGGGCGCCCGCCTGAGCACGTTCCGCCGCGGCGCCTGGTCACTCCTTGTCGGCGACGGCCTGGAGGTCGCGAAGGAAGCTGACGCCGAGCATCAAGCCCGCCAGCGCGTTCGTCTGGTTGAAGAGCGTCAGGTCGAAGCGGTGCGCCGTCGCGTAGGGATGGAACAAGGAAGGCACCGGATCCCCGGGCTTCGGCCAGTAGTTGTTGAGCGCGGTGCCGCCGGCGCGTAGCAACGAATTCTTTCGATATGTGAGCAACGGGGACTCGGCACCATCACCCGCGTCGAGTTGCTGCTTGATCAGTGCGGTCAGGACGACGGCGGCGATGGCCTGCGCGGGAAACGCATAACCCCATTCGTACGAGCGAATGCCCTGGTGGAGCGCGACCGACAGATCGGCGAGCGCAGGATCCGTCACTTCGCCAAGGCTCTTCCTCAAGTCGCCCAGGACGTCGTCCTGGCGCGCGAGCAGACGACCGCTTGCACCATGTTGATCCGTTGACTCGATCAGCTCCCGCACGACGTCTTCACGAGGAACCCACGCGAGCACCCAACCGGTGCGCTCCATCGTGCGCGCCACCGCCTCGAGCTCGGTCATGGAAAGGCGGCGCCAGTTGTCCGGCAACGACGCAGCCCACTGGTCGTAGGCGCCTTCGAACTCTTCGAGCAGCCGCCACCACGCCGGCACTTCGATCCGGGGGAAGGCGACCTGAGGCGCAGCTTCTCGGGTCTGGCCGGCCATGCGGAGCACCCACCGGTTGACACGGCGGAGCTGCTCACCGAGTTGATTTTGCAGGCCGGTGTGCTGAACCCGGTGCGCCAACGACAGCAACGTTCGGGCGACGAACGTTTGCATCTCGCGGAGAGGACGGAGTGGGTCCCGGTCACCCATTGCGCTCGGAGTGCCACGGGTCGTGGTAGGCGCGCGGCGGCAGAGGCCGCGGCGTGTGCGAACGTGCCCCAGAGCTGGGGCGTGCCATGCGCCGACCCTAACGAGCATGCGAAGGAAATCGGTGGACCATGTGTCCGCGCGCGAACGCGTCGCGGTCTCACCGCACCGTCAGGTCGAACAGGTCACGACGCCCGGGCGCGTTGACCGTGGTCTCCACGGCGGGCCGTCCGTTGACACGGAACGTCAACGTTGCTCCGCGTGCACATTCCGCGACCGCCTCCGGTCCGGCCACGGCCAGGAGGTACCCGGAGAAGCTGCCAGTGCGTCGTACCGATCCGACAGCACAGCGCGTACTGCCAACGTACGACTCGACGCGAGTACCGGCGGGCAGGTGCCGGCCGCGCCCGTCATAGACCTCACCGGCGA